>CAYRZN010000001.1:0-48419 GCA_964428825.1 uncultured Aeromicrobium sp.
GTTCAACGAGTTCCTCGGCGTGCCGCTGCCGTACGGGGTCAAGCGCACCTTCAACGACGAGGGCTACGCGATCACCAACTCGGGCACCTTCGAGGGCATGCTGATCCACGCCGACGTCGTGCGCACGATCGGCCTCCCGGACCCGCGCTTCTTCATCACGTGGGACGACGCCGCGTACGCCTGGCTCGCCGCGCAGCACACCGACGTCGTCTACGTCGACGCCTACGTGCTGCGTCGCAAGCGCGAGCAGCGCCAGGTCAACCTGGGGCTGCGTCACCTCAACGACGGAAGCCCGCTCTTCCGGTTCCACGTCATGCGCAACCGGGCCTACGTCGGGAAGTACTTCGCCCTCCACGGCAAGCTCAACCGTCTCGGCTTCGGCCTGGGCACCGCGCTCACGTTCGCCAAGGAGGTCTTCCGACTGGTCGTCGTGCAGCGCACGCTGCGCGGCCTGGGCGACCTCGTCCGCGGGTTCCGCGAGAGCCGGCGCCTCTGGCACGACGACACCTGGCGCCCCATGGATCCCGCCGAGGTACCGCCCGCCCTACCCCACTGAGCGGTGAGCCCTAGTCCTCGTGGAGCCAGCGGCGAGCGAGGTCGAGGTCGGCCGGCCGGGTGATCTTGAGGTTGCGCTCGTCGCCGAGGACGACCGCGACCCGCGCACCCGGGACGTGGGCCAGGACGACTCCGCAGTCGTCGGTGGGCTCCCCCGGCTCGAGCGCCGCGGCCGCGTGCGCGCGCCGCAGCACGCCGGCACGGAAACCCTGCGGCGTCTGGACCCGGCGGACCGTCGTGCGGTCGACCCCGCGCAGGACCGTGCCGTCGGCGTCGACCTCGACGAGCGTGTCGACCGACTCGACCGCCGGTGTCACGGCGTCGTGGTCGACGAGCCCGGCGAGGCACGCGTCGACCACCGCGGTGGTGACGAGCGGCCGGGCCGCGTCGTGCACCAGCACGACGTCGTCGTCGGCGAGCTCAGGGATCGCGGCCAGTCCGAGACGCGTGCTCTCGGCGCGGGTGAGACCACCGGAGACGACCGTGACGACCTTCGGCTCGGCCACCGCCACGCGGTGTGCCTCGCGCGCCGACTCGGCGTGGGTCACGAGCACGATCCAGTCGACCTCCGGGTGCTGCGCGAGCCGCCGGACGGCGTGCGCCAGCACGGTGCTGCCGTCAAGGTCGAGGAGCTGCTTGGGGGTCCCTGCACCGAAGCGGGTGCCGGTGCCACCGGCAAGGACCAACGCGTGGACGGTCACGACGACGGGGACCCGGGTCGGATCATCGGCTCCTCGCCGCGGGCACGCTCCGAGGCCTTCCACGCCCGGAAGCCCTCCTCGGTCTCTCCCCGTCGCCAGTAGGCCGAGACCGACACGTCGCGGCGTTCGACCGCTCGTTCCTTGACGAGGTAGGGACGCACGGTCTTGAGCAGACCGGACTCGCCGTGCACGAAGACCTGCACCCGCCCCTCGGGCCAGGGCCAGGCACGGACGGCCTCGTCGAGGAGGTTCGTGGTGCCAGCCCCCGCCGGGGCGCGGTGCAGCCAGAAGACCTCGGCGTCGCCGGCGGTGACGACGGCCTGCTCGTCGGCGGGTCCGTCGACCTCGACGAACGCGGTGGCCCGCTGGCCGGGTTCGAGGGCCTCGAGGCTCGCGAGGATCGCCGGGAGCGCCGCCTCGTCACCCACCAGCAGCTGGTGATCGGCCTCGGGATCGGGTCGGTAGGCGCCCCCAGGTCCGCGGAAGTGGACCGTCTCGCCCACGTGGGCCCGGGCGGCCCACGGGCCCGCGAGCCCCTCGTCGCCGTGCACGACGAAGTCGACCCACATCTCGCCGGCCTCGGCGTCGAGCCGGCGCACGGTGTAGGTGCGCAGCACCGGCCAGTGCTCGGCCGGCATCGTCGCGCGGACCTGCTCCAGGTCGAGGCGTTCCGGGTAGTCGACTCCCGGGGCGAGGAAGGCGATCTTGACGTAGGCGTCGGTGTGTCCCTTCCACCCGGCGACGACGTCGTCGAGCTCGGGCCCGCCGAGCACCAGGCGGCGCATCGAGGGACCCAGATCCTCGGCCCGCAGGACCGACAGACGGGTCAGGTAGGTGCTCGACACGCCTGTAGCCTAACGAGGTGACTCAGGGCATCGACATCGCGCAGCTGGACCACGAGATCCGCGTCCAGGACGACCTCTTCCGCCACGTGAACGGCCGATGGTTGCGCGAGGCGCCCATCGCGCCCGACCGCGCCACGGCGGGCTCGTTCGTGACGCTGGTCGACGAGGCCGAGGCCAAGGTCCGGCAGATCATCGAGGCCGCTGCGGCCGCCGACGCCCCGGTGGGCACCGACGAGCGCAAGATCGGCGACCTGTTCGCGTCGTTCATGGACACCGAACGGATCGAGGCGCTCGGCGTCGCGCCGTTGCAGCCCGACCTGGCCCGCATCGACGAGCTGACCGACTACGCGGGATTCGCCCGGCTCCTGGGCGATCTCGAGCGCACCGGGACGCACGGCTTGATCGGCATCTACATCGGTCCCGACCGTGGCCGTCCCGACCGCTACGTCACCCACGCGTTCCAGGGCGGCACGGGGCTGCCCGACGAGTCGTACTACCGCGAGGACGACTTCGCCGAGATCCGCACCGCGTACGTCGGCCACGTCGCGCGCATGCTCGCCCTCGCGGGCCTGGACGACGCACCCGCCCGGGCCGAGCGGGTGCTCGACCTCGAGACCCGCTTGGCCGCGCACCACTGGGACCGCGTCGCGTGCCGTGACGCCCAGAAGACGTACAACCTGCTGCCGTTCGAGCAGCTGCAGGCGCTCGTGCCGTCGTTCGACCTCGCCGCCTGGTCGGCAGCGGGCCAGATCCCCGAGCCGGTCCTGGCCGAAGTCGTCATGGCCCAGCCCTCGTTCCTCGAGGGCCTCGAGACGCTCCTGACGCCCGAGCTCCTGCCCGCCTGGCTCGACTGGCTGCGCTGGAACGTCGTGCACGCGGCCGCCGCCTACCTGTCGTCGGACCTCGTCGACGAGAACTTCGACTTCTACGGCCGCACGCTGTCCGGCACCGACGAGCTGCGTCCTCGCTGGAAGCGCGGCGTCTCGTTCGTCGAGGGGGCGATGGGCGAGGCCGTCGGCCGCATCTACGTCCGCACCGAGTACCCCGCCGCGGCCCGCGAGCGGATGGACGAGCTGATCGCGAACCTGATCGAGGCCTACCGTCAGTCGATCACCGAGCTGCCGTGGATGAGCGACGAGACCAAGGCCCGCGCCCACGAGAAGCTCGCGGCGTTCACGCCGAAGATCGGGCACCCCGAGCAGTTCAAGGACTACTCGGCCCTCGAGACGGACCCGACCGACCTGCTCGGCAACGCCCGTCGCTCGATGGCCGTCGAGACGGCCCGGGAGCTGGCCAAGATCGGGGCGCCGATCGATCGCGACGAGTGGTACATGACGCCGCAGACCGTCAACGCGTACTACAACCCCACGATGAACGAGATCGTCTTCCCGGCCGCGATCCTGCAGCCGCCGTTCTTCCACGCTGACGCCGACGACGCCGTCAACTACGGCGCGATCGGCGCGGTGATCGGCCACGAGATCGGCCACGGCTTCGACGACCAGGGCTCGCAGTACGACGGCACCGGGGCCTTGAGCAACTGGTGGACCGACGCCGATCGCACAGCCTTCGAGAAGCTGACGGCGGCCCTCGTCGCCCAGTACGACGACCTCTCGCCCGAGGGCGCCGACGGCCAGAAGGTCAACGGTGCGCTGACGATCGGCGAGAACATCGGCGACCTGGGCGGACTCAGCATCGCGTACCGCGCGTTCCGCCTGACCGATCCGGGCGACGAGCACGTCGACGGGCTCACCCCGGACCAGCGATTCTTCATCTCGTGGGCGCAGGCCTGGCAGTCGAAGGTGCGCCCCGCCGAGACCGTCCGCCGGCTCACGGTCGATCCGCACTCGCCGCCGGAGTTCCGGTGCAACCAGGTCGTTCGCAACATCGACGCGTTCTACGCGGCCTTCGACGTGACCGCGGACGACCAGCTCTGGCTCGATCCCGCGGATCGTGTGACCGTCTGGTCGTCGTGACCTATCCGCAGGGACGCCTCGTCGGGTCCCTCGCGGCGGTCCAGGTGGTGGGCGGCGTCGGCAACGGCGCCGGGCTGGCGATCGGAGCGCTCCTGGTCAAGGACGTCAGCGGCTCCTCGGGCTGGGCCGGTACCGCGACGGTCATGCTGACGATCGGGGCCGCGTTCACGACCATCCCGCTGGCGCGCTGGGCCGTCCGGTCGGGCCGACGCCCTGCGCTCACCACCGGATGGCTGATCGGCGCCGCCGGCGCTTCGGTGTCGATCGTGGGGGCCGACCGCGACTCGCTCGTGCTCGTGCTGCTCGGTCTCGTGCTGTTCGGGGCCAGCACCGCGTCGAACCTCCAGTCCCGGTTCGCCGCCACCGACCGCGCCGAGCCGCGAGCGGTCGCGCGTTCCCTCTCGATCGTGGTCTGGGCCACGACGGTCGGCGCCGTCGCCGGACCGAACCTCACACGGCCTGGCGCCCGCGTGGCCGGGGCGCTCGGCATCCCTGACCTCGCCGGTCCGCTGGTGTTCTCGGCCGTGGCCTTCACCGTGGCCGGACTCATGACCTTCGCCCTGGTGCGCCCGGACCCCCTCGCCCCCGACGCCAGCCTGCCGCGGCCCGCCCGCGTCTCGCCCTGGCCGCACCTGCGCGGACGGGCCCTGACGGCCGTCGTGGCGATCGCCGCGTCGCACGCCGTCATGGTCTCGGTCATGTCGTTGACCCCGGTGCACATGGAGGACCACGGCTCCGACCTCGAGATGATCGGACTGACGATCAGCCTCCACATCGCCGGGATGTTCGCCCTGTCGCCGTTGTTCGGCTGGCTGGCCGACGTGATCGGGCCCCCCGTCCTGGTCGTGGCCGGTCAGGTCGTGCTCGTGGTCTCCACCGTGGTCTCCGGCACCGCCGGGCACTCCGAGCCCCGGATCATGGTCGGGCTCGTGCTCCTCGGGGTGGGCTGGTCGATGTCGGTCATCGCCGCGGCCGCGATGCTCACCACGGCCGTGAGCCGAGAGGCGCGACCCGCCGTGCAGGGCGTCGCCGACCTGGCCATGAACGTCGCCGGGGCGACCGGCGGACTGCTGGCCGGGCTCGTCATGGCGTGGCGGGACTTCGGCACGCTCAACGCCGCGGCTGCGGTGCTGACGATCCCCGTGATCGGTCTGGTCGTGGCCGGCAGCCGCGCCGCGGCCGACGTGGTCCGCGACTGAGTCAGTCGGCGTCGGCCGGCTCGGGCTCGCGGTCCGCGCGACGCGTGCCCTGGCGCGCCGTCTTGGCGGCGGCCTTGCGCGCCGCCTTCTCCGCGTTCACCTCGGCCTTGCGCTCCCGGCGCTGCGTGCGTCGGGCGCGCACCGAGTCCCAGGCCTCGACGAACGGGTCGCTCAGCCTGAACCACACGGCCTCGACACGGCGACGCAGCGGCTCGGTGACCTCCGCGAGCCAGTCGACACGCTCCTCCAGCAGGTCGTCGGGGAACACCACCAGCGTGACGGCGATGATCGCCAGGGCGGCCGGGACGGCACCGAACACGATCGCGAAGAACACGTTCGCCACGATCGCCACCGTGACCGCGACGATGCGCGAGACGCGGGTCAGCATCAGCGGCGCGAAGAACAGCTGGGTCAGCAGCACCACGTAGGTCAGGAAGGCCAGGAACACCGGACTGGCCGACACGAGGTCCGACAGCCCGCCGAACGGCCGGAACTCCGGCAGCTGGGTCGTGTAGTAGAGCGCCTCCCCCGAGCGCCAGGCCTCGCGGGCGACCTTGTCGAGGCCGGCCGTGACGTACAGCAGCACGGTCTGGACGCCGAGACCCAGCAGCCCGATGTTGTGCAGGCTGACGCCCAGCCAGGGTGGCAGCGCCTCGTCGGAGTCGAAACCGCGCTGGTCGGCCTCCAGGCCCTCCTGACGCAGGGCCCGCTGGCGGGCGTCGACCGAGCAGCGGTCCCCGGAGCTCGTGAGCACGAGCCACAGCAGGGCCAGTCGCACGGCGTTGTCGCTCGCGCTGCCGACCATGGGGTTCTGGCCGACCACGGCGATGAAGCCGACCAGGGTCACGACGTTGGCGGCACGGGTGTACCACCCCGCCGTGAGCGCCAGGGCGGCCACCGTCGTGACGAGGTACACGACCGTGACGACGGTGTCGGTGGCGTTGCGGACGAGCCACAGCTCCGGGAAGTCGACCGCGTCACGGGCGGGCTCGGCCCACACGGATGCGTTGCCGACCCACAGCGTGCGGTCGGAGAAGTTGACCACCAGCGTCAGCACGACGCTGAGGCCAAGCAGGATGCGGCACAGGCCCAGGGCGACCAACGCGTGCCGACCACCGAAGAGCCACCGCTCGGCCGCCTCCCGGGCGCGGATCACGGCGTCGACGAACACCCACCAGGTGTCACGCACCGTCGTCACCCCCCACGTAGTCGTCGAAGGCCCGCTGGGCCTGCTCGTTGCCGGCGATCGCGTCGCGCCACCCCAGGGTGACCCAGACGAACGGTTCCTCGTCGACCGTCGCGTCGCCTCGGTCATCGTAGGGGGGAACGCGCCGCAGGCCGACTCGGATCTGCACCTGCTCGACGGTGCCGTCGGTCAGGGCCGTGCTGTAGAGCGTGCCGAACTGGGTCGCCATGGCCCAGTTCGCGAAGAAGACCTGCGCCTGGAACGGTGACGCGCCCTCGGCCTCGATCGCGACCTGGCGCGACGCCCGCTCCTCCTCCACGAGGTCCTGCTCGACCAGGGGTCGAGCCTCGTCGGGGAACGAGGTGATCGCGACGTTCAGGTTGGTCGCCAACGATCGTGCGGCACGGTCGATGCGGGGCCGCAGGAGACCCCCGTCCTCCAGGTCGGCGGTCACGTCGGCCCAGGGGGTCTCGACGGTCTCGCCGTCCGGGGTCAGGACGCGGGCGCGCACCAGCAGGGCCTCGTCGGCCCGCTGCAGCCCCGGGTCGACCGTGGTCGGGGACTGGCGGAAGTACGGGTTGACGTAGGACGCGAGGGCATTGTCGCCGACGGTCTCCCGGATCGGGCTCGACGGGCTGAGCCACAGACCGACCACGGCCGAGTGCGCGATGACGACGACGGCGATCGTGAGCATGATCCCGCTCTGCCACCGGGTCACGTGAACCTCGGGTGCGTCAGCGGGCATGGGCTCCATCCTAGGTCGAGTTCCGGCCATGGCCGGACATGACCGATGCCGGTGACCCGAAGGTCACCGGCATCGGTCAGGCAGTGCGGTCGATCAGGCGAGCAGGGCCGACTCGCGGCGCTTCTCGTTGATCATCGCAGCGGCACCCAGGGCCACCAGGAGCAGACCCAGCAGCCAGAAGGGCCACAGGTTCGACGCACCGGTGCTGGGCAGGGTGTCGACCGACTTGTCGGCCAGACCGCCGTTGCCGTTGAGGTTGGCGTTCGCCGGGGCGTTCGCGTTGGCCGGAGCGTTCGCGTTGGCCGGCGCGTTGGCGTTCGCCGGAGCGTTCGCGTTCGTCTGGTCGTCGAACGTGTTGGTCGAGTTCGGACCGACCAGCGAGTTGCCCAGGTTGATCGACAGCGCCTCCTCGCCCGCATCACCCAGCAGGGCGACACGGATCGCGGTGGTCGAGAAGATGCCGTCGGTCGACGTCAGGCCGAGCTGCGGGAGCAGACGGTCCTCGATCAGGCCGAGGTAGCTGCCCGGGTTGGACTCCTGCACGTTGACGCGGATGTCGACCAGCGGCTGCAGCGCGGTGAAGAGCTGCTCGATCGGATCGGACAGGCTGTCGGCCAGCGTGGTGAGCAGCGGGTTGATGGCCGTGTTGATGATCTCCTGGACGAGCGGACCGGCGATGCCGGCGAGCACGTCGCCGAGCGGGAGGCCGGCGATCGTGAGAGCGCCCAGCGACGGGACCACGTCGTCGGCAAGGCTGCTGGCGAGGCCGGGCAGCTGACCCAGGACACCGTTGATGATCAGCGGCAGGACCTGCGTGTTGGCCGGCTGGTCGTTGAGCGCCTTGCCGGTCGTCGCGACCAGCAGGTCGTCGATGTCGACCGTGATGGTGCCGTCGGTCAGGTCGATGACCAGGCCCTCACCCGTGAGGGTGGTCAGCGAGGCGAGCACCTGGTCGAGACCCGTGACCAGACCGAAGCCGCCGAGCGTGGTGACCAGGCCGGTGACCGGGTCGAGGAGCGTCGCGAGGACGGGCAGCGAGATCTCGAGCGAACCGCCGGCGACCTCGTACTCGTGCAGCGCCTGGCCGTCGACGATCGAGGTCTGCGAGCCGAGGGCACCCAGGTCGAGCGTGACGTTGGCCAGGGCCTCCAGGCCCGCGAGCGGAGCGCCCGGACCGGTCAGCGACAGCTCGGCGTGGCCGAACCCGTCGGGGTCGACGGTGTCGAGGTCGACGAGGCCGTCGTTGGTGACCGCACCGGAGGCGGCGATCGAGTCGGCCTGGTCGGCGAGCGCGAAGGAGCCCACGGCGCCCGTGCTCAGCGAACCGAGGAGGTCACCCACGGGGCCGGTGAGCTGGCCCAGGAAGTCGAGCGGCGACTCGGTGTAGACCGGGCCGACGGTCTCGGGGGTGCCGGCGGCGGTGTCGACACGAGCGATCGCGCCAGCGCCCTCGGTGTCGGCGCCGAAGCCGCCACCCTCGAGGAAGTCGCCGAGCGGATCGACGAGATCCGCACCGAGGAGCGCCCCACCGGCAGCGACGTACTGCGCCTCCGCGTAGGACTTGTAGTCAGTGACGATGGCGGCGCCTGCGTTCAGGCTGGCCACGGAGGTGACGAGCAGCGTCGCGACGCCGGCTCCAATCACCTTCTTGCCGATGTGCTTCATTCGGGAGTGCTCCTCGTAGTCCATACGTTCGGGTGGGGCGCAGGGTTGTTCCCCGCCCGGGCGACAGGCAGGACGATCCGCAAGGACTGCCCTGTCCGGTCGACAGTTTAACCACATTCTCAGGAACCCTGACCACCCCTCCGGAACCGCTCGGCATGGCATGGGTCACAGGGTCAGGCCCCGGCGTTCCCGCGCGCGACGCCTGCGGGGTCCCCATCCCGACGTCTTCCCCGCCTACGGACGACCTCGGCCGCCTGCCGCCAGGTCGCGTCGCTGATCAGCACGGCGTCGGCCGCGATCATCGCCAGCGAGAAGTACATGAGCCCCATCAGGACGCCGATCCCGACGTGGGTACCCGTCACGAGGACGAATCCGAGGACCCGGGTGCGCCGGTCGAGCAGCAGGAGCGGGAAGGCCAGCTGGATGACCATGGCGCTCCACGTGGCCGCGTGCACGAACGGCGACCACTCGTACAGCCAGCCAAGCTCGTCGAGCCATGGCGAGTACTGGTTGACCTGGAGCGGGAAGTACACCGCGGTGCCGTCGATCCAGGCGGGGCCGTCGAACTTCCACAGCGCCGAGCCGACGTAGATCATGACGATCTGGTGCGCGATCAGCACGACGGCGACGTTGTTGAGCAGGATCGTGAACCACTCACGTGAGCGTGCCGGCCTCTCGCGGCCGCTCGGGCGCCGGCGACGCTCGTCCAACGACGCAGCGGCACCGCTGTCGCTGAAGCACAGGTAGAAGAGCACCAGCCGGACGACGTCCTCGGCGCCCGACCGCAGGATCGGCGACGCGTCGATCATGACGGCCCACAGCACGAAGGTGGCGATGCACGCGGTGCGGGTGTGCCAGCCCAGCAGCAGCGCCACACCGGCGAGGACCGACGCGAGCACGGCGAGGTCGGTGACCCACGGCGGACCGGCGGGAAGCCACGGCAGCCAGGTCAGCACGGCCTGGCGCTCGTGGAACGGCTCGGCCCACCGGTGCCCGACGCCCCAGATGTACTGGCGGTCGGCGAACCCGACGGCGAGCTGGAGCAGGATCGTGACGGCCAAGGTCATCCGGGTCGCCGCGAGACCGTAGGTCGACCACCGGTGCGAGGTCAGGGAGCCGACGAGCCGGTCGACCAGTGGCGTGAACCGGTCGGCCACGGCGCTCACGAGCTCCGCTCCAGGTAGGCGGCGACACTGCCACGGCGCTCGGGGTCGTCCTTCGCGGGGATGCGCCACGGACCCTCGGTCGTCGGCCCGACCGACTTCTCGGCGTCGTGGCGTCGTTCCCACGTGGGTGCCGTCGAGAGACGGGTCCCGTAGCGCACCGCGACCAGGTCGCGGTCGGGCTCCAGCGTCCGGAACACGTCCGTCAGGTAGGTCGTCGCCCCCTGGTCGCGCTCGACGATGAGGTCGCGGGCCGGGCCGGTGACGTCGTCGGCGCCCAGGAGGCGGAACAGGTCGGCGGCGTCGAGGGGCTCGGACTCCGACGACGCGTCCGCGACGCCCGTCCGGACCTCGTTCCTGACGTTCGACCAGACGGCGTCGAGACCACCGGCCAGGCGCGCGGTCAGGTAGGCCGAGCGCGGAGCACCCAACGAGTGCGTCACGACCGAGTCGTCGATCGCGGTGAGGTTGACCCACTCCCCCGTCGTGACCGTGGCACCGTCGCGCCAGGCCGCCTGCACCATCAGGTCGCGGTCGGCATTGACGGGACTGGGCGCGAAGAGCTTCCACTCCTCCTCGAAGTACGAGCTCAGCACCAGCTCGGCGGCCGCTCGCGTGCCCGGCGGTGCCGACTGCGGAGGGATCGAGATGAACGTGACGCCGAACAGCTGGACCGCCGCGACCAGGGCGACCACGATCACGACGACGCGGCGCACCGTCGACACGCTGCTGGCGCCAGTCTCGTTCGACACCGGGCCACTCTAGAGGCCGCGACGCGTTCGGCTCGGCCCGCGACCAGGTGACAAGTTGCCTACGTCACCCATTTGCAACCTCGCAGGCCTCCCCAGGCACCCGCCCGGCTGGCTACGGTTCCGAGGACTCGGGTCCGACGGGCGGGCTCGTTCTCATGAGGAGTTCGTATGTCGTTGCGCCGCGGCGCCGCCATCGCGCTGACCACTGCCGTCTCGGCCGCCACCCTCGTCGCCTGTGGTTCCGGTGACGAGGCCACGGGTCTGATCGTCGGCACCACCGACAAGGTCGTCTCCATCGACCCCGCCGGTTCCTACGACAACGGATCGATGACGGTGCAGACGCAGGTGTACCAGTACCTGCTCAACTTCCCCGCCGGCTCCACCGAGCTCGCCCCCGACGCCGCCGAGTCCTGCGACTTCACCGAGCCGACGGTCTACACCTGCACCCTGAAGTCGGGGCTGACCTTCGCGAACGGCAACGACCTCACGGCGTCCGACGTCGCGTTCTCGTTCCAGCGCATCGTCGACATCAACGACGCCAACGGCCCCGCCTCGCTGCTCGGCAACATGGCGTCGGTCGAGGCCGTCGACGACACCACGGTGAAGTTCACGCTCAACTCCCCCAACGACCAGACGTTCCCGCAGATCCTCGTGACCTCGGCCGGGCCGATCGTCGACGAGGACACCTACCCCGCCGACGAGGTCCTGCCCGACGACGAGGCGGTCGAGGCGAACGGCTTCTCCGGTCCGTACACGATCTCGTCGTACGACAAGAACGAGCTCGCCGAGTTCACGGCCAACCCCGACTACGACGGCACGTACGGCACGCCGGCCGAGGACGTCGTGACGCTCAAGTACTACGCGAAGTCCGAGAACCTCAAGCTCGACATCCAGAACAAGGCGATCGACGTGGCGTACCGCTCGCTCACGCCGACCGACATCGCCGACCTCGAGAAGGCCGACGGCATCACGGTCCACCAGGGCGCCGGCGGCGAGCTGCGCTACGTCGTGTTCAACCTCGACACGATGCCCGGCGGATCGCCGGAGCAGAAGCTCGCAGTGCGCCAGGCCGTCGCCTCGTCGGTGGATCGCGCCGAGCTGTCGACCGAGGTCTACCAGGACACCTACACGCCCGCGTGGTCGATGGTGCCCGAGGGCCAGACGGGGGCCACCGAGGCGTTCAAGGAGCTCTACGGCGCCGAGCCGAACCTGGATGCCGCCACGAAGTACCTGTCCGACGCCGGTGTCGCGACGCCGGTCGAGGTGCAGCTGCAGTACAACCCCGACCACTACGGCTCGAGCTCCGACCAGGAGTACAACGCGATCAAGCGTCAGCTGGAGGACACCGGGTTGTTCACGGTCAACCTGCAGTCGACGGAGTGGACCACCTACTCCGAGGAGTACCCGGCAGACGGCTACCCGGTCTTCCAGCTCGGCTGGTTCCCCGACTTCCCGGACGCCGACAACTACCTGTCGCCGTTCCTGAGCCCCTACTCGGAGGACAAGGCGGGCAACTTCACCAACTCGCACTACAACGAGGACGGCACGCCGCACTCCGACCCCGAGATGACGACGCTGCTCGAGTCGGAGCGCACCGACGGTGATCCCACCACCCGGGCCGCGACGCTGGCCCAGATCCAGACGCGCCTCGCCGAGCAGGTGCCCTTCCTGCCGCTGCTCACGGGCGCCTCGGTCGCGATCGCGGTCGACGGCGTGAAGGGGGTCGAGGAGACGCTCGACCCGTCCTTCAAGTTCCGGTTCACGTCGCTGTCCCAGTAGGCCGGTCGGGAGCGGGGGCGGGTCCGTCGGGCCCGTCCCCCACCTCGTCCGACACCAGTCCGAAGGGGCGCCCGCCCATGTCCTCCGCCGAAGTCCTCGGGTCCGCCGAGCTGCCGTCGTCCGGTCCCCCCAGCGCGGAGGCGCCACGGCGCGGCCGCATGAACCCGCTCGCGCGGTACCTCCTGGTGCGGCTGGCCCTCATCGTGCCGATGATGTGGTTCCTCGTCACGCTGGTGTTCGTGCTGATGCGCGTCATCGGCGACCCGATCCAGGCCGCCCAGGGCGGTCGTCTGAGCCCGGCCCAGATCGCCGAGCGCAAGGCCGAGGCCGGCCTCGACCGGCCCCTGCTGACGCAGTACTTCGAGTATCTCGGCGGCATCCTGCGCGGCGACTTCGGCACGACGTTGACCGACAACCGCAAGGTCTCCGACATCCTCGTCCAGAACGGTGCCGCGACCCTCGAGCTCTCGGTCTACGCGCTGATCGTGGCCTTTGCCGTCGGCGTGCCGCTCGGCCGTCTCGCGGCCCGGCACCGCGACCGCTTCCCGGACGTCGTGCTGCGACTCGGCGCGATCCTGGTCTACGCGGCGCCGGTGTTCTTCGTCGGCCTGCTGCTCAAGCTCGCGTTCACGCCGTTCGGGTGGCCGTCGTCCGGTCGGGCCAGCACGTCCACGGAGCTCGCGCTCTCCCGCGGTGACCACGAGACCCACATCATGCTGCTCGACGCGATCCTCTGGGGCAGCCCCGACATGGTGCTCGACGTCCTGCAGCACGCGGTGCTGCCGGCCGTCGCGCTCGGACTCCTGACCGGTGGCGTGTTCCTGCGCCTCGTGCGGGTCAACCTCCTGCAGACGCTCCGCGCGGACTTCGTCACGGCGGCGCGGGCCCGGGGCGTCTCGGAGCGCAGGGTCGTGCGCAAGCACGCGTTCCGCACGGCCCTCGTGCCGGTCGTGACCGTCATGGGCATGCAGATCGCGATGCTGCTGGCCGGCGCGATCCTCACCGAGACCACGTTCGAGTGGAAGGGCATCGGCTACGAGCTCTCCGAGTACCTGATCGCCCGCGACTTCCTCGCGGTCCAGGGCATCGTGACCCTGATCGCGCTGATCGTCGGCATCACGTCCTTCCTCATCGACGTCATCGTCGCGATCGTCGACCCGCGGGTGAGGTTCTGATGGCACGCCGCCTCGCTCTCCCCGTCCCTGCCGTCGTGCGCCAGTCGCACGGCCTGCAACGCTTCATGCTGCTGCTCGGCTTCGGTCTCATGGCGCTGTTCGTCGTGGTCGCGCTGTTCGCACCGTGGATCGCCCCCTACGACTTCGACGCCGTGCGCAACGCCGACGGCGTCAGGTTCGGCACGCAGCAGGGGCCGTCCGCGGCGCACTGGTTCGGCACGACGGTGGGCGGGCAGGACGTCCTCTCCCGGGTCGTGTTCGGGGCACGGACCGCGGTGGAGGTCATCGTCCTCGCCGTCGTGCTGTCGAGCCTCGTGGGCGTACCGCTCGGACTCGTCTCCGGCTACCTCGGCGGATGGCTCGATCGCGTCCTCGTGCTGGTGATGGACGCGCTCTACTCGTTCCCCTCGCTGCTCCTGGCGATCGTCGTCTCGATCGTGCTGACGGGCGGGCAGAGCAGCGCCTTCGGTGGCATCTTCGCCGCGGCCCTGTCGATCACGGTCGTGTTCGTGCCGCAGTACTTCCGCGTCGTGCGCAACGCGACCCTGGCGGTGAAGTCCGAGCCCTACGTCGACGCCGCGCGGGTCGTCGGCGTCCGCACCCCGCGGATCCTGCGCCGTCACGTGTTCTCGAACGTGTCGCAGTCGCTCCCCGTCATCGCGACCCTCAACGCGTCCGAGGCGATCCTGACCCTGGCGGGCCTGGGGTTCCTCGGGTTCGGCATCGAGCCGTCGGCCGCCGCCGAGTGGGGCTACGACCTCAACAAGGCGCTCCCCGACGCCGCGTCCGGCATCTGGTGGACGGGCACGTTCCCGGGCCTCGCGATCGTGCTGATCGTGCTCGGCGTGACGCTCGTCGGCGAGAGCCTCAACGACATCTGGAACCCGCTCCTGCGCACGCGCGGCGGCACCGACGGCCACGACGCCGAGGAGGTCGCCGACCTGGTGGCGGTCGACCCGGCCGAGGCCGCGTCGGCCGCCGCCCCGGCACCGGGGTCGCCGGGGTCGGCGGGGTCACCGCCCGCGGAACGACTCGCCGTGCTCTCGCTCCGCGACCTCTCGGTGTCGTTCCGCACCGACGGCGCCCCCGTCACCGCCGTCCGTGGCATCGGTTTCGACGTGCACCCGGGTGAGGTCGTCGCGGTAGTGGGCGAGTCCGGGTCCGGCAAGTCCGTGAGCTCACGGGCGATCCTCGGGCTCCTCCCCGACACCGCCACGGTCGACGGGTCCGCCGTGCTCCGCACGCCGGGCGACGAGCCGCGCGAGCTGATCGGCCGCCGGGGCGACGCGATGCGGTCGATCCGGGGCGACGAGGTCTCGATGGTCTTCCAGGAGCCGTCCACCGCGCTCACGCCGGTGCGCACGATCGGCTGGCAGCTCGTGGAGTGCATCCGCGCCCACCGGGACGTGTCCGTCGCCGAGGCGAGGAAGCGCGCCGTGGAGCTGCTCGGCCTGGTGGGCCTTCCCGACCCGTCCGAACGCATCGGCCACTACCCGCACCAGCTCTCCGGGGGCCAGAAGCAGCGGGTCGTCATCGCGATGGCGATCGCGTGCGAGCCGGACGTCATCCTCGCCGACGAGCCCACGACGGCCCTCGACGTGACGGTGCAGGCCGCGATCCTCGAGCTGCTGCTCTCGTTGCGCGACCGGCTCGGCACCGCGATCGTGCTCATCACGCACAACATGGGGGTCGTCGCCGACGTCGCCGACCGGGTCGTCGTGATGTACCGCGGCTCGATCGTCGAGCAGGCCCCGGTCGACCAGCTCTTCTCGGCACCGGAGCACCCGTACACGCGGGCGCTGCTCGATGCCGTGCCGCACCTCGGACGCGAGACCGGACCGGGTGAGGCGCCCGCCAGCGACCTCGTGCTCGACGTCGATCGCCTCGTCGTCGACTTCCCCGGAGGCTTCGGTCGCCCGACCTTCCGTGCCGTCGACGACGTCTCCCTGCAGGTCCGCAAGGGCGAGGTGCTCGCCCTCGTGGGCGAGTCGGGCTCCGGCAAGTCCACGATCGGTCGGGCCGCCGTCGGCCTGCAGCAGCCCACGAGCGGCAGCATCACGGTCGCGGGGCACCAGGTCTCGGGCATCAGCGACGCCCGGCTGCGGCCGCTGCGGCGTCGGTTCGGCTTCGTGTTCCAGGACCCCGCGGCCTCGCTCAACCCCAGGCTCTCGGTCGGCGACTGCATCGCCGAGCCCCTGCGCACCCAGACCGACCTCCCGTCGGCCGAGGTCCAGGCGCGGGTCCACCGACTGCTCGAGGACGTCCAGCTGACCGGTGAGCACGCGGGCCGGTTCCCCCACGAGCTCTCCGGCGGCCAGCGGCAGCGCGTCTCCCTGGCTCGGGCCCTCGCTCTCGACCCCGATCTGCTGATCGCCGACGAGCCGACGTCCGCCCTGGACGTCTCGGTGCAGGCGCGGGTGCTCGAGGTGTTCCGTGAGCTCCAGGAACGACTCCAGTTCGCGTGCCTGTTCATCAGCCACGACCTGGCGGTCGTCGACTCCCTGGCCAACCGGGTCGCGGTGCTCCAGCACGGCCGGCTCGTCGAGGTCGGTCCGCGCGAGAGCGTGCTCGGCTCACCCACGCAGGACTACACCCGTCGGCTCATCGCCGCCGTCCCCGTGCCCGACCCGGTCGAGCAGCGACGTCGCCGGGCCGAGCGCGGCGCGTTGCTGACGGAGGAGTCGTAGGATCCGCCGGTTGAGGTGCGAGTGCGCTCTGGCGCACGAGCCTCGAAACCACGTACAGGTGACGGCCTCCCGTTGTGACCGACGAGCGGCATGGACCAGGAGGCGATCGCCCTCCGGGTGCCGCATCCGACGGCTCAGCGACACAGGGCACGGCAGACGGTGACATCGCACGGCACATGTGCCGTGCGATGTCACCGTCTGCCTTGTTCACTCCGTAACTCGGGCAGTTGGGTGACGGCGGAGGCCGCCCCGCTCTTGGTCCGTGGCCGCTTGTCCCCCGCTGTCCGCCGGGCCGGACCAACAGCCGTCAGCGCCTCAGGCCGAACAGTCCCCCGGTGAGGGTGTTCAACAGCGACGTCAGGACGCCCTGGATGCCGGCCAACGGTGCCGGGGCGGGGGTCGTCGGCGCCGGCGTCGTGACCGTGCCGGGCACCGTCGTGGTTGAACCGGGCACTCCCGGCGGACGTTGCACGAGGAGCTCGACGTTGCGCGAGGCGACGTCGCCCCGCGCCGCCACGAGGTCGGCCTGGGGGTCGTTGGCGGACAGCTCGCGGGAGAGCGCTGCGAGCGACACCGGATCGTCGAGGTCGCCGTCGAACGCCGCCGGTGCCGCGTGGTCGAGCAGGGTGCCGAAGATCGACCACGTCCCGTCGCCGTTGTCGGCGATCTCGATGACACGCGCCTGCTGCGGGAAGTCGATGTGGGCGGCGGTGTTGATCTCCCAGAAGCCACCCGAGCCGTCGGCCCGCGGGTGCTGGATGACGCGGTTCTTGTGCGTGTGGCCGTTGACCCAGGCGATGACCTGCGGCTTGCCCAGCAGGTAGCTCACGACGGCGGGTCCGAGGACCCGGGTCCGCACGTCGCCCCCGAGCGCCTGCAGGGAGTTGCCCATCGAGTCGGACGTGTGGTGGCTGAACAGCACGACGGCCTTGTCGGTCGTGCCGTCGACGACCTGCTTCAGCCAGGCGAACTGGGTGTCGTCGAGCGATCCGTCGGAGTAGCCGTTGGGGTTGACCGTGTCGAGCACGACCATGCGGACGTCACCACGGTCGAACGTGTAGTAGGCCGTGCCGGCCGTGCGGTTCTGCGCGGTGAAGCCGTGGCCCACGGGCGTGCCGCTCGTGGTGAAGTGCTCCGCCACGACCTGCTTGCGGGTCAGCAGCCGGCGCCTCTGGTCGGCCGTCACGAGCCGGGCTCCGGGTCCCAGGGTCAGGCCCTGGAGGAGGATGCCGAGGTCCAGCCGGGTCACGGCGTCGAGCAGGTTCGCCTGGGAGACCCCGAGCGGCGGCGACACGATCTTGACGTTGCCCGTGGAGATCAGCCCGAACGGCACGGTGCCCGCGGGGAAGAGGCCCTGCACCAGCCCGTCGTGGTTGCCGTAGACCGAGTACCACGGGACGCCGAGCCCCTCGGCGTCGAACGGGGCCCGCGCCGCGTCGAGCAGGCCCGGGACGGTCGGGTACCCGAAGTCCCCGCGGTAGTCGTCGTCGGCCCGGCCCGGCGGGGAACCGTCGGGGTGCCAGTAGTGGGTGTCGTAGGTCAGGGCGTCCTGGTCGGCGACGCCCTCGTACCGGTTCGGGTCGCCGCTGTCGGGCGTGATCGGACCACCGTCGAGGACGTCGATGTTCCACCGGACCTCGTTGAGCTGGCTGTTGTCGGAGTTGTCACCGGTCTGGATCGCGAACTGCAGGGACTGGCCGAGGACCGGCCCCGTGCCGAGCGCGTTGATCGCCCGCACCATCGCCTCGGCGACCTGGGCGGAGAGGAGCTCCTGAGGTCGGTAGGCGGAGCTGAAGAGGCCGATCGTGGGCGCGCCCGAGGTGCCGGGGTCGTCGAACCGGTCGAACCACTCCAGACGCGCCGGTGACTGGTGGTCCACGACGTGCACGTCGCTGAGCTGCACGAACGTCGCCTTGTGCACGCGCCCGGTGGCACGCCCCGCCCCCGCGGCGATGCCGAGGTCGGTGCGCACGACGTGCGGGTCCGGAGCCGCGATCACGACGTTGCGGTAGCCACGCGCGTTCGGGCCACCGACGCCGAAGGTCGACTGCAGGGTGCTGCGCGCGACGGTGCCCGACTGGCGCAGGGCGTCGCGGGCGGGCGACACGGCGCGGGCGGCCAGTGGTCCGAGCACCTGGCTGCCCACCACGACGGCGGCGCCCAGAGCGCCCCTCTGGATCACGGAACGACGAGAGATGTCCACGCCCTCTCAACGGCGTGACGTGACGTAGGTCACGGTCGCGAGCGGGAGATCTCGTGCCGACCCTCGCCGCACGGGGGTGGCCACGCCCCCGTGGTCCGCGTACCGTGGACCTGTCCCACTCCCGAACGAAGAGGTCTCAGGTGAAGCTCGCCGATCGTCATCTGCCGCGTTCCACGCGCTGACGTCGTCGATCCACCCCTCTCGCGGGAGGGGCTCCACGGTCAGCGCTCGACTGACCCATCGGGAGCCTCATGTCCTCGTTCCACCCTGCCGTCGTGCTCGACGGCGTCACCTTCACCTGGCCTGACGGCACGACCGTGCTCGACCGCGTCTCCGGCACGTTCGGCCGAGGTCGGACCGGCCTGGTCGGCGCCAACGGCGTCGGCAAGTCCACCCTGCTCCGCCTCGTGCGGGGCGACCTCGCCCCCGGCGCGGGCACCCTCACGGTCCACGGGACAGTGGCACACCTCGACCAGTTCGTCCACCGTCTGTCCGACGCGACGGTCGCGGACCTCCTCGGTGTTCGATCGGTCGTCGAGGCCCTCGCTGCGATCGAGTCCGGCAGCACCGAGCCGTCGCACTTCGACGCGGTCGGCGACGCCTGGGACGTCCACGAGCGGTGTGCCGCCGACCTCGCCGGCATCGGCCTGTCCTCCCTCACGCTCGAGCGACCGCTCACGACGCTGAGCGGTGGCGAGATCGTCCTGGCGGCCCTCACGGGCCTGCGGCAGGCCGCGGCCGACGTGACCGTGCTCGACGAGCCCACCAACAACCTGGACCGCAGCACGCGGGTCCGGGTGCACGACCTCGTGTCCGACTGGCCGGGCGCGCTGATCGTGGTGAGCCACGACGTCGCCCTCCTGGACCGCATGGACGCCACGGCCGAGCTCCACGCGGGGGGCCTGACGACGTTCGGAGGCGGGTTCACCGCCTGGCGGGAGCACCTGGCCGCAGAGCAGGAGGCAGCCGAGCAGACGCTGCGGACCGCCGAGCAGAAGCTGCGGGCCGAGAAGCGCCAGAGCCAGGAGGTCGAGACGCGACTCGCGCACCGCAGCAAGGCAGGCGCCAAGGCCGCGCGCGAGAAGCGGGTGCCGAAGATCCTGCTCAACACCCGCAAGTTCAAGTCAGAGAACTCCATGGCCAAGGTGCGCGGCACGCAGCAGGCCCGGATCGAGGAGGCCCGCGGGGCCGTGGACGCGGCGGCGGGTGCGGTGCGGGAGGACCGGTCCATCCGGATCGACCTGCCCGACCCCGGCCTGTCACCCCGGCGACGTCTCGTCGAGCTGACGAGCGGTGACACCGTCGTCGAGCTGCGCGGCACCGAGCGGATCGCCCTGCTCGGGCGCAACGGGATCGGCAAGACCCGGCTGCTCCGCCAGCTCGTCGACGGCGCGGAGCCCGCGGGCGAGGTGCGGGCCGTGGCGTCCACCGAGCGCATCGGTCACCTCGACCAGCGGCTCGACGACCTCGACGACGACCTCAGCGTGCTCGACACGGTCCGGGCCGCCTGCCCCGAGGCGCCGCCGGGGCGGGTGCGCGGGCAGCTCGCGCGGTTCCTGCTGCGCGATGCCGAGGTGGCGCGACCGGTCGGCAGCCTGTCCGGCGGCGAGCGGTTCCGGGTCGCCCTCGCTCGACTCCTGCTCGCGGACCCGGCGCACGAGCTCCTGGTGCTCGACGAGCCCACCAACAACCTCGACCTCGACTCCGTCGAAGCCCTGGTGTCGGCGCTGTCGTCGAGCCGCTCCGGACTCGTCGTCGTGAGTCACGACGACGCGTTCCTGACCAGGCTCGGCATCGATCGGTGGCTCGAGCTCACCGAGGACGGTCTGGCCGAGGTGGCCGGCCCCGGGACCGAGGGAATACCCCCCACGGACGAGGAGGTTGTATGACCACGTGACCCCGAGCCTCTTCTCCCCCGTGACCCTCGGAGCCGTCGAGCTCCCCAACCGCGTCCTGATGGCGCCCCTGACGCGCATGCGGGCCACGCCGCCCGGCGACGTGCCGAACGACCTCATGCGCGACTACTACGCGCAGCGGGCCGGCGCCGGCCTGATCGTCTCCGAGGCCACGCAGGTCTCGACGTGGGGCAAGGGTTACATGGACACGCCCGGCATCTACTCGGCCGAGCAGGTGGACGGCTGGCGACGCATCACCGACGCGGTGCACGAGGCCGGCGGCCGGATCGCCGCCCAGCTGTGGCACGTCGGTCGCGTCTCGCACGAGTCGTTCCACGACGGCCAGCCGCCCGTCTCGGCGTCGGCCGTGCCGTACCGCAACCGCACCACGGTCCGGGGCGAGGACGGACGACCGACCCGCGTCAACTGCCCGACCCCGCAGGCCCTGACGGCCGAGGGCATCGCCCGGACGATCGAGGACTACCGCCGCGCCACCGAGAACGCCCGCGAGGCGGGATTCGACGCGGTCGAGGTCCACGCCGCCCACGGCTACCTCCTGCACCAGTTCATCAGCGAGGTCAGCAACCATCGTGACGACGAGTACGGCGGACCGGTCGAGAACCGGGTCCGGCTGGCGCTCGACGTGGTCGACGCGGTGGTCGACGCGTGGAGCGCCGACCGGGTCGGCGTCCGGGTCTCGCCGATCGGGTCCTTCAACGGTCTGGACGACCTCGAGGGTGGCGACACCGGTCTGCACCTGGCCCGCGAGCTCTCTCGGCGCCGGCTGGCCTTCTTGCACCTCTCCGAGCCCGACTGGGTCGGGGGCCCCGAGCTCGACGACTCGTTCCGCGTCTCGCTGCGCGAGGCCTTCGCGGGTCCGATCGTGGGTGCGGGCGCCTACACGACCGAGAAGGCCGACCGCCTGCTCGCGGCCGGGTTCATCGACGCCGTCGCGTTCGGACGTCCGTACATCGCCAACCCCGACCTGGCCGAGCGCCTGGAGCAGGGGGCCGACCTCAACGAGCCGAACCCGTCGACCTTCTACGGTGGCGGCGCGGAGGGCTACACGGACTACCCCGCCCTCGCCTGACCCACCAGATGTGGACACTTCCGCACGTGATCACGGCATCGCATGGTGCCGAAGTGTCCACATCTTGCGCGGACTGCGCGATCAAGAATCGGTGAGCGGCAGCGCAGCAGCCTTCGCCTCGAGCACGGCGCGCTCGCGGTCGTTGCGCGCCAGGGACGCGGCGACGAGCAGCTCGGCCCGCGCCTCCGCCCGGCGCTCCGTGCGGGCCAGCAGCTCACCACGCACGCTCGGGAGCAGGTGCGAGCCCTTCAGCGCCCCGGCAGCCACCAGGTCATCGACGATGACCAGGGCCGCGGCCGCGTCCTGGGCCATCGAGACCGCGACGGCGCGATTGAGGTCGACCACCGGGTTCGGCGCGACCCGTCCGAGCGCCTCGTAGAGCACCACGATGCGGTCCCAGTTGGTCTCGTCGACCGAGGCAGCCACGGCATGGCACTCGGCGATCGCGGCCTGCAGGGCGTACGGGCCTCGACCACGCCCGAGGGCGTCGGAGCGCGCGAGCGCGGCCCGGCCGCGGGTGATGGCGTTGCGGTCCCAGCGACGACGGTCCTGGTCGCCCAGCAGGACCGGCGATCCGGAGGCGTCGGTCCGCGCCGCGAAGCGCGACGACTGGATCTCCATCAGGGCGAGCAGGCCCCACGGCTCCGGCTCCCCCGGCACCAGCGCGCTGACGAGCCGTCCGAGGCGCAGCGCCTCGTCAGCCAGCTCGCGACGCACCCACCGCTCCCCCGACGTCGCCGCGTACCCCTCCGTGAAGACCAGGTAGACGACGTTCAACACGGCGCTCAGCCGCCCGGACCACTCGGTGTGGTCCGGCACCTCGAACGGCACCCGCGCCTCCGTCAGGGTGCGCTTGGCCCGCACGATCCTCTGCTGCATCGCCGGCGTCGGGACCAGGAACAGCCGGGCGATCTCGTCGCTGCCGAGGCCGCTCACGACCCGGAGCGTCAGCGCCACCTGCGCCTCGCGCGAGAGCACGGGGTGGCAGGCCGTGAACAGGAGCCGCAGACCGTCGTCGGTGATCGGCTCCCACACGTCCTCGGCCGACTCGTCCTGGTCCCGCGCGATCGCCTCGTGCCGCGCGTCGAGCCATTCCCGGCGTCGGAACCCGTCGATCGCGCGACGCTTGGCGACCGCGGTGAGCCAGGCGCCCGCGTTCCGGGGCACCCCGGACTCCGGCCACTGCTCGAGCGCCTCGGCGACGGCCTCCTGCGCCAGGTCCTCTGCCATGGCGAGGTCGCCGGTCATGCGCGCGACCGTCGCCACGACCTTCGCGCCCTCGATGCGCCAGACGGCGTCGACGGTCCGGGAGAGACTCTCCGGCGCCGCCCCCCTTTCGTCTGGCACCGCCACGGGGTTGGTCATGGCATCAGTCCGTGCCGAGCTGCTCGCGCCAGCCGGCCTCCTTCTGCACGTACTCGTTGTCCGCGAAGTCCTCGAAGTCCGACTCGTCGGTGATGCGGCGCACCTCGAGCTTGGATCCGGGGCCCAAGGGGCATCGCTTGGCCCACTCCACGGCTTCCTCCTTCGTCGCGACCGACAGGATCCAGAAGCCGTTGAACAGCTCGTGGACCTCGCCGTACGGGCCGTCGGTCACGACGGGCTGCTCGCCGGAGAAGTCGACGACGAAGCCCTCGGACGGATCCGTGAGACCGTCCCCGCCGGCCATGACGCCCGCGTTCATCATCGACTCGTTGTACGCGCCCATCGCGTTGATGATCTCCTCGAAGTCCATCTCCTTCGAGGCAGCGGCGGCCTCGGCCGAGTTGCGCATGATCAGCATGTACTTGCTCATGGTGTTCCCCTTCGCTGTGGGCGATCGGTTCGCCCTTCACCCCTACGTCGAACGGGCCGGCACCGGATCGACACGTTGACCGGAACTTTTTCACGGAACTGTCCCGAGCGACAGGGCAGCGACGTCCCCCAGTGGCTACTCTCGCGTACGCCGACTCTCTGGCAGGGTGTGACCCGGGTCGCAGCACCGGCGCTCGATCCGCGTCTGCACCAGGGGAAGTGGCATGGAGGTCCTGCACACCGCGATCGCGATCGTGCTCGCGATCGGCCTGATCATCGTCGTCAAGGTCGACCCGGTGATCTCGCTGGTCATCGCCTCGTTGTACCTCGGCCTCGCGTCCGGAGTCGGGTTCGTCGACACCGTCGAGGCCATCACGACCGGGTTCGGTTCGATCATGGCCGACGTCGGTCTCCTGATCGGTTTCGGCGTCGCGATCGGGGCGTTGCTGCACTCGCTCGGGGCCTTCCGCAAGCTCGTGCACCTGTTGCTGCGCGCCGTGGGGCCGCGCCGCCTGCCGTACGCGCTCACGGCGGCGCTCTCGACGATCTTCCCGTCGATCTACGTCGACGTGCAGGTCGTGCTGGCGGCTCCCCTCGCCCGCACCTCGGCGCCGCACGTGGGTCGCAACGGGTTGGCACTGCTGTCTGGCGCCATCGGCACCGGCATCTTCGCGGGCTACGTGTTCGTCATCCCCGGCCTGGCCGCCGTCTCGATCGCGAGCCTGCTCGACGTCAAGCTCGGTGAGTACCTCCTCTACGGCACGCTGTTCGGACCCATCACGGCGATCCTCACGACGGCGATCTTCGCTCTGCTCCTGCGCACCCGGTACTGGAACCCCGAGACCGACGAGGAGCCCGAGGCGCGCGACGAGGCGCAGGTCGAGGAGGAGGCGACTCCCGCGGAGGCCGACTCCGGACTGCCGCTCGGCGTGCTGCTCCTGCCGATCCTCGTGCCGCTGGTGCTCATCGCCTTCGGGGCGGTCGCCGACGTCGCCGGCTTCTCGACGCCCTTCATCGCTTTCCTCGGCAACGCCGCGGTCGCTCTCTTCATCGGCCTGCTCGGGGCCTACACGCTCTCGCGCTGGAGGTCGGGGCGGGACAGGACTGACGAGGCCCTGTCCGGTGGCTTCAAGACCACCGGCGAGATCCTCCTGATCACCGGCATCGGCGGGTCCCTCGGCGAGGTCATCTCCGCCACCGGCATGGACCAGACCCTCGCAAGCCTGTTCTCGGCCGATGCCGGGGCGCCCGTCGTCATCACGATCCTGCTGGCCTGGTTCATCGCGGCGCTGCTCCACCTCGCGATCGGGTCGGTCTCCGTTGCGGCCATCGCGGCCGCCGGCATCATCGGCCCCGTCGTCGGCTCGACCGGTGTGGCGCCGGTCGCGATCGGCCTCGCGATCGCGTCGGGCGCGATGTTCGCCCTGCAGGTCAACAGCAACTTCTTCTGGATGTTCAAGTCGCTGCTGAACCTGACGACGCAGGGCGCCCTGAAGACCATGACGATGGTCACGAGCATCGCGTCCCTGGTGTCCTTGCCACCGGTGATCGTGCTCGCCTTGGTCCTGTAGGACGCCGATGCGCTTCTCCGGCGTCCCCACGCCTCGCCGGGCCCGCCTCGGCGTGTCGTTGATGTTCTTCACCAACGGCGTCCTGTTCGCCGCCCTGCTCCCGCGGTACCCCGAGATCAAGGACGCCTTCTCGCTGAGCAACAGCGAGTTCGGGCTCGTCGTGGTCGCCTTCCCGACCGGTGCGCTGCTGGCCGCCGCGCTGGCCGGTCGGGTCATCCGCAGGTTCGGGACGCTGCGCACCAACGCCGTGGGTTCGGTGGCGCTGGCGGCCGGCATGGCCGTCGCCGGGGTCAGCGCCGACGCCGGTCTCGGGGTGGCGTTGTACATGGCCGCGATGCTCCTGGCCGGCGCCACCGACGCCGTCGTCGACGCCGCCCAGAACGTCCAGGGCGTGCTGGTCGAGCAGTGGCGCGAGCGGTCCGTCGTCAACTCGTTCCACGCGCTGTGGTCGATCGGTGCCGCCACCGGCGGGGTGATCGGAGCCGGCGCGGTGGCCGCTGACGTCGCGGTGTCCACGCAGATGGTCGCGAACAGCGCGCTCTGGGCGGTCGTGGCGATCGTCGCCTGCCGACTCGCCGAGGTGCCGTCCGACGTGAGTCGGGATCTTCGCGCCGAGGAGGAGCGTGCGTCGTCCGAGTCCGGCGCCCCGCGGCACCGTCCGTGGCGACTGCTGCTCCCCCTGGTGGCGCTGGCCGTCGCCGGCACCACCGTGGAGGAGGTCGCCAACAGCTGGTCGGTGCTCTACCTAGGCCGCGATGCCGGCGCCCCGGCGGCCGTGGCCGGGCTCGGTCTCACGGTCGCGATCGGCGCCCAGTTCGTCGGCCGCCTCCTCGGCGACCCCATGACCGACCGGTGGGGCCGCTCCCCCGTCGCACGCAGCGGCGGTCTGCTGATCGCGATCGGCGGGGTCCTGGTGGTCGCGGCGCCCACCTACCCGCTGGTCTTCGCCGGCTTCGCCCTGGCCGGGTTCGGCAGCGCGACGCTCGTGCCGGCCGCCTTCGCCGCGGCCGGACGCATCCCGGGTCTCCCCGAGGGCACCGGCATCGCGATCCTCGGCTGGCTCATGCGGATCGGGTTCCTGGTCACGTCACCCGCGATCGGTGGCCTCTCCGACCTCGTGAGCCTGCAAGCCGCTCTGGGAGTCCTCGTGCTCGCCGGACTCGTGGCCGCGGCCGTCGCCCACGCACAGCGTGGACCTGACACCGTCAGCTGAGCAGATCGACGACCAGCACGACCACGCCGGCCAGCGGGAGGACGCCCTGCTTCAGCGCGGCACCGCGCTTGTCGGGCGAGGTGAGCAGCAGCACCGCCGCCGCGGCAGCCATGGAACCGGCTCCCGCCAGGACGAGAGCCGCTCCCGCGTCCCGCCGGTCGACCGCGACGAGCACGATGCCCACGACGGTCACGATCGCCAGGAAGAGGTTGTAGAAACCCTGGTTGAAGGCCATCTCCTTCGTCGCCTCCGCCTCCGCAGCCGTGGTGCCGAAGACGCCGCGCGCCTTCGTGGTCCAGGCGACGGACTCGAGGTAGAAGATGAAGACGTGCAGGAGCGCCGCGGCGCCGGTCAGGACGAGTGCAGTGGCGATCATGGGGAGCTCCTGGGGGTGGTGGGCCGTTGTGCGGCCGCACGACGCAGCGTGCAGGTGGAGCATAGGAGACTCCGTCGCTCGCCAGGGCTCGCTCCTCCCCGAATCCCCAACCTTGATTCGCAAGCGAAGACCCCACGACGGCTCATGAGAAAAGCGAAGGCCCCACGGATGCCGTGGGGCCTTCGCTTGCGAGTGGAGCATAGGAGATTCGAACTCCTGACCTCTTCCATGCCATGGAAGCGCGCTACCAACTGCGCCAATGCCCCGCTGTGGGTGACCCGAAGGCCGATCACCAACCTTAGTAGATGCCCCCCGCGAGCACCAAACCGGGTCAGTCGTCGTCGGTCATGACTGGCTCGGGGAGAGTGCCGGCGTTCCACTCCGTGAGCCGCCAGTACCGGTGCTGCGGGGGCCCGGACTCGGTCAGGACCGACCACGAGCAGTTGCTCAGGGCCCCGAACGTGCGCCAGGTCGACTGCGGGAACCCCAGGAACGAGCAGACGCCGGTGCGGATCACCGCGCCGTGGGCGACCACGACGAGGGTCTCGTCAGCCGGCAGGCTCGCGAGCTCCTCGTGCAGTGCGGCGGCGAACCGCTCACCCGCCTCCAGGTGGGTCTCCGTGTCGGGGATCTGCGACTCGTCGCCATCGATCCACGCCTTCATGGCGACGGGGAACTTCTCGAACGACTCGTGCCACGTCAGGCCCTCGCGGGCACCGAAATTCATCTCGCGGAACCGCTCGTCGGGCTCGACCTCGACACCGGCGACCCGGCCCAGCGCCTCGGCCGTGTGCCGGGCACGCTGCAGGTCGCTGCACACGATGCGGTGCGGCTGGAGGGCCGCCAGGCGCAGCGCGGCGGCCTCGGCCTGCTGCACGCCCACCTCGTCGAGCGGGGTGTCGGTCTGGCCCTGCACCCGACCCGCGACGTTCCACTCCGTGCGCCCGTGTCGCCAGACGATGACCTGACGGCTCATGGCGCGACCACCTGGAAGAAGTGCACGATAGGCAATCGCGCCATTCGCTGCTCCGTCATGATCACTCGCTGGCGCTCGCTCACTTCACAGCCACTTCGGGGCAGTCGCGCCACAGCCGCTCGAGCGCGTAGAACTCACGCTCCTCGACGTGCTGCACGTGCACCACGATGTCGGCGAAGTCGAGCAGGATCCACCGGCCCTCACGGGCGCCCTCACGGCGCACGGCCTTGGCACCGTGCTCACGGAGCTTGTCCTCCACCTCGTCCTGCACAGCCCGGGCCTGCGTGGAGCTCGTGACGGAGCAGATCAGGAACACGTCGGTGATGTAGAGCTGGTCGGAGACGTCGAAGGCGCGCACGTTCGTGGCCGACTTCTCGGTCGCGGCCGCCGCAGCGATGCGGGTCAAATCGAGGGCGAGCTCGGTGGCGGTCATGAGGAAGGACTTCCCTTTTCGGTGGAGGCGTAGAGCTCGTGCTTGGCGACGTACTGGACGACGCCGTCGGGCACGAGGTACCAGACGGGCTGACCACTGCGGACACGGTCGCGGCAGTCGGTCGAGGAGATGGCGAGGGCCGGGATCTCGAGCACCGTGACGCGTCCCTGCGGGAGGTCGGCGAGCATGGACTCGTCGAGGTCGTGCCCGGGACGGGTGCAAGCCACGAACTGGGCGAGCTCGAAGATCTCGTCGTGGTCGCGCCACGTGAGGATCTGGGCCATGGCGTCGGCCCCGGTGATGAAGAACAGGTCGGCGTCGGGACGTTGCCGGGCGATGTCGGTGAGGGTGTCGACCGTGTACGTCGGGCCGCTGCGGTCGATGTCGACCCGGCTGACCTCGAACCGCGGGTTGGCGGCCGTCGCGATGACGGTCATGAGATAGCGGTGCTCGGCCGGCGACACCTCGCGGTCGGCCTTCTGCCACGGCTGCCCCGTGGGCACGAAGACGACCTCGTCGAGGTCGAACGTCGCCTGCACCTCACTGGCGGCCACGAGGTGGCCGTGGTGGATGGGGTCGAACGTGCCACCCATGACACCGACCCTCCGCCGCGGGGCAGAGGGTCGTTGCGGGGCGTGGTTCGCGCTCAGGTGTGCTCGCGGCCCTTGCCGAAGGCCAGCAGGATGAACAGGAGCGTGAAGAGGATGCCGAGGGCCACCGCACCGAAGATGTACGGGTTGAGGCCGGCCTCCTCGGCGTGCTCGGAGTTCTCAGCCGCGGCGACCAGGATCGTGGAAAGCATGGGCATCAATCTACCAGCGCCGGCGGCCGAGCACGCCGCGGTCAGCGGACGTGGCCGTCGCCCTCGACGACGTAGGTCGTGGTGGTCATCTCCGGAAGGCCCATCGGACCACGCGCGTGCAGCTTCTGGGTCGAGATGCCGATCTCGGCACCGAAGCCGAACTCGCCGCCGTCGGTGAACCGCGTGGACGCGTTGACCATGACCGCGGCGGAGTCGACGCCGAGCGTGAACCGACGCGCCGTGGCCGCCGACCGCGTCACGATCGCCTCGGTGTGGCCCGACGAGAACCGCCGCACGTGCGCGACCGCGTCGTCGACCGAGTCGACGACACGGGCCGAGATCTCGAGGTCGAGGTACTCGGTGGCGTAGTCCTCGTCGGTGGCCTCCACGACCGCAGGGTCGGTCGCCCGGAACGCGGCATCGCCGTGGATCACGACGTCGTGGGCCCGCAGGGCCGCGACGACCTTCGGCAGGAACGCGTCCGCGACGTCGCGGTGCACGAGCAACGACTCCGCCGCGTTGCACACGCTCGTGCGATGGGTCTTGGCGTTGAGCACGATCTCGAGCGCCATGGCGAGATCGGCGTCCGCGTCGACGTAGACGTGGCAGTTTCCGGTGCCGGTCTCGATCACGGGCACCGTGGACTCCTCCACGACGGCCCGGATCAGTCCCGCACCGCCGCGCGGGATGACCAGGTCGACCAGGCCCCGGGCGCGCATGAGCTCGGTGGCCGAGGCCCGGTCGTCGCTCCGGAGCAGCGAGACCAGGTCCGCGGGCAGGCCGGCCTGCTCGATCGCGCCGCGCATGACGTCGACGATGACCGCGTTGGAACGAGCGGCCGACGCCGAGCCGCGCAGCACGACCGCGCTGCCGGCCTTCAGGCAGATCGCCGCGGCGTCCGCCGTCACGTTGGGTCGGCCCTCGTAGATCATGCCGATGACGCCCATCGGGACCCGGATCTGAGTCAGCCGCAGACCGTTGGGCAGCACCGAGCCACGCACGACCTCGCCGATGGGGTCGGGGAGCGCCGCGACGTCGCGCACGCCCTGCGCGAAGGCGGCGACCCGGGCAGGGTCCAGCCGGAGCCGGTCGACGACGTTCTCCCCCGTGCCGGCCGCGCGGGCGGTCTCGACGTCGAGGTCGTTCGCCTCGATGATCCGGTCCGTCGCGGCGACGAGGGCGTCGGCCGCCGCGAGCAGTGCAGCATCCTTCGTGGCGCGCGTCGCGGTGGCCAGCTCGATCGATGCCTCGCCGGCCCGGCGGGCGGTCGCGTGCACCTCGTCGCGGATCGCCGTGGAGAGGTCGTCGGACAACAGGCTCATGGGCGAATCCTATGCCGCGGCACCTCGGGCGGATCAGCTACTGGGCTCGCCGTCCAGCGCGCCCGTCCTGCTCCTCCTGCTCCTGATCGCGTCGGTGCACCCAGGCGTACGGGCGGTGGACGCCACGCACGTAGGGCCGGCCGCCCGCGACGCCGGTGTAGCGGTCGATCTCGGCCCACTGCGTGCAGGCGGCGAGCACGGGGCACTGCTGGCAGACCTCGATGAGCGGGGCTGCCGCGACGAGGGCCTCGTCGACGGACCGCGCCTCCATCCAGCGCTGCTCGCCCTCGGCCCACTCGGCCTCGCGACCGACGCAGCTCGCGCGAGCGAGGCGTGCCGACGCCTGGGCCGCCCGGACGTCGCGGCTCGACAGACGCAGGCTCGGTCCTTGTCGCTGGCCGGCAGCCGTCACCTCGACCTCCTGTGCTGAGCTCGTGCGGACGTGGAAGTGCTCGCGATCCTGGACATGCTCACGTCGTCCCCCAGTCGGCGTGGTCAGGCCTCCCGAACGGCCGACTCGCGGCGATCCTCTACCGGTGGACCCCGAAACCACGACCGCACGATCCGCCGCTCACCGAGGTTGGATGAACGTCCCAGAATCGGGGTCTCACTGGGTCCTAGGCGGGCTGAGGAGCCAGCGGAGCGCCGCCGTCGCCGGGGGGCCCAGCCGTCTCCGCGCGCACCACGGCGGCCACAGCGGTGCGGGAGTCGACGCCGAGCCGGTCCAAGATGGCCGAGACGTGCTTCTCGACCGCCTTGACCGACAGACCGAGCGAGTCGGCGACCTCGGCGTTCGTCAACCCCTCGGCGACCAGCGCGGCGACCTCGCGCTGGCGCACGGTCAGAGCGGCGCGGGGAGCCGGCGCGGGGCCGCCCCCGACGGGCACGATGCGCGCCAGGTCGACCCGTCGTGGGGCCGACAGGAGCCGCAGGATCTCGGAGACGTCACGTTCGACGGTCTTGACCGAGACCCGCATGAGCTCGGCGATCTCGCGATTGCGACGCCCGAGCGCCGCCAGCCGCGCCACGAGCTGGCGGCGCCCGTCCAGCTGGTCCCACCCGATCCCGGGCACCGGCCGCGGCGCGGCTCCCGTCGTCGCCAGCTCGCGCTCGAACCAGGCCGTCACCTCGTCCGGTCCCGCCTCGCTCGCGAGGCGAGCCGTCTCGGCAGCCGCCTCGGCGTCACCGCTGCCCTGCTCCGCGACCGCGCGGAGCATCCGCGCACGCAGCACGTACAGGGCTCCCCCGACCTCGCCGGCCCGCTCCCCCGACGCCTGCGCCTGGGCGCTCGCCGCGGGAAGGTCACCGACCACGACCGCCACACGGGCGCGTGCCCGGTGCAGGGCCGCCTCGGCCATCGGGTGGTCGGACACGTGCAGCGTGTCGGCCAGACCGACGTACTCGGCGGCGACCGCCACCTGGGCGTTGGCGAGCGCTCCCTCGACCATGACGTCGATCGCGTAGGCGCGGGCGAACAGTGGGAGCTCCGGCACTCCATGGCCCCCGCACGACGTGAACAACAGCTCGGCTGCCGCTGTGGGACGACCCGCGGCACTCAGGGCGAGGGCTCCCAGGACGTGGGCCATCTGCTCGGCGAACGTGCGCACCGTGGGGACCCGGACCCGGAGTGCCTCGGTCCACAGCTCCACCCGGGGAACGTCACCCGCGTGGGCCGCGACGAACGTCTCGACGGCCTCGGCCACGAGAGCGGTGGCCGGCCAGTCACGTCGCAGCATCTCGAGGCGGACCGCCTCCGCCTCGTGCCGCGCCTCGGCGAGCCGACCCAGGAAGGCCAGGGCCCGCGCCCTGACGAGGCGGCACGCAAGGTGCCAGAGGCCGTCCGGCGGCGTCGTCCCGGCCGCCACGACGGCCAAGCGCTCCGACTCCGCCACCAGCCCGGCCGTCATGGCCGTCTCGGCCCTCAGGTATCGCACGAAGGCGGCGTCGCCCGGGTTCGCCGGGAGCGGCCCGGCCAGGTGCTGGGGCGCACGCGCGAGGCACGCGGCCGCCACCAGGTCGCGCACCGCGTCGGCGACCGGCTCCCCCGTCGGCGCCCCACCCTCCACGAGCGTGACGGCCTCGCGGTACCGGCGCGCGAGAAAGAGCACGTAGGGCCAGTCGGGGGCGCCGGCCCCCGAGGGGTCGGTCGCCCCCGTGAGCAGCGCGCGAGCCGCCGTGCGGGTCATGGGCGTGAGCGTAGGGCAGCCGACGGTCCACGACCGGGGAACCCCACGGCGGGGTGCGGCTACGACAGGCGGGCGTTTCCGAGGATCATGAGGTCGTCGCGGTGGACGACCTCACGGTCGTAGTCCGGGCCGAGGTCCGCCACGAGGTCGGCCGTCGAGCGGCCCAGGAGCCTGGGCAGCTCGCCGCTGTCGAAGTTCACGAGGCCTCGCGCGACGACCGTGCCGCCGGAGTCGACCAGGTCAACCGGGTCACCCGCGGCGAAGTCGCCGGTGACGCCCGTGACACCGGCCGCCAGGAGCGAGGCACCTCGCTCGGTGAGGGCACGGACGGCGCCGTCGTCGAGCACGACCGCACCCTTGGTCTGGCTGGCGTGGGCCAGCCAGAGCAAGCGGGACGAGCGACGCTTGCCGGTCGAGGCGAACCGGGTGCCCACGGCCGCACCCTCGAGCGCGGCGGCAGCGCGGTCGGCCCGCGTGAGCACGACCGGGATGCCCGCCGCCGTGGCGATGCGTGCCGCCTCCACCTTCGTGACCATGCCTCCGGTGCCGACGGCCGAGCCCACCCGGGCGATGTCGACCCCCTCGAGGTCCGACTCACCCGACACGGTGGGGATCAGACGTGAGTCCGGCTCGGACGGATGGGCCGTGTGCAGCCCGTCGACGTCCGACAGGAGCACGAGGAGGTCCGCGTGCACGAGATGGGCCACCAGCGCGGCCAGCCGGTCGTTGTCGCCGAACCGGATCTCGCTGGTCGCGACGGTGTCGTTCTCGTTGACCACCGGCACGATCCCGAGCTCGAGCAGCTTGGCGAACGTCTGGTGCGCGTTGCGGTAGTGGCTGCGCCGGGTGACGTCGTCGACCGTGAGGAGGACCTGGCCCACCGTGAGGCCCCGGACGGCGAAGCGGCTGGAGTACTCCGCCATCAACGCGCCCTGCCCCACGCTGGCCGCAGCCTGCTGCGTGGCGAGATCCTGCGGTCGCTCGGGCAGCCCGAGCGGACCGAGGCCCGCGGCGATCGCGCCGGAGCTGACCAGGACGACGTCGTCACCGCGAAGGCGAGCGGCCGCGAGCGCCTCGACCAGGCTCTCGAGCCGGTCGGGGTCGATGTGACCGCCCGGTGTCGTCAGGGACGACGAGCCGATCTTGACGACCACGCGGCTCATCGCGCGTCGGTCTCCTCGGTCCCCTCGGCCTCGGCGGCGTCGGTGACGACTCCCGCGTCGGTCGCGGCCGGGCTGGCCGGCGCATCGGGATGGAGCGCGTCCTCGTCGTCGAGGTCGTAGAACTCGAAGTAGTCCTGGTCGGGCTGCGACGTGCGCACCTCGCGCGCCGCTGCCTCAGCGGCCCTCTTGGCCGCCAGGTCGTCACGGCGCTGGCGGTTGGTGCGGCGGTCGTTCTCGTCGAACCGCAGGTCGCCACCACGCGGGCCGAGGACCTCGGCGCCGACCGGGGTCTGCGGATCGAAGTCGAACACCACGGCGCCGTCGTCCTCGGGGCCCGTGCCACCGATGATGACGTCGTCGCCGGCCTCCGCACCCAGCTTGAGCAGGCGGTCCTCGATGCCCAGACGGTTGAGCCGGTCGGCCAGGAAGCCCACCGCCTCGTCGTTGGAGAAGTCGGTCTGTCGCACCCACCGCTTGGGCTTCTCGCCCCGGACGACCCACTGGGGCGCGTCCTCCGAACCCTTGCGGACGACCGTGAACTCGGCGTCGACGCCGGTCTCGGACCTCGGACGCAGAACGATGCGGGTCGGCGGCGCGTCGGGCGCGGCGTCGCGGCGCGAGTTCACGATGTCGGCCATCGCGAAGCTCAGCTCGCGCAGTCCCGCGTGGCTCGCGGCCGACACGTCGAAGACCCGCAGCCCACGGGCGACCAGGTCGGCGCGCACGAACTCCGCGATCTCGGCGGCGTCCGGGACGTCGGTCTTGTTGAGCGCGACGAGGCGCGGACGGTCCTGGAGATCGGTCTCGGTGGCCTGCGCGTACCGCGCCAGCTCGTTCTCGATGATGTCGAGGTCGGTCAACGGGTCGCGGCCGGGCTCGACCGTGGCGCAGTCGATGACGTGCACCAGGGCGGCGCACCGCTCGATGTGACGCAGGAAGTCGTGACCGAGGCCCTTGCCCTCGCTGGCACCCTCGATCAGGCCGGGCACGTCCGCGACGGTGAACGTGGTCTGACCGGCCGTCACGACGCCGAGGTTGGGCACGAGCGTCGTGAACGGGTAGTCGGCGATCTTCGGGCGCGCTCGCGACAGCGCCGCGATGAGGCTGGACTTGCCCGCGCTGGGGAAGCCCACGAGGCCGATGTCGGCGACCACCTTGAGCTCGAGGGTGACGACGAGCTCGTCGCCGGGCTCACCCTTCAGCGCGAAGCCGGGGGCCTTGCGCTTGGAGGAGGCGAGCGCTGCATTGCCGAGCCCGCCGCGGCCACCGGCCGCGATGACGACCTCGGTGCCGACACCGATCAGGTCGGCGAGCTGCTCGCCCGTGGCCGCGTCGCGCACGACCGTGCCGTCCGGCACCGGGAGCACGAGGTCGTCGCCGTTGGCGCCGCTGCGGTTGGAGCCCGCGCCGGGCATGCCCTTGCCGCCGGCCCGCTTGGGCTCGTGGTGGTAGTCGATCAACGTCGTGACGTCGGCCGCGACCCGCAGGATCACGTCACCGCCGTGGCCGCCGTTGCCGCCGTCGGGCCCCCCGAGGGGCTTGAACTTCTCGCGGTGGACCGAGGCGACGCCATGGCCGCCCGATCCGCCTGAGACCTGCAGCGTCACGCGGTCGATGAAGCTGGGGATCGCCATGTCACCTCCTCGGTGTCATACGTGGAAAGAAAGAAGCAGGAGGACGGCCCGCACCTGGCGGACCGCCCTCCTGCAGGAAGAGCTCTGCGTCAGCGCCGGATCAGACCGACGACGGGACGATGTTGACGACCTTGCGGCCGCGCTTGGTGCCGAACTCCACGGCACCGGCCGACAGCGCGAAGAGGGTGTCGTCGCCACCGCGGCCCACGTTGGTGCCGGGGTGGAAGTGGGTGCCACGCTGGCGGACGATGATCTCGCCGGCGTTCACCTCCTGACCACCGAAGCGCTTGACGCCGAGTCGCTGGGCATTGGAGTCGCGGCCGTTCTTGGTGGACGCCGCGCCCTTCTTGTGAGCCATGTGTCAGGTCCTCTACTTGAGTCCGGTGATCTTGACCTGGGTGTACTTCTGACGGTGCCCCTGGCGCTTCTTGTACCCGGTCTTGTTCTTGTACTTCTGGATGATGATCTTCTTGCCCTTGGTGCCACCGAGCACCTCGGCCGTCACGCTGACCTTGGCCAGCTTGGCGGCATCGGTCGTGACGGTGTCGCCGTCGACCAGGAGGACGGCGGGGAGCGAGAGTGACTCGCCGGCGGCCGAGGCCACCTGGTCGATCTCGATGACGTCGCCGACGGCCACCTTCTGCTGGCCGGCGCCACTGCGCACGATTGCGTACACCACGGGGAATTCCTTCGTCGAAAGCCTTGCGGGACTGATGCGCGCGGACGGCGCATCCGAATCAGAGGGGCGCGTCACGAAAGCTCCGTGTGCACGCCGACGGTCAAGTCTACGGAGCCTGACCCTCCTCGGTCAAAACGGGGGCGTCGTCGGACGGCTCCGGCTCGGTCACACCCGACTCCGGGGTGGCCTCAGGGGCCGGCGGGGCCGGCGCCTCGTCGGGCTCCGGTGCGGGCGGGACAGGGGCCTGCACCGACTCGTCGCCGGACTCGGCGGGGGGCTGCGTGGCGGCCTCGACGTCGGACGTCGGCGCGTCGACGGCCGCGAGCTCGTCCGCGGACGCCTCGTCGGCAGCCTGTTCGGCGTCCTTCGCGGGCTGCTGACGGCCGCGGCCGTTCCGGCCACCGCCTCTGCCACCGTTGCCGTTGCCGTTGTCCTTCGCGACAGCGTCCTTGGCGTCATCGCCCGATGCGGTGTCGCCGTCGGCCTCGTCACGGGAGCCGTTGCTGCTGCTCTTCGACTGCTGGCCGCCCGACTGCTGGGCGCCACCACTCTGGGCTCCACCGTTTTGGGCACCACTGTTCTGGGCACCACTGTTCTGGGCTCCGCGTCCGCCGCGCCCGCCGCGACGACGTCCGTCGTCCTTGCGGGGCTCGACCGGCTCGGCGTGCAGCTGCACGCCCCGGCCCTTGCAGTGCTCGCAGTCGGTGCTGAAGGACTCCAGGAGTCCGGTGCCGATGCGCTTGCGCGTCATCTGGACCAGGCCCAGCGAGGTGACCTCGGCGACCTGGTGACGCGTGCGGTCGCGGCCGAGGCACTCGACCAGGCGACGCAGGACGAGGTCGCGGTTGGACTCCAGCACCATGTCGATGAAGTCGATCACGATGATGCCGCCGATGTCGCGCAGGCGGAGCTGACGGACGATCTCCTCGGCCGCCTCGAGGTTGTTCTTGGTGACGGTCTCCTCGAGGTTGCCCCCGGAGCCGGTGAACTTGCCCGTGTTGACGTCGACGACCGTCATGGCCTCCGTGCGGTCGATGACCAGCGATCCTCCCGACGGCAGCCAGACCTTGCGGTCGAGCGCCTTGAGGATCTGCTCGTCGACCCGGTACTCGGCGAAGACGTCGGGCGCGGTGTCGTCGCTGGGCTCCCACAGCGTGAGCCGGTCGGCGAGGTCGTGGGCGACGTGGCCCACGTAGCTCGAGATGTTGTCCCAGGCCTCACGGCCCTCGACCACGAGTGACGAGAAGTCCTCGTTGAACAGGTCGCGGACGACCTTGATGACGAGGTCAGGTTCGGCGTAGAGCAGCTCGGGGGCACGTCCGGCCGCCACCTTGCGCTCGATGTCGTCCCAACGGGCCTTGAGCGACGTGACGTCGCGGGTCAGCTGCTCCTCGGTGGCGCCCTCGGCGGCGGTGCGGACGATGACGCCCGCGTCCTCCGGCAGGACCTCCTTGAGGAGGGTCTTGAGGCGGGCGCGCTCGGTGTCGGGCAGCTTGCGCGAGATGCCGTTGTTCTGCCCGCCCGGCACGAACACCAGGAATCGGCCCGGGAGGCTGATCTGGCTCGTCAGACGGGCGCCCTTCTGGCCGACCGGGTCCTTCGAGACCTGCACCAGCACGGTCTGGCCCGGCGTCAGGGCGTCCTCGATCTTGCGAGCCTTGCCGTTGCCGAGGGTCGACCAGTCGACCTCACCGGCGTACAGCACGGCGTTGCGGCCGGCGCCGATGTCGACGAACGCGGCCTCCATGCTCGGCAGGACGTTCTGCACCTTGCCGAGGTAGACGTTGCCGATCAAGGAGGTCTGGGACTCCCGCGCCACGTAGTGCTCGACGAGGACCTTGTCCTCGAGCACCGCGATCTGGGTGTAGGTGTCGGTGGCAGCGTTCGAGCCGGCACCGGAGCCGGTGTGCTGGCGCACGATCATCTGGCGGTCGACGGCCTCGCGACGGGCGAGGAACTCGGACTCGCTGACGATGGGCGCACGGCGACGACCGGCCTCGCGGCCCTCGCGGCGACGCTGCTTCTTCGCCTCGAGACGGGTCGATCCGGTGACACCGGTGATCTCGTCCTCGGCGGAGCGGCCCTCACGGACCCGGACGACGGTGTTCTCGGGGTCGTCGGTCGAGGTGGGTCCGCCGGACCCGTCGCCCGCGCGGCGGCGGCTGCGACGACGTCGGGTCGTGCCCGAGCCACCGTTCTCGTCGTCGGACTCGCCGTCGCCGGCCTCGTCGGACTGGTCGCTGTCGTTGTCGGAGTCGTCGGACGAGTCGTCGTCGGAACCCTGCTGGCCCCCACCGGACTTGCGTCGGCGGCGGCCACCGCGGCTGCGGCGGCGACGCTTGGCGGCGCCGCCGTCCTCGTCGTCGGAGTCGTCGTCGTCGGAGTCGCCGTCGCCGGCGTCGGAGGTGTCGTCGGAACGCTCGCCGCGCTCGTCGCCGCGGTTGCGGCCACGGTTGCCGCCGGCCTCAGGCTCGTCGTCCTCGTCGTCGTCATCGGCCTCGACGGGGGCGCGTCGGCGGGCCGGGGCGGGGGCGGCGGGCGGTGCCTGGAAGAGCAGTCCGCCGATGCCGGGCACCACGACCTCACCCTGGTCGGCGGCGCTCTCGTCGAGGTCGTCGAGGTCGTCGACCTCGTCGACGGGGTCGACCGCGTCGCTCAGCTCGTCGGTGAGGTCGTCATCGAGCTCGACCTCGTCCTCCGCGGCCTCAGGAGTCTCGGTGGGCTCGGGCGGCGGCGGGGGCACCTGACGAGTCCTGCGCCCCCCGGACTGCTTGGCGCGGCTCGAGGTGCGCGTCCCGCCGGCCTTGGGAACCTCGACGGCCTCCGGCGTGGTGCCCGAGGTGGCCGCCGCGCCGTCGGGCGCCGACCCCTCGTCCGGCGCCGAGGTGCCGGGGGCGGCGAAGATGTCGCCGCTCACGGGGGCGGGCGGACCAGCGGGGCGAGCGGCGGCGCGTCGACGCGGCCGCGAGCTCGAGCGGGTGGTGCCGCCCTGCTCGGTGGTGCTGGTGGGGGTCGAGTCCTCGTCGAGCATCTGCTCTCCTTCACCTCGGCCACCCGCGGGCGGTTCGAGGAGTGTCACGGCCCGACAGGCGGGCTCGAAGTCTGGGGCGGTTCCGACCGGGTGGTCGGGGACGGCGGCCAGGTCCGTCAGGGTGCTGGGGTGCGCCGCCGCGGTCGACACCTGGTGGGTGCGTCGCGGTCGAGGCGGGTCCCACCACGATGGTGGTCCTGCGTTCCGTCCGGTCGAACAGCGTCAGCGACGCAGGAACGACCGTGGCCAGTATCGCACAGACACCTCACGGTCACCCGGACGTCACCCACACCCCGGGGAGATCATTCGGTCAGACGAGGGGGTCGACGACGACTCCGTCGACCAGCGGACCTTGCTCGACCCGGGTCGAGACGGCGGCACCGGGCACCTCGGCGCCGAACTGACGCAGCGCTCCGACGACGTCGTCGGGACGCACGGTCGGAACCATGCTCCGCACCACGACCTCGACCCGGGTGCCGTGCACCACGAGGGAACCCACGGCCTCGCGCACGTCGATGTCGCGCAGGCCCCGCTTGGTCATGCGCTCCACCGCCACCTCCGACGCGGCCAGGAAGGCGGCGGCCGCGTCCTCGAGGCCGGTGGCTCCCGGCAGGTCGATGCTCCAGAGCGACGCCTCGAGACGATCGGCAAAGGTGCCGGGGGTGGCAGGGACGACCGCCACGATGTCGAGTCCCGGCGGCAGGGCCGCGTCGAGGCTCTCCCGCACCACCTCGGGGTCGCACTCGCGCGTCAGGCCGATCTCGAGGAACTCGGCCTCGCTCGCGGCTCCGGTGGGCGCGGCGTTGGCGTAGGAGATCTTCGGGTGCGGCGTGAATCCCGAGGAGTAGCCGATCGGCACCTTGGCGCGGCGCACCGCTCGCTCGAACGCGCGACCGAAGTCGCGGTGGCTCGTGAACCGCAGCCGTCCACGCTTGGCGTAGCGGACGCGCAGCTTCTGGACGATCGGCAGCTGCGGGTTCGGCGCCTCGGGGTTCGGGGTGCCCTCCAGGGTGGTGCTCACCCACCCGAGGCTAGCCGAGGTCGGGCCCGGGACCAGACTGGTCCGGTGACCCACGAACCTGCCGCGGCCGCGGCCACGGCCACGGCCGCGCGACCCGGGTCGGCGTGGCTCGTCGGTGCGGCGATCGTGCTGCTCGCCCTCAACCTGCGCGTCGCGGTCGGCAGCGTGGGGGTCGTGCTGGACCCCCTGCGGGCCGACCTCGCGATGAGCGCCACCGTGGCCGGCGTCCTCACGACGTTGCCCGTGCTGTGCTTCGCGCTGTTCGGCGCCACGACCGGCCGGGTCGTGCGCACGCTCGGCCTGGACCGGACGGCGGCCGCGCTCCTCGTCGTCACGGGCGCCGGACTGGCGCTGCGCCCCCTGGTCGACTCCCCCGCCCCGTTCCTGGTGCTCACGGTGGTCTCCCTCGCCGGATGCGCCCTCGGCAACGTCGCGCTTCCGGCGCTGGCCAAGGAGCACTTTCCCGCCCAGCTGCCCCTGATCAGCTCGCTCTACGGTGCCGCCCTGATGGGTGGGGCGACCTTGGGCTCGGTGCTGACGGTGCCGATCGCCGACGCCTTCGGTGACTGGCGCATCGGTCTCGGCGCCTGGGCCGTCCTCGCCCTGGCCGCCCTCGTCCCGTGGCTGCCGGTCGCGCTGCGGGAGGGTCGGGCCGGCCGCATCGACCGGCCGCGCGGGCCGACGCTGCTGCGACTCGCGCGCAGCCCGCTCGCCTGGGCCTGCGCCCTGTTCTTCGGACTCCAGTCGGCCCAGGCGTACGCCCAGTTCGGCTGGTTCCCGGCGATCCTGGTCGACGCGGGCCTCGACTCCGGGCACGCCGGACTGGCGCAGGGGCTCATCCCGGCCGTCGGCATCCCCGTGACGCTCCTCCTGCCGGCCTTGATGCGGCGCACGGGAGACCGGCCCGTTCTCCCGTGGGTCTTCGCCGGGGTGACCGCCTCCGGGTGGCTCGGCGTGCTGCTCGCGCCGGCCTCGGCACCCTTCCTGTGGGCCGCGATGCTGGGACTCGGCGGGTGTGCCTTCACCTGGGTGCTCACGATGTTCGGTCGACGCACCGCGTCGGCCGGCGGCACGGCCGGTCTCTCGGCGTTCGCACAGTCGGTCGGCTACCTCGTGGCCGGTCTCGGCCCGTTCGGCACCGGTCTGCTGCACGACCTCACCGGGTCGTGGGACGTCCCGGTCATCGTGCTGATGGGCGCTGCCCTCCTGCTCGGGCCACTGGGCATGCTCGTGGCGCGCGACCGGCTCCTCGAGGACGAGCTCGAGCGCTCCTAGCGGTCGCGAACCGGGGACTCGAACCGGCGGTGGACCCGGCTGTCGAGCCGGTCCATCGCGAACGAGACGACGCCCGAGGCGATCCCCAGCGCGAGCCGAGGCCGTTGGACGCCCCGCCTGACCAAGATGGCCTCGAGGCGACGGTCGATCGCCACGGAGAGCACGACGACGCCGAACATGCCCCCTCCGGCGAGGACCCCTGCCAGCGCCGGGCCGACGGCCTGACGGACCGTGGGCGGCGCGGCGGGCCCGTCGGCCGCGGCGTCACGCTCGGCCGACGCCGCGCCGGCCGTGAGTCCTGCCGCGGCGGCACCGACCGCCACGGCCGAGACAGCCGCGACGCGACGGTTCGTCCGGCGGGAGGCACGGCCGATCGGGATCGCGGAGGCGAGCCCGGCCAGCACGCTGAAGGCCGCCGAGGCACCCACGCCCCGCGGCTCTGCCCGGTCGATCGCGACGGGTCCGGTGGTGCTCACGTCAGACCACGCTCAGCGGAAGGAGCTGGCGCCCGGTCGGGCCCATCTGGATGTCGGTGTCCATCGACGGGCAGACGCCGCAGTCGAAGCACGGGGTCCAGCGGCAGTCCTCGACCTCGACCGGGTCGTCGGCCAGGGCGTCCTGCCAGTCCTCCCAGAGCCAGTCCTTGTCGAGGCCGGAGTCGAGATGGTCCCACGGCAGGATCTCGTCGGCTCCCCGCTCGCGGGTGGTGTACCAGCCGAGGTCGACGGGTTCGTCGGCCAGCGCCTGCTCGGCCATCGTGGCCCACCGGTCGTACGAGAAGTGCTCGCTCCAGCCGTCGAACCGGCCGCCGTCGCGCCACACGGCCTCGATGACCTTGCCGACGCGGCGGTCACCGCGCGACAGGAGTCCCTCGACGATGCCCGGCTTGCCGTCGTGGTACCGGAAGCCGATGGCCTTGCCGTACTTCTTGTCGGACTGCACCGAGGCCCGGAGCTTGCGCAGCCGCTCGTCGGTCGTCTCGTGGTCGAGCTGAGCCGCCCACTGGAACGGCGTGTGCGGCTTGGGCACGAACCCGCCGATCGAGACCGTGCAGCGGATGTCCTTGCGTCCCGACGCCTCACGACCGGTGTCGATGACGCGCTTGGCCAGCTCGCCGATCTGCAGGACGTCCTCGTCGGTCTCAGTGGGAAGCCCGCACATGAAGTAGAGCTTGACCTGGCGCCACCCGTGGGAGTACGCCGCGGCGACGGTGCGGATGAGGTCCTCCTCCGACACCATCTTGTTGATGACGCGACGCAGGCGCTCGCTGCCGCCCTCGGGCGCGAACGTAAGGCCGGATCGTCGCCCGTTGCGGCTGAACTCGTTGGCCAGCGAGATGTTGAACGCGTCGACGCGCGTCGACGGCAGGGACAGCGAGGTGTTGGTGCCCTCGTAGCGGTCGGCGAGCTGCGTCGCGAGCTCACCGATCTCGGAGTGGTCGGCGCTCGAGAGGCTCAGCAGGCCGACCTCGTCGAGGCCGGACTTCTCGAGGCCGTTGGCGACCATCTCGCCGATGCCCTGCAGGGAGCGCTCGCGCACGGGGCGCGTGATCATGCCGGCCTGGCAGAAGCGGCAGCCCCGGGTGCAGCCGCGGAAGATCTCGACGCTGTAGCGCTCGTGCACCGTCTCGGCCAGGGGCACCAGGGGTGTCTTGGGGTACGGCCACGCGTCGAGGTCCATCAGCGTGTGCTTGGCGACGCGCTCGGGGGCGGAGGGCTCGTTCACGACGATCGCCTCGATGAAGCCGTCGGCGTCGTAGTCGACCTCGTAGAACTGCGGCACGTAGATGCCACCGGTGGCAGCGAGTCGGCGCAGCAGCTCGTGCCGTCCACCGGGCGAGCCCTCCTCGCGGAACTCGCGCACGATGTCACTGATCTTGAGGACGATCTCCTCGCCGTCACCCAGGACGGCGGCGTCGATGAAGTCGGCCACCGGCTCGGGGTTGAACGAGGCGTGGCCGCCGACCAGCACGATCGGGTCGTCGTCGTCGCGGTCGACCGCGTGCAGGGGGATTCCCGCGAGGTCGAGCGCCGTGAGCAGGTTCGTGTAGCCGAGCTCGGTCGAGAACGAGACGCCGAGCAGGTCGAACGCCTTGACCGGGCGGTGTCCGTCGACCGTGAACTGCGGGATCTCGTGGTCCCGCATGACCTGCTCCATGTCGGGGAAGACCGCATAGGTGCGCTCGGCCAGCACCCAGTCCTGCTCGTTCAGGATCTCGTAGAGGATCTGGACGCCCTGGTTGGGCAGACCCACCTCGTAGGCGTCGGGATACATCAACGCCCAGCGGACCGTGACGGAGTCCCAGTCCTTCACGGTGGCGTTGAGCTCACCGCCGACGTACTGGATGGGCTTGCTGACCTGCGGCAGCACCGGTTCCAGGCGGGGGAACAACGACTCGACGGACATGGGTTGAAGCCTAACGCCGTCCGACCAGCCCACCGCAGGTGTCTAGAGTCGTGCCATGGGCCTGTTCACGAAGAAGCCTCGACCCCTGACGGTGCGATACGAGGCGAAGTCGGCCGACGGGGGCCTCGACCAGGTGCTCACGATGACCAACAGCACCGACGCCGACCTCGTGCCGGTCCTGCGCTTCCGCCCCCTCGACTTCTACGGGCGCGAGCTCCCGCTCGTGACCGTGACGTCGCTGCAGGGCCTCACCCGCGGTCAGGTCGTGGTGCCGTCGAACTCCGTCACGAAGGACGTCCTGCGCTTCGAGGGCCCAGGATGCCGGTCGGTCCGGTTCGTCGACACCGAGGTCGTCGACCTCGTCGAGGTTGAGGTCGCGGGTCTCGACACCGAGCCCACGACCGTGATGGTCGACCTGAACAAGAAGGCGACCGCGAACCCCGAGGACTTCTGGGGCATCGGCGTCGCCAACGCCAACGACGCCGAGATGCGCGTGCGGGTCACGCTCGTCGAGCTCGAGCCGGAGCACACCGAGAAGGCCCTGCGCGACTCGCCCCGTCAGGCGCTCGACTGGGTCAGCCTCGAGGGCGACGTGGTCCTCGGCCCGAAGGACCACGACGTCGTGTGGCTGCCCGAGGACGTGCGGGGCAAGTACCACGCGGTGCTCGGCTCCATCGCCGCCCCGCCGCTCGACTGAGCCATCCGCACCGGTCGAGGACCGCCTCGACCACAGGTGGTCACTTTCGCACTCGTTGCGAGCCGATCTCGGTGCTGAAGTGTCCACATCCTGCGGTTGTCCGGCTCCGAGCATGGCCAGGACGTCTTTGCAAAGATATCTTTGCGGAATGCGAACGCGGACCGTAGAGGGTCTCGAGACCCTGAGGGCCTTGGCCCATCCCGTGCGGATCAACGCCCTCGGGGAGCTGCGCCGCAGCGGTCCGTCCACCGCGAGCGAGCTCGCTCGCACGCTCGGCGAGTCCAGCGGCTCGCTCTCGTACCACCTGCGCCAGCTCGAGCGGTACGGCTTCGTGACCGACGACGTCGCGCGTGACGCCCGCGAGCGCCGGTGGCGGGCCACCGCACAGCTCACCGAGCTCCCGTCGACCCTGTCGGAGACCGACGAGGGACGGTCGGCGATGACCGTCGTCCGCGGCGTGCAGCAGGAGCACCTCGCCCGCCAGCTCGCGGCACTCGACGCGACGGGCACCGTCGAGCACGCCGAACTCGGACACTCCGACTACCTCCTCCGGCTCGACGACGACCAGCTCACCGAGCTCGTGGCGCGGCTGAGCGAGGTCGTGCACGAGTACCTCGACCATCAGGGTGACCGTGTCGTGGCACTGCACGTCCTCGCGCTCCCGGGCGCGCCGTGACGCTGACCCCCCGGTACCTCACGCTCCTGGCCCTGCGCTGGTTCGCCACGGGACTGGTCATCCCCGTGTCGGCCCTCCTCCCGCTGGAGCGCGGACTCACTCTCGGCGAGCTGGGTGTCGCGATGGCGGCCCAGGGGGTCGTCGTCCTGCTCCTGGAGGTCCCGAGCGGCGCGCTGACCGACGCCTGGGGTCGCCGTCCCGTGCTTCTCGCCTCGGTCGTGGCGGCGGCAGCCGCGTACGCCTTGGTGCTCGTGGCCGACTCCGTCGCGACCTTCGCCCTGGCCTGGGCCGTCACCGGGATGTTCCGGGCCCTCGACAGCGGCCCGCTGGAGGCCTGGTTCGTCGACGCCGAGCACGCCCGCGGCGCGGCCCACGAGGTTCCCTCGGGCCTGGCCAAGGCGGGAAGCGTCGTCAGCGCCGCCATCGCGACCGGCTCGCTCGCGACGGCCGCCCTGCTCGCCCTCTCGCCGTGGTCGACCGGCGTCACGCTCGCGCTGCCCTACGGCATCGCGATCGGGGTCGTGATGGTGCAGGGAGCGGCCGCCGCCCTGCTCATGGACCCCGCTCCCCCACGCACGGCCTCGACAGGAGCGGTGTGGACCGCGGCGCTCCGCGGCGGCGTCGCGACCATCGCGCGCCCCGGGCTGCGGGGGCTCGCTGTCGCGATGATGGTCGTCGCCGTCGGCGTCGTCGCGCTCGAGACCTTCATGCCCGTCCGCCTGGCCGAGCTGAGCGGGGACCGGGCCGAGGCCGCCGCCCAGATGGGCGTCGTCGCCGCGGCGGCCTGGGGACTGGCGTCGGTCGGCTCCGCCGTCGTGAGTCGCGTGCTCCGGCGGCGCTCGCCGCGCGCCGTGGCGGTCGGGCTGGTCACGATCGAGGGACTCGGACTGCTCGCGATGTCGCTCGCGGCCGGCCCCGTGCTCCTGGTGGCGGGTTTCTGGCTCGGCTACCTCATGCACACGGGATTCGGGTCGACGTACAACGCACTGGTGCACGCCCGGGTCGACGACGCCCACCGCGGCACCGCGCTGTCGGTCACCTCGATGGCGTTCCTCGGTTCAGCCGCAGGGGCCGGCGTGCTGCTCGGGCTGCTCGCCGAGCACACGTCGTCCTCGACGAGCCTCCTCGTCGGCGCCGCGGCCATGGCGGTCGCCGGCGGCACGATCGCCGCCGCGACGCGGACGTGAGGCCGGGCGCGGGGACCGGATCAGAGGTGAGGGAACCAGAGCGCGATCTCGCGGGCGGCCGACTCCTCGGAGTCGGACGCGTGCACGAGGTTCTCCCGGTTCGAGAGCGACAGGTCGCCGCGGATCGTGCCCGGGTCGGCCACGCGGCCGTCGGTCTTGCCGTTCAGCAGCCGAACGACCGCGATGGCCTCGTCGCCCTCGAGCACGAGCGACACGAGCGGACCGGAGACCGCGAACTCGCGCAGCGGCGGGTACCACGGCTGCTCGACGTGCTCGGCATAGTGGGCGTCGGCCATCTCGGCGTCGATCGCGCGGTGCTCCATCGCGACGATCGTCAGGCCCTTGGTCTCGTAGCGTCCGAGGATCTCGCCCACGAGTCCGCGGCGGACGGCGTCGGGCTTGATGAGGACGAGCGTGCGTTGCGCCATGTCCGTAACGTATCGCCCATGCTCGGGACGCCATCGAGGGACCAGTCCGGCACGACGCGCGACGATCAGGCCTGGTGGCGGGACGCGGTGATCTACCAGGTGTATCCCCGGTCGTGGGCCGACAGCGACGGCGACGGCATCGGCGACCTGCCGGGCATCACGTCCCGGCTCGGGCACCTCGCGGCGCTGGGGGTCGACGCCGTCTGGCTGTCGCCGTTCTACACCTCGCCGCAGCACGACGCCGGGTACGACGTCGCCGACTTCCGCGACGTCGATCCGACCTTCGGGACCCTCGCGGACGCCGACGCGCTCGTCACCCGCGCCCACGAGCTCGGACTTCGCGTCATCGTCGACGTCGTGCCCAACCACACCTCGAACGAGCACGCCTGGTTCCGCGAGGCGCTGACGGCCGCGCCGGGCAGCGCGGCACGGGAGCGGTACCTCTTCCGGGAGGGGCGCGGGGACGAGGGCGACCTGCCGCCCAACAACTGGCAGAGCATGTTCGGAGGTCCTGCGTGGTCACGCGTCACGGAGCCCGACGGCACGCCGGGCCAGTGGTACCTCCACCTGTTCGACTCGACCCAGCCCGACCTCGACTGGACGAATCCCGAGGTCAGGGACGAGCTCGAGTCGGTCCTGCGGTTCTGGCTCGACCGCGACGTCGACGGGTTCCGCATCGACGTCGCCCACGGTCTCGTGAAGGCCGACGGCCTGCCCGACGGGCCCGAGGAGTTCGACAGCGCCAACCAGGCCACGGCGCTCCAGCCGATGTTCGACCAGGCCGGCGTGCACGAGATCTACCGGAGCTGGCGCCGGCTGGTCGACGAGTACGCCGTGCCTGGGGCCGACCGCGACCGGATCCTGTGTGCCGAGGCATGGGTGCTGCCGATCGAGTCCCTGGCGAAGTACGTCCGCCCGGACGAGCTGCACCAGTCGTTCAACTTCTCGTTCCTCATGACCCCGTGGATCGCCGGCGAGCTGCGGGTTTCCATCGACGAGGGCCTGACGAGCGTCGCGGCCGTCGGCGCCCCGCAGACCTGGGTGCTCTCGAACCACGACGTCGTCCGTCACGCCAGCCGGCTCGGCTTCCCGCCTCGGCCCGGGCGCAACCGCACCGAGGGCATCGGCCCGGACGACCCCCAGCCCGACGCCGAGCTCGGCCTGCGCCGGGCCCGCGCCGCGACGGCCCTGATGCTGGCCCTGCCGGGCTCGGCGTACCTCTTCCAGGGCGAGGAGCTCGGCCTCCCCGAGGCGACGCTCCTGCCCGACGAAGCGCGCCAGGACCCGACGTGGGAGCGCTCGGGCCACACGTCACCCGGCCGCGACGGCTGCCGCGTGCCGGTGCCGTGGGAGGCCGAGAGCCCCTCCTTCGGCTTCGGACCCACGGGTGCGACGTGGCTGCCGCAGCCTGCGGTCTACGGGCGTCTCGCCGTCGACCGCCAGGACGGCGTCGACGGGTCGACCCTCGAGCTCTACCGCACGCTCCTGCGGGTGCGCCGCGAGCGGGGCCTGGGGCGCGGCACGCTGGCGTGGGCCGACGTGGCTCCCGCCGACGTCCTCGCCTTCGAGGTCACCGGGGAGGCCGGCGCCACGGCCGTCGTGACCAACCTGGGCGCGGATCCCGTGCCGATCCCGCCCGGCTCCCGGGTGCTCGCCACGTCCGGCCCCCTCCCGGGCTCGGCGATTCCCACCGACACGACGGTCTGGTTCGTCCCCGCTTGACGCGGACGAAGCCACGCCCCTTGAGGTGCGAGTGAGGAACGAACGAGCCTCGAAAGGGGTACCCGAGCCCACAGCGCGATGAGGGTTTCGAGGCTCGTCGCCGGGGCTCCTCGCACCTCGACCATCGGGTGCGCGAGGGGCCCTGTTGCGGCGATCGGCCGACAGGCATACCGTGCGAGGACTGTGACGGGGAGCACGTTCTCGTCGAGTCTGG
>CAYRZN010000002.1:0-28395 GCA_964428825.1 uncultured Aeromicrobium sp.
CGAGCGCAGCGGCTCACCTGCGGGGGATCCGCTCTAGGCTCGGGTCGTGAAGGACGTCCACGAGCGCACCGTGCTGGCCGTCGCCGTGCTGGCGTCCTTCGTGACGTTCCTCGACGGGTCGATCGTGAACGTCGCGCTGCCCGACATCGCCCGCGACCTCGAGGGCGGCGTGGCGCTCCAGGCATGGGTCGTCGACGGCTACCTGCTGACGCTCGGCTCGCTGATGCTGGTCGCGGGCTCGCTCTCCGACACGTTCGGTCGCCTCCGGATCCTCACGGCAGGACTGGTCGGGTTCGCGGCCACGTCGCTCCTGGCGGCCCTCGCGCCGAGCGGCGAGCTGCTCATCGCGGCACGGGCGCTGCAGGGCGTCGCGGGGGCCCTGCTCGTGCCCTCGAGCCTGGCGCTCATCACGGCGACGTTCAGCGGCGCGGCGATGGGCAGGGCGATCGGGACGTGGACGGCGTGGACCGGCACGGCGTTCCTCGTGGGTCCGCTCGCGGGCGGCGTGCTGGTCGACACGGTCGGGTGGCGGTGGGTGTTCGGCATCGTCGTCCTGCCGGCCGCCGCCACCCTCGCGCTCGTCGCGCGGCTTCCCCGGGACGCGCACCGCGGCACCGATGGGCACGCGTACGTCGACTGGCTGGGCGCGACCCTCGCGGTGCTGGGGCTCGCCGGCCCCGTCTTCGCCCTGATCGAGGGCCAGCGGATCGGGTTCGACGACCCGTTCGCGGTCCTCGCGCTCGCCGGTGGGCTCGTCTGTCTCGTGGCGTTCGTGGTCTGGGAGCGTCGGGCCCGGCACCCGATGATGCCGCTGCGCCTCTTCCGGGTCCGCGCCTTCGCCGTCGGCAACCTCGCCACGATCGGCATCTACGCCGCGATCGGACTCGGCACCCTGGCGATCCCCCTGCTCGTCCAGGAGGTCGGCGGGTTGTCGGCCACGGTGTCCGGGCTGGTGATGCTGCCGCCGACCGTCATCTCCCTGGTCCTGGCGAGCCGCGTCGGCGCCCTCGCCGCCCGCCTGGGACCACGGTGGTTCATGACGGCCGGGCCGCTCGTCGTGGCGTCGGGCTTCCTGTGGATGCTCACAGTCCGGGAGCCCGTCGACGTCGTGTGGCAGGTGGTGCCCGGCGTGGTCCTGTTCGGCCTCGGCATCACGATCACGGTGACCCCGCTGACCTCGACGGTGCTGGCCGAGGTGCACCCGGACGAGGCCGGCATCGCCTCGGCGGTCAACAACGCGGTCTCCCGGGTCGCCGGGCTCGTCGCGGTCGCGTTCATCGGCGTCATCACCGGCGGCGTGCTCGACGTCGACGGCTTCCACCGCATCGTGGTGGTGGTCGCTGTCCTGCTCGGGGTCGGGGCGCTCGTCTCGGGGGTGGGTCTGCGCACCGTCAGAGCACCGGCAGCGGCGCCTTCCGACCTCGCAGGTTGATCACGGCCGTCGTCGCCACGAGGAGCACCGTGCCCAGCAGCGTGGCGGTGACGATCGCGTCGTCGCCGTTGTCGCGGGCCGTGACCGCGATGCCGATCATCGCCCAGACGCCGGCGGCCGCGTAGGCGACCGGCCCTCGGGCGGCGACGGTCAGCACCAGCAGCGTCGCGACGGCCACGCCCAGGACCACGACCTGCCACGGCAGCTCGTCGGCACTGACGGCGCCGGCGTCGACGAGGGCTGTCGAGACGTTGAGGAAGAACGCGGCCGTGACCCAGCCGGCGTAGAGACCCACTGCGGCCCGCGTCAGCCGGCGCATCCACGCCGGCTCGATCTCCTCACGAGCGACCGTAAGGACTGCCACCACGGCGGCACCGAACATCACCGCGAGGGCGCCGGCCGTGGCCAGGCTGCTGTCGAGCCCGGCGAGCACGATCCACACCGCTCCGCCCAGGTAGAGCACGAGCTGTGCGACCTGTCGCCGCTGCGAGCCGTGCGAGCCGGTGACCAGGGCAGCGACCGCCTGCACGATCGCCAGCGTGTAGATGACGCCCCAGATCGAGAACGCCCAGCCCACCGGGGTGATGAGCAGCTCCGGGCCGGAGCCTTCGCCGGGCGAGGACCCAGGGCCGTTGATCGTGACGAGCGGCGTCACGGTCTGGAGGATCGCGGCGACGAGCACCGCGATCGGCAGGAGTCGGCGCCGTGCCGAGGTCGGTCGTGCTGGAGCCTGTGTCGTCATGGTGTCTCCCGAGTACCCGTTCGTGCCGGAAGCATGAGCGGCACCGCCAGCACGACCGTGGCCCCGAGCGCGACGACCTGACCCACGACGTCCTTCACCGAGAACCCGTCGAGGTGGGCCAGGTGGTAGGTCAGGTGCGGGATCGAGAACACGATCCACGCGACCCCGACCGCCCGGGCCGCGTCGGCCCGGTGGCTCGCCGCCGCGACGATGCTCGCCGCGGCCAGCGCCAGGTACAGGGCGCCGACGTCGCGGACGAGGTGCTCGTTGTACGGCCCGTCCACCGCGACCCAGACCGAGCCCAGGCCCGGGAAGAAGTCGTAGAAGGATCGAGGGACCACGGCGGCCCACCCGCCCACGTACAGGCCGATGAGGGCCGTCGCCAGCAGGATCGCTCGTCGCGTCGTCGTGTTCATGCCCCTTCGACGACGCAGCCCCGCGTGATGTGAGGTCTCCGTCTCCTGGCCAGCGGTGACCCAGCGCCCGTCCAGCAGACCGAGACGGGCGCTGTCTCACCGCTCGGGGCGTCAGGCCTTCTTCTGCATGTCCGAGCGTGCGGGGTTGCCCTGCTCGTCGGCCTTCGGGTCGGTCTCGTCGGCCTTCTCGCGCACGCCCGACTCGATCGCCGCGCCGATGTCGGCGTCGATGTTGCGCCAGTACTCGAACGCGCGCACCAGCACGGGCTCGCTGACGCCGTTCAGCAGGTGGCCCACCACGTTGTCGACGAGGCGTCCGCGAGCAGCCTCGTCCATGACCTCGCGCACCAGCGTGCCGGCCTGCGTCCAGTCGTCGTCGTCCTCGCGCAGCGTGTAGGCCGAGCGCACCATCTCGCCGTCGGCGTGCCAGCGGCCGCCGTCGTCGGTGCGGCTCGGATCGGCCGCCGGGCCGCCGTAGGAGTTCGGCGCGTACACCGGGTCGGTCGCGTTCTGCACCCGCATCGCGCCGTCCTTCTGGTAGTTGTGCACCGGCGACTTGGGCGCGTTGACCGGGATCTGCTTGTAGTTGACGCCCAGGCGCGCGCGGTGCGCGTCGGCGTAGCTGAACCCGCGGGCCAGCAGCATCTTGTCGGGCGAGAGACCCGTGCCCGGCACGACGTTGTTCGGCTCGAAGGCCGCCTGCTCGATCTCGGTGTGGTAGTCCGTGACGTTGCGGTTCAATGTCAGCTTGCCGACCTCCTGCAGGGGGTAGTCGGCGTGCGGCCACACCTTGGTGAGGTCGAACGGGTTGATCCGATACGTCTTGGCGTCGTCGAACGGCATGATCTGCACGTGCAGCGTCCAGCTCGGGTGCTCCCCGGCCTCGATGTGCTCGAAGAGGTCGCGCTGGTGGTAGTCGGTGTCGGCCGACGCCATCTGGTCGGCCTCGTCCTGCGTGAACGTCTCGATGCCCTGGTCGGTCTTGAAGTGGTACTTGACCCAGGAGTGCTCCCCGGCCTCGTTGATCCAGGAGTACGTGTGGCTGGAGTAGCCGTTCATGTGCCGCCACGTGCGCGGGATGCCGCGGTCGCCCATGAGCCACGCGACCTGGTGCGCCGACTCCGGCACGAGGGTCCAGAAGTCCCACTGCATGTCGTGGTCGCGCAGGTTGTTGTCGAGCCGGCGCTTCTGCGAGCGGATGAAGTGCTGGAACTTCATGGGGTCGCGGATGAAGAAGACCGGCGTGTTGTTGCCGACCATGTCCCAGTTGCCCTCGCTCGTGAAGAACTTGAGCGAGAAGCCGCGCGGGTCGCGCCACGTGTCGGGGCTGCCCCGTTCACCGGCGACGGTCGAGAACCGGGACAGCACCTCGGTCTTCGTGCCAGGCGCGAAGACGGCCGCCCGGGTGAACGCCGTGACGTCCTGGGTGACCTCGAAGGTGCCGAAGGCGCCGCCACCCTTGGCGTGCGGCTGACGCTCCGGGATGCGCTCCCGGTTGAAGTTGGCCATCTGCTCGATCAGGTAGTGGTCCTGCAGCAGCAGGGGACCGTCGGGGCCGACCGACAGCGAGTGCTCGTCGCTGGCGACGGGAATCCCCGCATCGGTGGTGGTCGCGGGGCGCTGGTCTTCGTCAGGCATAGGGTCTCCTCGATCGGCGGACGTCCGGCTTCTGCAGACGTCCGTCAGGGAGTACCCGCCTGGCGAGGGACCACACCCCCCGACCGTGCCACGGGATCGTCAGTCGTGGAACCCCACGAAGCGCGCGGCCTCCGCGACCGACCTGCGCCGGGAGACCACCCCGTTCGCCGGGAACGACTCCTCCGGCCAGCCCATCGCGACGCACGTCTGGATGACCTGGTCGTCGGGGATGCCGGCATGCTCACGCACGACCGGGGACTGCATGATCCCCTGGCTGTTGATGACGCAGCCCAGCCCACGCGACCAGGCCGCGTTGACGAGGGCGTTCGTTACCGCACCGCAGTCGAACACCGCGATGTCGTTGCCGAGCAGCTCCCGGTCGTAGGTCACGACGATCGACACCGGGGCGTCGAACTGGCGGAAGCCGCGCATGACCCAGTCCTGTCGGCGCTCGGCGTCCTCGCGCGCGATGCCCATCGCCCCGAACAGCTGCTTGGCGATCTCGACCTGTCGCTCCCGGTGCTGCCCGGAGTAGGGCTCGCCCATCCGGAACTCCCGCGACTCGGGGACGCCGGCCAGCATGCGCTCGGTGTTGCCCTCGCGGATCCGTTCGAGCGGCTCACCCGTGACGACGGTGAAGTTCCACGGCTGCGAGTTGAGCGACGAGGGCGATCGCACGGCCAGGGCGATGATCTCCTCGATCAGCTCGCGCGCCACCGGCTCGGAGGTGAACCCTCGGATGCTGCGGCGCCCGTTCACGACGTCGTCGTAGGTGTCCATCGGGGCCTCCGTGCGGTCGAGCGGACGGGCCGACCGGTCTCGTCCCACCGTCCGTCCCCCAGGCGATCGGACGCTATCACCGCCGACGGACTAGGCCCGGCGGTGCGCCGCCCGCTCGGCCTCGTACAGCGCGTACGGGTCGTGGAGCTCGCGGCCCAGCACCTCGCGCATCCATGCGGCGTCGCGGGCCGAGGCCTCCCGCGTGCGGTCGGTCCGCCCCTCGCTCGTGAGGTTCGAGGCGAAGATGCCCGCGGCGGACTTGGGCAGGAAGTCCTCGTACACGAGGGGCAGCAGCCGGCCAGCCTCGTCGCGCACGTAGTACGCGAGGTCGGCGGCGTCGAGCGCCTCGTCGGTGTCCGGCAGACCGACCAGTCCGTCGCGGTCGTAGATCTCTCGACCTCTCGGCGTCAGGGCCACGCCTCGCTGCTCGACCTCGCCGAAGCGCACGCGCAGCGCGCCCTGGGTCACCGTGCCGTCCTCCTCGCGGAAGCTGCGCGGCTCGGACAGTGCGCGGAACGACGTCTGCCGGAGCAGGACGTCGGGCACACCGGGGTCGGTGCGCGGCGGCCCCTGGATGCGGTCGATCATCGCGATCCCCCGCGCCTGCATCCGCTCGTACAGCGCGTCGATGTCGAGCACCCGCGGCGTCAGGTGGTTGATGTGGGTCGACGACACGCCGCCGATGTCGGCCGCGACGCTCGAGATCGCCTCGAGGCGCGCATACCAGGCGCGGTCGACCGGCTCGGGTGACAGCGCGAACGCCTGCGTGGCGAGCTCCAGGAACCGGTCGGCGTGCTCGGCCGGGAGGCTGCCACCGGTCTCCATCCGGTCGGCGAGGTCGAGCAGCTCAGGGGAGAACAGGGTGCGCGCCGCGAGGAACTCGCGCAGCTCCGCCTCGACCTGCTCGTCGAAGAAGCGCCGATCGTCCACGACGAGCACCGACGTGAACACCCGGAAGGGATTGGCCGCGAGCTCGGCCCGCTCGATCGGTCGGAAGGCGGTGGAGACGACCGGGATCGGCGGGGTCACCTCCCGCAGGTCGTAGAAGCCCACGGGGTACATGCCGCACGCGCCGAAGACCCGGCCCACCTGGGCGAGCTCCTCGGGGGTGCCCACCCGGATCGCGCCGTGCCGCTCTGCCGTGACCCGCTCGATCGATCCCAGCCGTTCGGCGGCGGCACCTCCCGTCGCGAGGACGTCGGCATTGACCTCCTGGGAGACCTCGACGAGCGTCGTGTACGCCGGAACCTCGGTGCCGTAGAGGCTCGACAGTGCCTCGGCGAACCGAGCGCGCAGCTGCGTGGGGCTGATGGACGACGACATGCTCACACGAACTCGACGCCCTGCGCGAGCGGCAGCTCGGTGCCGTAGTTGATCGTGTTCGTGGTGCGGCGCATGTAGTTCCGCCAAGCGTCCGACCCGGACTCGCGTCCGCCGCCGGTCTCCTTCTCGCCGCCGAACGCCCCACCGATCTCCGCTCCTGACGGGCCGATGTTGACGTTGGCGATGCCGCAGTCCGAGCCGACCGCCGACACGAAGGTCTCGGCCTCGCGGACGTCGAGCGTGAAGATCGACGACGACAGGCCCTGCGCGACCTCGTTGTGCAGGCGCAGCGCCTCGTCGAGCTCGGCGTACGTCAGCACGTAGAGCAGCGGGGCGAAGGTCTCGGTCTTGACCACGTCACTCTGCCGCGGCATGTCGACGATCGCCGGGCGCACGTAGTGCCCGCCCTCGCCGACCGGCACGGCGTCGCCGCCGGTCACGAGGGTGCCGCCGTCGGCCTTCGCCTGCTCGATCGCAGCCGTGAAGGCGTGGGCCGCGGGCTCGTCGATCAGCGGGCCGACGAGCGTCGAGGTCTCGAGCGGCGAGCCGACCGGCAGCGTCTCGTACGCGGCGGCGAGGCGAGCGACGAGGTCGTCCTTGATCGACTCGTGCACGATGATGCGCCGCAGCGAGGTGCAGCGCTGGCCCGCGGTGCCGACCGCGGAGAACACGATGCCGCGCACCGCGAGGTCGAGGTCGGCGCTCGGGGCGACGATCGCGGCGTTGTTGCCCCCGAGCTCGAGCAGCGAGCGGCCCAGCCGCGCCGCGACGCGGGGGGCGACCTGCCGGCCCATCCGGGTCGAGCCGGTGGCCGACACGAGCGGCACGCGGGCGTCGTCGACGAGCGCCTCACCGACCTCGCGGGCCCCGAGCACGACGATCGAGAGGTCCTCGGGGGCACCCGCGCGGCGGGCCGCCTCGGCGAACAGGGCCTGGCACGCGAGCGCCGTCAGGAGCGTCTTCTCCGACGGCTTCCACACGACCGCGTCACCACACACGAACGCGAGCGCCGCGTTCCACGACCACACCGCGACCGGGAAGTTGAAGGCGCTGATCACGCCGACGACCCCGAGCGGGTGCCACTGCTCCATCATGCGGTGGCTGGGACGCTCCGTCGCGATCGTCAGACCGTGCAGCTGACGGGACAGCCCCACCGCCAGGTCGCAGATGTCGATCATCTCCTGCACCTCGCCCAGGCCCTCCGAGACGATCTTGCCGGCCTCGATCGAGACCAAGGCGCCGAGGTCGTCCTTGTGCTCGCGCAGCAGCTCGCCGAGCTCGCGCACCACGCGGCCGCGCACGGGCGCGGGCACGGTGCGCCACTGCAGGAAGGCCCCGTGGGCCCGGCCGACGGCCTGCTCCACGTCACCGGCGTCGTGGGAACGGAGGTGCCCGATGACGTCTCCGTCGATCGGGGAGCGCGCCTCCAGGTCGCCTGCGTCGACGAACGGGTCGCCCGCGCCGAGTCGCTGGAGGATGTCGCGGGCCTGCTGCGCGGTGTTCGTCGGTCGCTCTGCTCCGGTGCTCATGCTCCAATCATCGCTGTCGTGAACGCAGATGCTCTACCGTGTTAAGCAGATCTGAAGGAGATTTCATGGAGCGACTCCCGGACGCGACACGCCTCGTGACGTTCGCCCGCGTCGCCCGCCACGGCAGCCTCACGTCGGCCGCCCGATCGCTCGGGGTCACGACGTCGGCCGTCTCCCAACAGATGACCGCGCTGGAGGCGGAGTGCGGCGTGCGCCTGCTCGACCGCGAGCCGCGCGGCGCGGTCCTGACCGGCGCGGGCGAGGTGCTGCTTCAGCGGGCCGAGGAGCTCGTGCGTCACCTCGACGAGACCGCGACCACGATGGCGCAGCTGGGCGGTGAGCTCGCCGGCCGCGTCCGCGTCTCGACGATCGCCTCCGGCGCGGCCTCGGTCCTGCTGCCCGCGGCCGGGGTGCTCGAGCAGACGGCGCCCGCCGTGACCATGACCGTCACGGTCCGGGAGCCCCAGTCGAGCCTCGATGCGATCGACGACGGGGTCGCCGACCTCGCCCTGATCGACGTCTACGACCACGTCCCGCTCGCGCTGCCGTCGCACCTCCTGGTCGAGGAGGTGCTCACCGAGCCCCTCGTGCTCGTCTGCGCCGCGGGGGCCGCCCTGCCACGGCGACCCACGCTGAGCGCGCTCGCCCAGCACGACTGGGTGCTGCCCCCGGCCACCACGGCGTGCGGAGCGGCGACCCGCCACGCCTGCCGGGCGGACGGGTTCGAGCCGCGTGCCGCGTGGGAGACCGACGACCTCCTGCTGCTCGTGGCCGCGGTCTCGCGGGGCGCGGGCATCGCCCTGCTCCCGCGGCGGGCCGTCGCCGACTCCGTCGCCCCGGTCGAGGTCCGTCGCCTGGTCGCGCCGGTCCTGCGACGTCGGCTCCTGGCCGTGACGCGTCCCGCCGCGTCCCAGCGGCCCATCGTGCGCGCGTGCCTCGACGCGATCCACCACGTCGGGCAGCAGGCGCCCGCTCCCGCCGGCTGACGCTCGTACAGTGAGCGCGTGAACCTCGACGCCACCGACCACGCACTCCTGCGCGCACTGTCCGCGAGCGGTCGGTCGACCTTCGCCCAGCTCGCCGAGGAGACCGGCCTCTCGACGTCCGCCACCCAGGCCCGCGTGCGCCGCCTCGAGGCCGAGGGGGTCATCTCGGGCTATCGCGCCGTGATCGACCCCGAGGAGGTCGGCATGCCCATCGCGGCATTCGTCGAGATCACCCCGCTGGACCCGGCCCAGCCCGACGACGCACCCCGGCGGCTCGAGGCCCTCAGCGAGATCACCGCCTGCCACTCGATCGCCGGCGACGCGAGCTACATGCTCACGGTGCGCGTGCCCACCCCGCGTGCGCTCGAGGAGCTGCTGGGCCGCATCCGTTCGACCGCCGGCGTACGGACCAGGACGACCGTGGCGCTGCAGACGTTCTTCGAACGGCCCGTCGCCCCGGACAGGACGAAACACGACTGAAACCTCCATCAGCAGGTGTTTCACCTGTCGATCTTCCAATATACCGGTGATTCACCTACCGTGACGTCATGACCGCGCTGACTGACCGCCCCCTCTCGACGACATCGATCCCGGCCGCGGAGGTCCATGCCTCGCTGAGCCGCCACCTCCTGGTCGACGGGTACGACCTCGTCGTCGACCTCGACCGCTCGCAGGGCTCGCACCTGCACGACGCCCGCACGGGCCGCGACTACCTCGACCTCTTCACCTACTTCGCCTCGAACCCGATCGGCACGAACCACCCGGGCCTCACCCAGGACCCCGAGTTCCTCGAGCGCCTGCAGCGCGTCGCGGTGCACAAGCCGAGCAACTCCGACGTCTACACGACCCACATGGCCGACTTCGTCGACACCTTCGCGCGGGTCGTGGGCCATCCCGAGCTGCCCCACCTGTTCTTCATCGACGGCGGTGCGCTGGCGGTCGAGAACGCCCTCAAGGTCGCGTTCGACTGGAAGAGCCGTCTCAACGAGTCGCGCGGCATCGACCCCGAGCTCGGCACCCGCGCGCTGCACCTCGAGGGCGCGTTCCACGGACGCTCCGGCTACACGCTCTCGCTGACCAACACCGATCCGAACAAGGTCGCCCGGTTCCCGAAGTTCGACTGGCCCCGCATCCCGGCGCCCTACACCGGACTCGACCCCGACGGCTCGGTGCGCGACGCCGCCGCGCTCGAGGCCGTCACGCTGCAGGCCGCACGCGAGGCGTTCGCCGCCCACCCGCACGACATCGCCTGCTTCATCATGGAGCCGATCCAGGGCGAGGGCGGCGACCGCCACTTCCGGCCGCAGTTCCTCCGGGCCATGCGGGACCTGTGTCACGAGAACGACGCCCTGTTCGTGCTGGACGAGGTGCAGACCGGCCTCGGCATGACCGGCACGACGTGGGCGTTCGAGCACCTCGGTGTCGTGCCCGACGTCGTCGCGTTCGGCAAGAAGGCGCAGGTCTGCGGGATCATGGCGGGCGGCCGCGTCGACGAGGTGCCCGACAACTGCTTCACGGTCGGCTCGCGCATCAACTCCACCTGGGGTGGCAACCTCACCGACATGGTGCGGGCACAGCGCATCCTCGAGGTCATCGAGCGCGACGGCCTCGTGGCCCGGGCTGCTGACCTCGGCGCCCACCTGGTGGCCCGCCTCCGCGACATCGCCGCACGGCACACCATCGCCAGCAACCCCCGGGGCGCCGGCCTGATGTGCGCGATCGACCTGCCCGACGCCACGATCCGCGACCGCGTCGTGAGCGCCTTGATGGACCGTGGCGTGCTCGTGCTCGGGTGCGGCACGCGGAGCCTGCGGTTCCGGCCCTCGCTCGCCGTCAGCCTGCGCGACCTCGACGCCGGGATCGACGAGCTCGAGACGGTGCTCGGCGCGCTGGGTTGAGGCCGTCAGGGCCGGGCGGCCTGCGCCCGGTCCGACAGCGTCAGTGCCAGCCAGCTCACGAGGACGTAGCCCAGCAGGAGCGCCCACGAGCGCGGACTCCCGAGCCCGTCGAAGTGACTCAGGTGGACCGTGACGTCGAGAACGGCGCCGTGCGGCAGCCACGACGTCACGTCGCCCCACACGCCGGGGAGCAGGAGCGGATCGGTCGCGCGGACCAAGGGGGCTGCGGTGACGAGGAACAGTGTCGCCGCGATGCCGTACCCCCAGACGCCCACGAGCCGGACCAGTGCCGCGGTGAACGTGCTCGCCGTCAGGGTCGCAGCGACGCCGACGGCGACCCACCCGAGGGCGCCGGCCGCATCGGTGACGGCAGCGACGACGCCGGCCACGACGGCGACCGTGAGGCTCACGGCGACGAGTCCGTGGCGGGTGCGTGACGGGCGCCGGGCGGGGCCCTGCGACCGGTGGCGCCAGTTCAGCACCAGGGTCAGCACGAAGCCGAGCGCCAGCGCGGCGGCCGTGACGACGTAGGGGATCCGCCGGTCGGTCGGGTCCGGGTCGACGTCGACCACGTCGAGCGTCCGACCGAGGCTCGCGGCGACCGCCCCCGCCTCCCGGGTCAGCGCGTCGTTCAGGCGCTCGCCGCCCGCCGCATCGACGTACAGCACGTCCTGCTCCCGTGCGAGGTCGACGACCACCGCGGCCACGACGACACCGTCCTTCACCTCGCGCACGGCCGTGTCGGCCGTGGTGCCTGCGGTGGCGTCGAACGGGTGTCCGGAGCGGTCGTTCAGACGATCGACGAGCACGGTCGAGACGACCGGCGGCGCGACGAGGGTGATGGGCGCATCCTTGGGCGTGGTGCGCGGAGGGGTCAGCAGCAGCGTGACCACGACCGCGACCTGGAGGAGCACCACGGCCACGGGGGCGAGGGACCGGACGCGCCGCATGCCATCAGCCTAGGGCGACCCGGGCTCGGCCCATCGAACTGTCACCATGAGGTGTGGAGTGGTTCCGGGAGTCATGGCGCCTGAGCGTCCTGGCTGGCGTCGCCCCCGCCGTCGTCGCCGTGGTCCTGGCGGTGGGACTCGTGCCGGAGTCGGATCCGGCGCAGACCGATCACCCTCCGCTCGCCTCCGAGACCGAGTGCCTGCCCGTGCCGTCGATCACCTCGGTCGACGACCTCAATGCGTGGGTCGACACCGTGCGCGGGAGCGACGAGTTCCAGGGCGCCGACGTCGGCGCCGACGCAGTCCTCCAGGACGGCCGTCGCCTGTGGGTGTTCGGCGACACGCTGCGCGCGAGCGGCCACGAGGGCCCGCGCTTCGTCCGCAACTCGATGCTCGTGCTCGACGAGACGTGCGCGAACCTCGTGCTGCCCGCCGACCGGGGTGCCCTGATCCCTGACCGCGCCGACGGCGTCGGCTACTGGCCCATGGCCATCGCCTCCGTGCGCCGCACGGGGTACGACCTGGTGGGCGTCACGGCGCAACGCGTGCGGGCCGAGGGCGTCCCGGGCGACCCGGCGGCGTTCGTCAACCTCGGTCCCGCGATCGCGGTCTTCGTGGTGCCGGCCGGCGGGGTGCCGCAGCTGGTCACGATGTCCGACATCGGCCCGGACTCGACCGACCGCACCCGCCCGGCGTGGGGCGCTGCCGCTGCGGTCGACGGCGACTGGGTCTACCTCTACGGCACCGCGGGCCCGACCGAGGACCTCGTCTTCGGATTCTCGCTGCAGGTCGCGCGGGTCAAGCTCGAGGACGTGCTCGACGAGGCGACGTGGCAGTACTGGGACGGCGCCGGTTGGGGGTCCGACCCGGCTCGGGCCGCGGTGCTGATCGAGAACGAGGGCGGCGTCTCCCAGACGCTGAGCGTGTTCTCGTCCGGCGGGTCCTGGTACGCCGTCAGCAAGCGCGACGAGTTCCTGGGCAGCGACCTCGTCATCTGGACCTCACCCGGGCCGACCGGACCGTTCACCCCGACCGCGCCCGTGGCCGAGATCCCGTCGGACCTCGATGCGGGCACCCTCCGCTACATGCCGCTCGCGCACCCCGACCTCCTGCCCGAGGCCGGCACGATCGTGGTCTCCTACAGCCGCAACGACACCGACCTCGCCGACGTCGGCCAGAACCCGTTCCTCTACCGGCCGACGTTCCTGCGCGTGCCGCTGCCATAGGGTCCAGCGCCCGCTGGCGTCGTCAGGCCGTCCGGGTCACTCGCCCGGGTAGACGAGTCCGATCTGCCGGCGGACCTCGTCGAGCGTCCCCATGATCGCGACGCTCTCACCGGGCGACAGCACGTCCACGGACGACCGACCCTCGCGCACGAGGCGCTCGAGCTCGAGGGCCTGCAGCTGCATGCCGCGACCGGGCACGGCACCGTCGAACGTCTCGAGCACGCGTCCGTCCGAGGCCACGACCCGCAGCGTCGTCGGCCGGTACCAGGTGGGATCGATCTCGACCCGCGCCTGCGTGCCCAGCACGACGGCGTCGTTGCGCCCGGCCACGTCCAGCGCCGAGTGCGTCACGGCCTGCTGGCCATCGCCGTACGTGAGAACGACCGTCGTCTGGGCGTCGACGCCGGTCGGCGTGGGCGTGGATCGCGCCGTGATCGTCGCGGGCGGCCCGAACACGTCCCACGCGAACGACACGGGGTAGATGCCGAGGTCCAGCAGTGCGCCGCCGCCGAGCGCCGGGTCCTGGAGGCGGTGGGTCGGGTCGGCCGGGAGCCGCTGGCTGTGGTCGGCGGTGAGGGCGCGGACCTCGCCGAGCGCGCCGGACCCGATCAGCTCGCGCAGCCGCACCATGTGCGGCAGGAACCGCGTCCACATCGCCTCGAGCACGACCAGCCCGCGAGCATCGGCCTCGGCCACGACCGCTCGGGCCTGCGCGGCGTTGAGCGTGAAGGGCTTCTCGACCAGCACGTGCTTGCCGGCCCGCAGCGCCAGCAGCGCGTGCTCGGCATGGAAGGGGTGGGGCGTGCCGACGTAGACGACGTCGACGGCGGGGTCGTCGACCAGCGCGGCATAGCTGCCGTGTGCCCGAGCCACCTCGAAGTCGGTGGCGAAGGCGTCGGCCGTCGCCTGCGACCGGGACCCGACGGCGTGCAGGTCGATCCCCGCGACCCGGAGGTCGGCGGCGAGCTTCCGCGAGATGCCGCCCGGACCCAGGATGCCCCAGCGCAGCCGGTCGCTCATCCCGGCGTCCCGTCGCCGAGCGCGGCGAGCACCAGGGGCGCCACGACGTCGGCCGGCGCGTCGTGGCCGTGACCGCGACGGTCGACGTCGAGCACGCGGCACGAGACCGCAAGGAGATCGGCGAGCGGACGAGTGACGCCGCGGGTGCACAGGGCTCCGGGCAGCACGATCGCGGGTCGGCCGGAACCGAGGTCGTCAGCGACGATCGACGAGCCGTCGGCAGAGGTCACGGAGGTCATGGCGCCACCGTACGACTGCGACCGCCCGGCGACCGGCGATCCGACACGCTCAGGGCCGCCGCGCGCGGACGAAGTCGGCCTCGACCTGGCCGCCCACGACGAAGTGGCGCGTGCCGACGACCTCCAGGCCCTGCTTGGCGTAGAAGGCGTTGGCGCGCTCGTTGAGCTGGTTGACCCCGAGCCACAGCGTCGCGGCCGACGCCTGCCGGGCCTCCTGCTCGACCGCGTCCAGCAGGGCTCGTGCCGCGCCCGACCCGTGGCCGTCGGGGTGCACGTAGAGCTTGCTGAGCTCGCACCACGGGCCGTCGGGCACTGCCGCGCGCACGTCGGGGTCCTCGGGGGGACCGAGCTTGACCAGGGCGTACCCGAGGAGTCGGTCGTCGACGACGGCCACGAGGACGGCGTGGTCGGGGTTGGCGAGGTGGGCCCGGAAGGCATCGACGCTGAGGTGCTCGGCGATGAAGTCACCGATCGCCTCGGCCGACAGGTGGGCGGGGCACGCCAGCGGGAACGTGATCGCCGCGATCTCGTGCAGCGCCTGGGCCTCCTGCTCGCGAGCGGGGCGGACCGTCGTGACCATGCAATCAGCCTAGGACGCCGACCCGTCAGGTCATGAGCGCGACGGCGTGGTCGGCGTAGTCGCGGGCGACGTCTGCTGCGGAGAGCGGGCCGTCGCTGCGGAACCACGACGGCAGCGCCGTGCACATCGTGGCGACCGCCCGCGCCGCCACGCGGGGTCTCGCGACCGCGAACCGCCCGGCGTCGATGCACCGGTCGACCTGGGCGTCGAGCAGATGCTGCACCTCGTCGCGCAGACCCACGATCCGCGCGTGGTCCGGCTCGTGGAGGGCCCGCATCTCGGTGGCCCCGAGGAACGCCAGGTCGCCGCGGGTGGCGTGGAACAGCGCGAGCGACTCGACCATCAGCGCGAACCCCTCGACCGGGTCGGAGCCTTCGTCACGCGCGGCGAGCAACCGCCAGCGGATCTCCGCCATCGTCACGTCCAGCAGCGCGACGATGATCTCCTGCTTGCTCCCGTGGTGGTGGTAGACGCCAGCCGTGCTCAAGCCCGCCTCCTCGGCGACCTGCCGCATCGTCGCCGCGTGGTAGCCGTGGCGCACGAACACCTGCGAGGCCGCTTCCAGCACCGGGTCGAGGCGGAGGTCGTCGTACTCCCGCCAGCCGCCGGTCCCGGGCGCGGCAGCCGCAGCGGACCGGATCACCTCGCCGCGCAGGAGCGACTCGACCGTCGTGCCCAGCGCACCGGCGACCAGGCGGGTGCGCTCGATCGTCAGGGGAGCGAGCCCCCGCTCGAGGGCACTGAGCGTCGCCGGGCTCAGGTCGAGGGTCGCCGCCAGCGAACGAAGACTGATCCCGCGGGCCTCCCGCGTCGCGCGAACCATCGGTCCGACCTCGTGTTCGGTCACGCCGAACACGATAGCGAGGCGCAGACCCTGTCGTTCACTGAACACCTACTGTACGATCGTGTGGTCAGTGTTCGGGGTCGAGAGGTGTCGTCAACGTGTCCGCAGATCTCGCCGACCTGGTCCGTCCCGACGCGCTGGGCACGGCCCTCGTCACGGCCACGGACGACGACCGCTGGCGCACGTTCACCTGGGAGCTCGTCACGGGCGGCAAGTCGAACCTGACGTTCTTCCTGCGGTCGTCCGCTGGTGAGCTGGTGCTGCGCCGACCTCCGAGTGGCAAGCTCCTGCCGAAGGCGCACGACATGCGTCGCGAGGCCCGCGTCCAGGCGGCCCTGGCCGGGTCCGACGTCCCGGTGCCGGCGATCGTCCTGAGCGACGACGGCGAGGTCCTCGGCCTGCCCTGCTACGTCATGGAGCGTGTCGCGGGTGATGTCGTCCGCGACACCCTGCCCGACACCTACGCGAGCGCGGAGTCCCGCCAGGCCCTCGGCCACGGCTTCGTCGAGACGCTCGCGCGGATCCACACGACCGACCCGGCCGCGGTCGGCCTGGCCGACTACGGGCGGCCCGAGGGCTTTGTCGAGCGCCAGGTGCGGCTCTGGACCGGCCAGTGGGAGAAGTCGCTGACCCACGAGGTCCCGGAGATGACCGAGCTCGGCCGACGCCTCGCCGTGCGTGTCCCCGCCCAGCAGCGCTCGTCGATCGTCCACGGCGACTACAAGCTCGACAACCTCGTCCTCCACCCGACCGAGACCGGACGCATCGCGGCGGTCCTCGACTGGGAGATGTCGACCCTGGGCGACCCGCTCACGGACCTCGGACTGCTGATGCTCTACTGGCGCGGCACCGACGACCTCCCCCTGACGCTGATCCCCCCGGTCAGCCACCTCGCGGGCATGCCCAGTCGCGACGACCTGCTCGGCTGGTACGCCGCGCTGACCGACATCGACCTGGCCGAGATGGACTTCTACCAGGCGTTCGCCCACTTCAAGTTCGCCGCCGTGGCGCAGGGGGTCCAGGCGCGGGGTCGCGCCGGCAGCGCCGCCGGCCAGGACTTCGGCGACCTCGACACCGAGATCGTCGGCCTCGCGGCCCGCGGTCTCGACCACCTCTGAGACCCCCCACCCCTACACCCGGGAGATCCGATGGACTTCACCCCGTCCGCACGCGCCGCCGAGATGAGCGAGCAGATGTGGGACTTCATGACCGAGCACGTGATCCCGGCCGAGCCCGTCTGGGCGGCGCACCTGGCCGAGCACGGCCCGCACGCGCACCCGCCCGTCATGGAGGAGCTCAAGGCCGAGGCGCGTCGCCGCGGCCTCTGGAACCTCTTCCACCACACGTACTCCGGCCTCAGCAACGTGGAGTACGCCGCGATCGCCGAGATCAGCGGCTGGTCACCCGTCCTGGCCCCCGAGGCGATCAACTGCCAGGCACCCGACACCGGCAACATGGAGACCCTCGAGCTCTTCGCGACCCCGGAGCAGCGCGAGCGGTGGCTCGAGCCCCTCCTCGACGGCACCATCCGGTCGGCCTTCGCGATGACCGAGCCGGCCGTCGCGTCCTCCGACGCCACCAACATCGAGATGCGCATCGAGCGCGACGGCTCCGATTACGTCATCAACGGCCGCAAGTGGTTCATCAGCGGGGCCGCCGACGAGCGCTGCAAGATCTTCATCGTGATGGGCAAGACCGACCCGGACGCCGAGTCGCACCGCCAGCAGTCGATGATCCTGGTCGAGCGCGACACCCCCGGCATGGTCATCGAGCGCCACCTGCCCCTGTTCGGCTACCAGGACCAGCACGGCCACTCCGAGATCTCCTTCACCGACGTCCGCGTGCCGGCCACGAACCTGCTGGCGAACGAGGGCGACGGGTTCGCCATCGCCCAGGCCCGCCTCGGGCCCGGCCGCGTGCACCATGCGATGCGCGCGATCGGCATGGCCGAGCGCGCCCTCGAGCTCCTCGTCGACCGCGCCACCAACCGGGTCGCCTTCGGCAAGGCGCTGATCGAGCAGTCCAACGTGCAGGACGCCATCGCCCAGTCCCGCATCGAGATCGAGCAGGCCCGCCTGCTGGTCTACCGCTGCGCGTGGCTCATCGACCAAGGCGGCGTCAAGAACGCCCGCTCCGAGGTCTCCGAGATCAAGATCGCCGCACCCGCCATGGCCTGTGCCGTGATCGAGCGGGCCATCGAGGTCTTCGGCGCCGCCGGCGTCTCCGACGACACCCCGCTCGCCTACTTCTACGCCTGGGCCCGGGTCCTGCGCATCGTCGACGGACCCGATGCCGTCCACCGCCGCACGATCGCCCGCCTCGAGCGTCGCCGCCCTCGCCGGGTCACGAGCGACGCGCTCTAGAGGTCGGCGCCCGCGGGCTCGGTGATGCGGAACCGGGCCCGCAGGCGCCAGATCTGCACGGCCGCGACCGCCCACAGCACGAACTGGGCGCTGAGGGCGAGCGTGAACGCAGCCGGCGTGTAGGCGCCGTCGGCGCTGCCCCGTGAACCGACGTCCAGCAGCGCGCCGACCACCAGGATGATCGACAGGCTCGCCAGGAAGCCGCCCTGGTTGACCATCCCGACCGCAGAGGCCAGCCGGTCCGGCGGGTTCGCCAGGCGGGCGAAGTCGAAACCGATCATCGCCATCGGGCCGGCCGCGCCGACCACGACCACGAGGATCGTCAGCAGCCACACCGGAGCGGCACCGGGCCACAGCAGCACGACGGCCCACAGGCCCGCGACGGTGCCGATCGAGCCGAGCACGAGGTCGGATCGGCGGCCCGGGAAGCGCGTGACGAACCAGCCGACGACCGGAGCCATGCTGATGACGGCCACGACCATGACCGTCAGGAGCACGCCCGCCGTGGCCTCGGAGGTGCCCTCGCTGCGCACGAAGAACGGGAATCCCCACAACAGGCCCAGCATCGACGCACTGAAGTGCTGCGAGAAGTGGATCCAGAACCCGAGCCGCGTGCCGGTCTCGGCCCACGACAGGGCCACGCTCGTCCGCACGGTCGCGAGGCTCAGGGTGGCCCCCGAGAGGGTGCGCCGGCCGGGCTCGTCGCGCACGACCGCCAGCACGAGCAGCGCCACCACCACGCCCACGGCCGCGACGGCGAGGTAGGACCGCTCCCACCCGAACCGGCCCAGGGCCCAGGTCATGGGCACCGCGGCCGCGATCGTGCCGATCTGACCGAGCGGACCCGTCAGCTGCGTCATGACCGGGATCCGGCGGGCCGGGAACCACGAGCTGATCAGCCTCAGGCAGCAGACGAACGTCGTCGCGTCACCGACCCCCACCGAGACCCGGGCGAGCAGCGCGAGGGCGTAGGAGTCGGTCAGCGCGAACGCGACCTGGCCCACGCTCATCGCGAGCAGCCCCACCAGGAGCACGCGACCGGATCCGAAGCGGTCGACCAGCAGCCCCACCGGGATCTGCAGGACGGCGTAGACCGCGAGCTGCAGCACGACGAAGGACGCGAGCTGCGTCGCCGAGATGTCGAAGCGCTCGGTGGCGTAGATGCCGGCGACCGCCAGCGAGGATCGGTGGAACGCCCCGAGCCCGTAGGCGGTGACGGCGACGCCCCACACGGCCCAGGCCGCGTGGGGCGTCGCCGTCCGGCTGCTCATCGAGGTCAGTACACCGCGAGCCGGCCTCCGTCGATCGGGATCACGGCTCCCGTGGTGTAGCTGCTGGCGTCGCTCGCCAGGTGCACCACCATCCCGGCGAGCTCGGCCGGCAGCCCGAGTCGCTCGGCCGGCAGGCCGTCGGTCACCGCACTGATGAACGCCTCGTCCCAGCCCGCCGCCATGTCGGTCGCGAACGCGCCGGGCATGATGCAGTTGACCCGGACCGTGGGGGCGTACTCCTGCGCGAACGACATGGTCAGCGCGTTGAGACCGGCCTTGGCCGCGGTGTAGACGGCCTCGCTCGGGCCGGGTCGTTGCGAGCCGATGCTGGAGATGTTGACGATCGAGCCGCCACCGCCGCGGACCATCTGCTCGCCGGCGACCGCCATGAGGCGGAACGGACCCTTGAGGTTGACCTCCATCGTCTTCTCGTACAGCGCTTCGCCCAGCTCGAGGAGCGAGGGTGACTGCGGAGCGATGCCCGCGTTGTTGACGAGGACGTCGAGGGTGCCCAGCTCGGACTCGACGCGGGCCAGCGCCGGCGCGATGGCGTCCCAGTCCCCCACGTGCAGGGGGAGGGCGAGCGTCCGGACGCCGGTCGACTCGGTGATCTCGCGGGCCGTGGCCTCGCAGGCGTCGACCTTGCGGCTCGACACGACGACGGTCGCGCCGGCCTCGGCCAGGCCCTGGGCGATCGCGCGGCCGAGGCCACGCGTGGCGCCGGTGACGAGGGCGATCTTGCCCTGGAGGACGTTCGACATGATCAGTCTCCTGTGGTCGTGGTGGGGGTCGGGCCGAGGCTCAGGACGCGATCCAGACGCTCTTGATGTGCGTGAGCTCGTGCACCATCTCCTCGCCGAGCGTGCGGCCGTAGCCGGACTGCTTGACGCCGCCGTACGAGACGGTCGGGTAGCCGGCCTGGTACGTGTTGACCCACACGGTGCCGACGTCGAGCCCCTCGATCATGCGCTGGCTGCGGCCGAGGTCGTTGGTGAAGACACCTGCGGCGAGGCCGTAGTCGATGTCGTTGCCGATGCGCAGCGCGTCGGCCTCGTCGTCGAACGGGATGACCGACATGACCGGGCCGAAGATCTCCTCCTGCGCGATCCGCATGTCGTTGCGCACCTCGGTGAAGATGACCGGCTCGTGGAAGAAGCCGCCGTCGCCGGTGAGGCCCCCGTCGAGCGCGACCTCGACGCCCTCGGACCGGCCGAGGTCGACGTAGCCCGCCACCCGGTCGAGCTGGGTCTGCGAGACGAGCGGGCCGAGCGTCGACTCCGGGTCGAAGACGTTGCCGACCTTGACCGAGCGGCTGGCGTCGACCATCGCGGCCACGAACTCGTCGTGGATGGACCGCTGGACGAGCACGCGCGAACCGGCCGTGCAGATCTGGCCCGACCCGCTCCACACCGCAGCCGTGGCAGCGGCCGCGGTCGTGGCGATGTCGACGTCGTCGAACACGATGAACGGGCTCTTGCCGCCGAGCTCCAGGGCCACGGGGGTCAGGGTCTTGGCCGCGGCGACCTGGATCGCGCGACCCGTGGCCGCCGAGCCGGTGAACGAGATGAAGTCGGTGCCCGGGTGCTCGACGAGCGCCGAGCCGACGGCCTGGCCCGTGCCCTGCAGGACGTTGAACACGCCCGGCGGGATGCCGGCCTCGACCGCGAGCTCGGCCATCAGGACGGCACTCATCGGGGTGTTCTCGGCCGCCTTCAGGATCATGCAGTTGCCGGCGGCCAGGGCCGCCGCCGCCATGGCCACGACCGCGCTCGGGCCGTTCCACGGCACGATCGCGGCGATCACGCCGCGCGGCAGGCGGCGGTGCTGCACGTTCATGCCGGCGGGCACCGGCGGGATGGAGCCCTGCAGCTTGGTCGGCCAGCCGGCGAAGTAGGCCGTGGCGTTGACGCCGAAGTCCTCGATGAAGGAGGTGTAGGTGCGCAGCAGGCCGGCGTCGACCGCGTCGAGGTCACCCAAGATCGTGCGGTGCTGGTCGATGGTCCGCGAGAAGCTGTGCAGGCGGGCCTCCTTCTCGAGCGGCGAGAGGTTGCGCCACACGCCCTCGTCGAAGGCGCGGCGCGAGCTCGCGACCACGCGGTCGACGTCGGCCGCAGTGCCGCTCGCGGCCGTAGCGATCTGGATGCCGGTCGAGGGGTCGATGACGGGCATCGTGCCGCCCTCGATCGACTCCGCCACGACGCCGTCGATCACGTGCCCGAAGAACTTGTCGGTGAAGTAGCTCATGGTCGGCGCGGAGACGTGGGACAGCGTGGGGGACAGCTCGGTGGTCATGGGGATTCCTCTCGAGGGAAACGTCGGATGGTGGATCGGTCAGATTCCGCGGGACGTCAGGACGGCCTCGCGCGCGGCGCGCACGGAACCGAAGGCCGACCGGTCGGTGAGGGCGCGACGCACGTGACGGTGCGCGTCGTGCTCCCAGGTGAAGCCGATGCCGCCGTGCAGGTGCACGGTCTCCTCGGCGCAGGTCGTGTAGGCCGTGGAGGCGGCGACGGTGGCGATGGCGGCCGCCTCGACCACGCGGTCGGGCGCCTCGTCCAGCGCCCACACCAGGTGGGCCAAGGCCGAGCGCGCCTCGTCGACACGCAGCGCCAGGTCGGCGCACTGGTGCTTGAGGGACTGGAACGACCCGATCACGCGGCCGAACTGCACGCGCGTGTTCAGGTACTCGACCGTCATGGCGAGACAGGCCGCGGCGCCACCCACCTGGTCGGCCGTCAGCGCCAGGGTGGTCCAGTGGTCGAGCGTGGCCAGCACCGCCTGGTCGGCCGAACCGAGCAGGCGCGCGGGCGTCGCGTCGAGCGCGATCTTCGCGAACTGGCGCGTCACGTCGATCGTCTCCTGCGCCTCGCGCACGACGTCGCCCTCGATCGCGAACAGGCCGACCGCGTCGTCGACCGGCGCCAGCACGAGCAGCAGGTCGGCGCCGACGCCGTCCAGGACCCGGTTCACCGAGCCCGACACCGTCCAGTCGCCCTCGTCAGTGGCGGAGCCGGTGGCGGGGCCAGCGACGGGGCTGGCCTCGACCGCCCGGCTCCACGGAGCCAGCGTCGCGACGACGGAGCCCGTGAGCAGCTGGGGCAGGAGCTCGTCGCGAGCCTCGGGGGTCGCGACCAGGCGGAGCGCAGTCTGCGCGCGGACGGCCGAGCTCAGGAGCGGCAGGGGACTCAGCGTGCGGCCGGCCTCCACCAGCACCGCCGCGAGCATCGCGGCGCCGCCGTCGAGGCCACCGTCGTCCTCGGGCTCGAGGATCGCGCTCACGCCGAGGTCCTGGCACGCCCGCACCCACGCCGCGCGGTCGTACCGCGGGTCGTCGTCGTCGTCCAGCACCACGCGGTGGCGGTCGAAGAAGTCGGACGCGACCGACCGGACGTCGCCGATCTCCGGGCTCTCGACAATGATCATGCGACACCAGCCTTCTCGGACAGCTCGGCGCGCACCGCACGGCGCAGCAGCTTGCCCGTCTCGTTGAACGGCAGCTCGTCACGGACGTGGAACGCCACCGGCACGCGGGTCGAGCGCAGCTCGGCGCGCACCCGCGCGACGAGCTCGGACGCGAGGTCGCCGAGCTCGCCGTCGATCACGACGACGGCCTCGACACGCTCGCCCCACTCGACGTCGGGCACCCCGACGACCGCCGCGGCGCGGACCCGGGGGTGGGCCGTCAGCACGTCCTCGACCTCCTCGGGCGAGATGTTCTCGCCACCTCGCACGATGACGTCGTCGGCACGGCCGCGAAGGTAGAGGAAGCCGTCGCGGTCCTGGTGGCCCTGGTCGCGCGTGGCGTACCAGCCGTCGGCGTCGACGACGGAGTGCGACGTGTACTCGCCGGAGACCTGCTCGCCGCGGACGTAGACCTCACCGATCTCGCCCACCGGGACGACGGTGCCATCGGCGGCCCGGATCTCCAGCTCGATGCTGGGGACGGGACGCCCGACCGACCCGAGGCGCCGTCGCACGGCCGGGTCCTCGCTGGCCATCGCGTCGCGGTGGTCGTCCGGACCGAGGATCGTGACGGTCGAGCTCGTCTCGGTCAGTCCGTAGGCGTTGACGAAGTCGACGTGCGGCAGCATCCGCACCGCGCGCTCCACGACCTCGACCGGCATGCGGCCGCCGCCGTACGACAGGTGGCGCAGTGCCGGGAGGGTCTCGCCGGTCGCCTCGAGCACGTCGAGGATCCGGCCGAGCATCGTGGGCACGACCATCGCGTGGGTCACGCGCTCGCACGCCGCCGTGGCCACCCAGGACTCGGGCGTGAAGCTCGGCAGCTGCACGATGCGGCGCCCGCCGAAGATCGATCCGAGGACCGAGCTGATGCCCGCGATGTGGTAGTTCGGGACCGAGACCATGATGGCCTCCTCGGGTCCCGCGTGACCGAACTCGACGGTCGACATGACGTAGGAGAACAGGTGGCGGTGCCGCAGCACCGCGATCTTCGGCGTGCCCGTGGTGCCGCTCGTGAAGAGCAGCACGGCCGGGGACTCGCTGTCGGCGAGCTCGGGCTCGCCGGTCGCGCCGACCGCGCGGGCGGCCGCCAGGAGGTCGTCGGTCGTGCGGACCACGTCGCGGTCACCGACGTCGACGACGCTCGCGACGCCCTCGCCCCGGAAGACCGCGATCGGGCTCAGGCGGCTGACGGCCTCGGTCAGCTTGTCGTCCGCCAGCCGGTAGTTGAGCGGCGCGAGGGGCAGACCCGCGGCCGCGGCACCGAAGAGGGCGATCGGGAACGCCGCGGTGTTCAGGTCGAGCAGGCCCACGTGCTCGGCGCCGTCGCTGCGCAGCAGCTCGCCCACCGCGAGCGAGCGCTCGAGCAGGTCACCGTAGGTGAGGTGCTCGTCGCCCGAGGTCACGGCGACGCGGTCGGGATCGAGCTCGACCGCCATCGTCAGCAGCATCAGGATGCTCACGGCAGGTCAGTCCGATGCCGGCAGCGACTTGGCCGCCTTGAGCTCGAGGATCTCGCCGTCGACCGAGAGCGAGCCGGTGCCGCCGGCGACGCACATGACCTCGAGGCCGGACGCCGCGTGGGTGTAGCGCTTGCCGAGCTGGGTACCGCCGTCGTGGCCCGCGGCGAGGTCACCGCTGGGCTCGCCGTCCAGCTTCTCGACCGCAGGTGCTCCGCCGATGGCGAGCGTGACGTCCGCCGCCCGGACCACGACCACGTTGGTCGCGCAGACGGCGCTCCGGAGTCGCTGACCGACCTTCATGACGCATTCCTTCCGTGGGGCTGGACGCCGTCCAGCAGGTCCAGTGCTCGTCGAGCCAGGGAGACGACGGGGCCGCCACGCTCCCCCATGCGGGGATCGGTGGACTCGCCACGGACCCAACGCATGTACAGCTGCTGCATGATGATCGCCGTCTTCCAGCACCCCAGCGCCTCGTACCAGAGCAGGTCCTCGCGCGTCAGGTCCAGACCGCGGCGTGCGGCGTAGCGCTCGACGAGCTCGGCCTTGGTCGGTAGCCCCAGCGTCTCGATGCCCGGGAGCGCGATCGCGCCCTGCGCACCCTCCTCGGGCCAGTAGTTCAGGAGCGTGCCGAGATCGGCCAACGGGTCGCCGAGGGTGGCCATGTCCCAGTCGAAGACCGAGGTCACCCGGTCGGGCTGGTCGACGGCGAACTGGCAGTTGTCGATCTTGAAGTCGTTGTGGATGATCGCGCCCGAGGCACGGTCCGGGAGCAGCTCGCGCAGTCGCTCGCCGACCTCGGTGACGACCTCCTTGCCGTCCTCGGCCACGGCGGCCCAGCGCTTGAGCCAGCCGCCGACCTGACGCTCGAGGTAGCCCTCCGGGCGGCCGAGGTCGCCGAGGCCGACGGCCTCGGGGTCGACGTCGTGCAGGTCGGCCAGGGCCTCCGCGACGGCGAAGCCCACGGCCCGGCCGGCGTCCACGTGGTGCGCCATCGTCTCCGGGATCTCGTTCCAGATCACGACGCCGGAGCGGTACTCCGAGACGAGGAACGGTGCGCCGATGACGTCGACGTCCTCGCAGAGGGCGAGCGCCCTCGGGGCGCGGTCGAACTGCGCGTGGAGCTTCGACAGCACGCGGTACTCGCGCACCATGTCGTGCGCGCCTGGCGCGACCTGCCCGAAGGGCGGACGGCGCACCACGAGGCGGGTGTCGCCGATCGTCACCTGGTAGGTCAGGTTCGCGGAGCCGCGCGGGAACTGCAGCACCGAGAACTCACCCTCGAGGCCGTCGACGTTCTCGCGCAGGTACGCCTCCAGGCGCGGCCAGTCGAGCTCCTCGCCCGCCCGGACCGGAGCGGTCTCGGTCGTGGCCTCGGCGCTCGTCGCGGTCTCGCTCATTCAGCACCGACCAGGTCGTCGACCGAGGCGAGACGATCACCGAGCTTGAGCTCGGCGGCCTCGCGCAGGGCAATCTTGTGGCGGGTCGGGAACAGGCCCGGGGCCGGCGTGGCGCCGCGCAGCAGCTGCTTGGCGACCTGCAGCTGGTGCAGCTCGGTCGCGCCGTCGGCCAGCGCCATGTGGTGGGCCTCGGCCGACCACTGGCCCAGGGGCAGCTCGGTCGAGATGCCGAGCGAGCCGTGCAGCTGGATGGCCCGGCCGACGACGTCGCTGAGCACCTTGGGCATCGCGGCCTTGACGGCCGAGATGTCGGTGATGACCTTGCGGTAGTCCTGGTACTGGTCGATCTTCCACGCGGTCTGCAGCACGAGCAGCCGGAACTGCTGGTACTGGATCCACGAGTCGGCGATCATCGTCTTGACGAGCTGACGGTCGGCGAGCGTGCCGTCGCCGCTCTTTCGCGACACGGAGCGCTCGAGCATCATGTCGATCGACTCGCGCACGAGTCCGACGGTGCGCATCGCGTGGTGGATGCGCCCGCCGCCGAGCCTCGTCTGCGCCACGGCGAAGCCCTCGCCGCGGTTGCCGAGGATGTGGTCCTTCGGGATGCGCACGTCGTTGTACTGCACGTAGGCGTGGGTGCCCTCGACCTCGTCGTGCCCGTAGACGCCGACGTTGCGGATGATCTCGATGCCGGGGGTGTCGGCCGGCACCACGAACATCGAGGCACGGCGGTGGCGGTCGGCCTCCGGGTCGGTCACGGCCATGACGATGAAGAAGCTCGCGAAGCGCGCGTGCGACGAGAACCACTTCTGGCCCGACAGGACCCAGCTGTCGCCGTCGTCGAACGCCCGGGTCACGAACGCCGTCGGGTCCGACCCGCCCTGGGGCTCGGTCATCGAGTAGCAGGAGGCGATCTCGTTGTCGATGAGCGGCTTGAGGTAGCGCTCCTTGAGCTCCGGGGTGCCGTAGTGCGCGAGGATCTCACCGTTGCCGGAGTCCGGCGCGTGGTTGCCGAAGACGACCGGACCCGCGTGGGTGTGGCCGAGCACCTCGTTGAGCAGTGCGAGCTTGAGCTGGCCGTAGCCCTGGCCGCCGAGCTCCGGGCCGAGGTGGCAGGCCCACAGGTTGCGCTCGCGGACCTTGTCCTGCAACGGGCGGATCAGGGCGTTGCGCGCGGGGTCGTTGACGTCCCACGCGTGCTCGACGAGCTGGTCGACCGGCTCGATCTCGGTCCGGACGAGCTCCTCGGCCCAGTCCAGGTCCTTCTGGTACTCCGCGTCGGTCTCGAATCCCCACGTCATGTCGTCTCCTGGGTGTAGTGGTCGATGAGGTCGTCAGCGGCTCAGCACGGTGCAGGCGCTGATGCCGGGTGCGCCGTACACGTGCGTGAAGCCGGTCTTGGGGTTGCCGGGCACCTGGCGGTCGCCCGCGTCGCCCCGCAGCTGCAGCACCGACTCGAAGACCTGACGGAGCCCGGTGGCCCCGATCGGCTCGCCGTTGGCGATCACGCCGCCGTCGGTGTTGATCGGCAGCGAGCCGTCGGGACGGGTCTCGCCGCCGAGGATCAGCTTCTCCTGGTCGCCGTGCGCGCAGAGGCCGGTCTCGGCCATGTGCATGATCTCGGCACCGGACTCGGTGTCCTGGATCTGGGCGACGTCGATCTCGTCCGGGCCGATGCCGGCCGACGCGAACGCGGCCTCGGCGGAGTCGGCGGTCGGACCGGACAGCGTCTCGGGCGTCGTCCACGGGCTGAAGACCTCGAACGAGCCGAAGCGGCGCGAGCGGAACTCCGCCGAGCGCAGGTAGATGGGGTTGGCGGAGTACTGGTGGGCGACCTCGCCGCGTGCCAGCACGAGCGCGACGCCGCCCTCGCCGGGCGAGCAGAACATGTACTGCGTCAGCGGGTGGTTCACCATCGGCGCGTCCAGGATCTGCTGGCGCGACATCGGCGTGCGACGCCAGGCGTTCGGGTTGGCGGCGCCGAGGGAGAAGGACTTCTCCGCGACGGCGGCCAGCGTCTCCTCGCCGATGTCGTGCTGCTCCATGTAACGGACGATCTTCTGGGCGAAGAACTGCGTCGTCACCATCATCCCGGTCTCGCCGTACCAGTCGCCGATGCCGAGGCTCGAGGGCTTGGCGGCGAACGCACCGCGCGGGTGCTTGTCGAACCCGACGACCATGCCGAGGTCGTACTGGCCCGAGAGCAGGGCGCTGCGCGCCGAGATCAGCGCGGAGCCGCCCGTGCCGCAGCCGTTGCTGACGTTGATGAACGGCATGCCCGTGAGCCCGAGCTCCGAGACGAGGGAGTCGGCGTCGCCGGCCGCGGCGCTGCCGCCGTAGGCGAACTGGATGTCGGACCACTGCACGCCGGCGTCGGCCAGGGCCTGGCGGGCGGCGAAGGCGCCCTGGGCGCGTCCGCTCACGCCCTCGGTGCGGCCGAACGGGTGGATCCCGATGCCGACGATCGCGACGTCCGTCCTGCTCATGATGCGTCCTCCTGGGGGGCGAAGGCGAAGGTCTGGACGGGCTGGTCACCGTCCAGGAACGCCGTGATGGTCACGAGTCGCATGGGCATGTTGAGCGAGAGCGCCGCCGGGTCGTTGACCGTGAGGCGGGTCTCGACGCACACGTCACCGAGGTCGACGTAGCCGACGCCGAAAGGCTCGAACGGCTCGAGGCCGCGGTACGGGGCCTTGGGCTCGAAGTACTGCACCGTGTACGACCACAGGGTGCCGGTGGTGGGGAGGGCCACGCGCTCCATGTCGCTGCCGCCGCACTTCGGGCAGCCGCCCAGGAACGGGAACATCGTGGTGCCGCACGCGGTGCACCGGGC
>CAYRZN010000002.1:28495-48261 GCA_964428825.1 uncultured Aeromicrobium sp.
ACGACGGTGTAGGGCACGGGGTAGGCCGGGTGGACCTGGTGCTCGACCACGGTCCAGCTGTAGAGCGTCCCGGTGGGCGCGACGGTGCGCCACTCGCGGGTGAACGCGCCGCACCGCGGGCAGTTCTCCCGCGGCAGGTGCAGGTCGACGCGGCACTCCCCGCAAATGCGGATCGCCAGCTCACCGCGCGCCGCGGCGGCGAAGAACTCGCCCGTGTCGACGTCGTCGGTGACGGGAAGGAGAGGTGCTGCCTGCGGGTCGGTCATCGGTCTGCTCCCAGGACGAGGGCACTGGCGCCGGGGGGCGGCGCCGAGGTGACGAAGCTGATCTCGGCGCCCTCGACCTGGTTCGTCGAGGTGCCGCGGATCTGGCGGACGCCCTCCAGGACGTGGTTCATGCCGTGGATGTAGGCCTCCGACAGGTGTCCGCCGCTCGTGTTGAGGGGCAGGAGACCACCGACCGACAGGTCGGACTCCGCGAGGTGGGCCGCCTGGCCGGGAGCCACGAAGCCGTAGTCCTCGAGCTGGATCAGCACCGTGATCGTGAAGCAGTCGTAGACCTGGGCGACGTCGACGTCGCCGGCGGAGATGCCGGCCCGGCCGAACAGGGTGGGCGCGGCGGCCGCGGAGGGCCAGGTCGTGATCGACGGGCGCAGGAGGGCGGGGAACATCTGGCCGGGCTGCACGCCGTGGCCGGTGCCCTGGGCGACCGAGAGGATCGGCACGGCCGAACCCTCCAGGTCGCGGGCCCGCTCGGTCGTGGTGACCACCACGGCGGCGGCGCCGTCGGTCTCGAGGCAGAAGTCGAACAGGCGCAACGGGTCGGCGAGCATGCGCGAGGCGAGGTAGTCGTCGCGCGTCATGGTGCGCTCGAAGAACTGGGCGTCGGGGTTGCGGTTGGCGTGGGCGCGGCTGGCGAGCGCGATCGAGCCCAGCCCGTGCGCGAGCTCGTCGATCGAGAGGCCGTGCTCGTGCGCGTAGCGCCGTGCGGCGACCGCGAAGAACTGGCCCGCGGTCTGCATGCCGTAGGGGAGGAAGAACTCCTCGTAGCTGCCGTCGCCGCCGGTCGCGCCGCGCTCGCCGACCAGGCCGTAGCGGTTGCCGGAGCGACCGTTGAGCGAGCGGAACACCACGACGGTCGTCGCGAGCCCGGCCTGGACGGCCGCGACGGCCTGTCCGACCATCGCGGCAGGACCGGAGCCACCGGGCCCGGCCTCGCCCCAGTACGTGAGGTCGGCGACGCCGAGCGAGTCGGCCAGGGCCGGCGCCGAGACGAGGTCCATGTCGCAGCGCACGATGCCGTCGACCTGGCGCGGGTCGATGCCCGCGTCGGCCAGGGCCGCGCGGCTCGCCTGGGCCGCGAGGGTCAGGGGCGAACGGCCGGACGCCTTCGAGAAGTCGGTCGCACCGATGCCCACGATCGAGCAGGCGCCCGGCTTCCAGGTCGCGTCACTCATGGTCGCCCTCCCCCAGGCTCGGCGGGCGGCCGGGCGTGGTCTCGAAGGACGAGAAGCGGTACGGCAGACCGGGGTAGGTCACGGCGTCGCCCTCGGGCGTCGGCAGGTCGACGAAGAAGCCCCGCTCCTGCAGATGCACGTCGTTCGGCAGGTCCTCGAAGGCGTTGAGGCGTCCGATCGGCAGGCCGCGGCGCTGTCCCTCGTGGTAGACGGTGTCGGCGTCCTGCACCAGGCAGAAGACCTCGATGAGCTCCTGCACGTGGCTGAACTCCTGCTGCCGGTAGGCGATGTCCTGGTAGGCCGGGTCGGTGAGGTCCGCGGCCATGTCGAGGTCGACCATCCAGGCCAGCAGCGTCGACCAGGCCTTCTGCTCGGAGAGGATCAGGGCGAAGTAGACGTAGTTGCCGTCGCCGCACTCGAACAGCGCCGACTGGGTGGGCTCCGGCTGGGCGTGGCGGCAGGTCTGCCGCTGCACGATGGCCTTCGGGTAGAACCAGTACGGGTTCGCGAGCTCGCAGCTGACCGCGTTGGACTCGTGCAGCGAGATGTCGACGAGCTGGCCGAGCCCCGTGCGCTGGCGCTCGATGAGCGCGAGCAGGAGGGCGCACCAGCTGAAGCTCGCGCCGAGCTGGAAGCCCTGGTTGCCACCGGGCCGGATCGGCGGGATGGAGTGGTCGTCGTAGCCGCAGCTGTTGAGCAGTCCGCCGGCGGCCAGGGCCACGAGGTCGCTCGTGCGGTAGTCCTGCCACGGGCCGGTCAGGCCGAACGGCGTCACGGCGACGACGATCAGGTCGGGGCGCTGCGCGAGCAGCTCGTCGAGGTCGACCCCCAGCTCGTTCAACCAGGCGCGGTCCTCGACCACGAGGATCTCGGCCTCGCCCAGCAGGGCCGCGAAGGCCGCCCGGTCCTCGGTCTGCGTCGCGTCGACGACGCGGCTGGACTTGCTCGAGTTGTAGGCCCAGAACTCCAGGCTGTGGTCGACGTCCTCGTGGCCGCGCACGAACGGGCCGACGTGGCGACTGGCCACGCCTCCCGGCGGCTCCACCTTGACGACGCGCGCGCCGAGGTCGGCGACGAACTTGCCGGTCTGCTCGCCGGCCGGCGTCTGCGCGAGCTCGACGACGGTGAGGTGCTGGACGGGACTGGAGCCGCCGAGCAGCTGGGCGGAGGCCATCAGATCACTCCTTCGGCCGCGAGCTGGGCCAACGTGTCGGCGTCGCGCCCCAGCAGCTCGCCGAAGACGAAGTCGTTGTCCTCGCCGAGCAGGGGCGCCGAGCGCCAGTGGTCGGGACGGGAGGTGCTGAGCTGTCCGGGGAACCCCTCGAACAGGGCGGGGCCGATCACGGGGTGGTCGAGCTCGAAGAACGTGCCCCGAGCCGCGATCTGGGGGTCGTGCTCGGCCAGGTCCTGGGCGTTCTGGACCGCCCCGGCCGCGACTCCGGCGCGCTGCAGCTTCTCCATCAGGTCGTGCTTGTCCTGGTCGCGCGTCCATCCGGCGAGCAGGACATCGAGCTCGTCGTGGTGCGCGACGCGGTCGGCGGCGGTCGCGAAGCGCGGCTCGCCGGCCCACCCCGGATCGCCCATCGCGACCTGGAGCGACTTCCAGTCCTCGTCGGAGAAGACCGCGATCGCGATCCACTGGTCCTCGCCCGACGCCGGGTAGACACCGTGGGGGGCGGCGGCGGGGTGCTCGAGGCGGTTGCCGCGCGGGTAGTCGGGTCGGCGGCTCGGCCGGTCGTTCACGACGGTGTCGAGCAGGTCCGAGCCGAGCAGGCCGATGCCCGCCTCGACGGCCGACACGTCGACCTCGGTGCCCTGGCCGGTCAGCATGCGCTGGTAGATCGCGAGCATCAGGCCGGCCGAGTTGTAGTAGGCCGCCTGGTTGTCCATGTAGGAGAGTCCCCAGCCCGACGGCTCGCGTCCGGGCAGGCCGCTGTTGAACGACAGCCCGCTGACGGCCTGCACGACCGGGCCGTAGCTGCGGTAATGCGCCTGGGGGCCGGAGTGGCCGTACCCGCTCATGCGGGCGAAGATCACGTCGTCGCGGATCTCGCGCAGCTCCGGGTAGGTCAGGTTCCACTTCTCCATGACGCCCGGTGCGAAGTTCTCGGTGACGATGCCGCAGTGCTCGATCAGGTCGTGCACGAGCTCACGGCCGCGGGGATCGCCCATGTCGACCGTGACGCCGAGCTTGTTGCGCGAGTAGTTGTTGAACAGCCCGCCCTTGTTGGGGTCGGGGTTCGCCTCCTCCGCGCCGTAGGAGCGGACCTCGCCCTTGTAGATCGGCAGGCGACGCGGCGTGTCGAGGCGCTTGCGGTTCTCGATCTTGATCACGTCGGCGCCGAAGTCGGCCAGCAGGCGGGTGGCGACGGCGCCCACGCCCATCCAGCAGAAGTCGGCGATCTTGACGCCTGCCAGGGGGCCGGAGCGCGGCCGGGGACCGCGGGAAGGGTCGGCGACCGGCGTGGTCGCCTCGTCCGCGGGGCTGCCCGAAAAGGTGTTCTGCGTCACTCTCGCAGATTATTCCTCATGATGAACTTAGTCAAGGGTGCCGGGCGAGCGGTCGCTCGCCGGACGTCCGACGGGCACTCGACGCCCGCCCCGTACCCCGAAATGTCATGACCAAACCGCCGGACCGGCGCGAGATCCGCCCGGCACCACAGGGCCTCGGTCGTTGTGTCGCCGGGGCGAAGGTGTCAGAGTGTGCACCCATGAGCGCACGCCGCCCGGACGTCGCCGGAGCCCCCCTCGACGGCCCGCAGGACGACGCACCGCACGGACTGCCGATCATCTACCGGCCCCGTGGCTTCGCCGCGGCCGACACCCAGAGCGCGCGGCGCCGTGCCCCGAAGGCCGCTGAGGCCACGGCCGCACGAATCGTCGACGACATCCTCGAGGGAAGCGTCGGCGTCGGCGACCGGCTCCTCACCGAGCCCGAGATGCTCGTGCGGTACGAGGTCAGCCGCGAGTCGCTGCGCGAGGCGCTCCGACTGCTCGAGATCCAGGGCATCGTCGACATCAAGCGCGGCCCCGGCGGCGGTCCCTTCGTCGCGCCCCTGAACTCGGGCTACCTCGCGCGCACGTCGTCGCTGTACTTCAACCTCAGTGGTGCGACGTACGCCGAGCTGCTCGACACCTGGGCCGCACTGGAGCCCATGCTCGCCGAGCGCGTCGCCAAGCTTCCGTCCAGCAGCGCCAAGCGGGACGTGTTCGCCCCGTTCATCCAGTACGACCCCGAGTCCCACGTCGAGGTCGAGCTGTTCGACGACTTCAACAACTTCCACTCGCTCATCGCCGCACTCTCGGGCAACCGCGTGCTGACGCTCGTGACCCAGTCGGTGACCCACATCGTGGCCGAGCAGGTCCTGCAGTCGGTCGATCCCGTCGCCGAGCGCGAGATGCTCACCCACTCGCACGCCGACCTCGCCCAGGCGATCCTCGACGGCCGCCCCAGCAAGGCCCGCAAGCTCATGACCGAGCACATCCTCGAGGTCAGCAACACCTACCTCGAGCGCGATCCCGAGGCCGGCGCGCGCCGCATCGACTGGCGCCTGTAGCCCCCGCCCCGCTCGCCCACGGGTCGCCGGAGCCGTTCCCGCACGCCTGAGACGCTGCGGTTCCGGCCGGTACGGCCCTGTCCGAGGCCGTCCTCGGCGCAGCCGCGGCATACCGACGGTCCGGGGTTGCTCATCATGATTCCCCGAATTTCTCATGATGTTCTATTGACGAGAGCACTCCCATGCGCTGAAGTGGTCCCACACATCCACACGTGTCCCAGGTCACATTGACCGCGAGGCCCCCGACCTCGACATCGTGACCGACGGACACACCCCCGATGGAGGAACCATGAATCTCAAGCGGCACCGCAGGCTCGGCCTGCTCATCGCGGGAGCCATCGTCGGCTCGCTCGCGCTCGCTGCCTGCAGCGAGTCGAGCGACGGCGGTCGCTCCGGCGGAGGCGAAGTCACCCAGGAGCTCAAGGACGTCGTCGCGAGCTACCAGACCGAGCCCACCTCCATCATCCAGACCGTGCCGCTCAGCAAGATGCCCGAGAAGAAGTCGGTCGCCTTCATCGTCTGCGCCGACCCCACCTGCTCGATCCTCGGTGACTTCCTCAAGGAAGCCGTCGAGAGCTTCGGCTGGGACTACGTCGGCATCAACGCCCCCGCGACCGACTTCGGCTCCGCGGTCCAGCAGGCCGTCGACCTGAAGGTCGACTACATCGCCGGCACCGGCAGCGACGTCGCGACCTTCCAGAACGCGTTCGACAACGCCAAGGAAGCGGGCATCCCCTACTTCAGCTGCTACTCCGGCGACGAGCCCAAGGGCGACGAGAACAACATCATCACGAACTGCAGCGACGTCACCGCCGTGGCGAACTCGACCCGCGCCCTGACCTCCTGGGTCATCGAGGACAGCGGTGCCGACGCCTCGATCGGCGTCGTCAACATCCCCGAGTTCCCGACCGTCGCGGCCGCCGTGCCGAACGTCGAGAAGACGCTGGACGAGTTCTGCGACACCTGCACGAGCCAGCCGATCGACATCTCGCTCGACCAGCTGACCACCGGCGGATCGGCCAACGCGATCGTGTCGTACCTGCAGTCGAACCCGGACATCAACTACCTGTTCCTGGGCTTCACCGGCTTCGAGCCCGGCCTCGGCCAGGCGCTGAAGACCGCGGGCCTCGAGGACGTCAAGGTCGTCGGCGTCCAGCCGCAGCAGCCCCAGGTGGAGTCGTTCCTCAAGGGCGAGACCGACGCCTGGCTCGTCGTGCCGCAGGAGAACACGATGTGGACCCTCGCCGACCAGATGGCCCGCTACGCCAACGGTGAGTGGAGCAGCGAGGACGAGCGCAAGTCCGCCCTGACCCCGCTCTACATCATGGACACCAAGGAGGAGGCCGAGGCGATCGCCGACCTCCCCGACGGCTGGCCCGGACCGGACGGCTTCAAGGACCAGTACAAGACCCTCTGGGGTCTCAGCTGATCATGAACGCCCTTGACATCAGAGGACTCTCCAAGACGTTCTCCGGTCATGTGGTGCTCCACGGCGTGGACCTCACCGTGAAGGTGGGTGAGGTCCACGCCGTGGTGGGCCAGAACGGATCGGGCAAGTCGACCCTGATCAAGATCCTCGCCGGCTACCACGCCCCCGACCCGGGGGCGACGGCCACGGTGCTGGACCAGGAGCTCGACCTCGGCAACGCCGCGGCGGCCGACAAGCTCAACGTGCGCTTCGTGCACCAGGACCTCGGTCTGGTGAACGACCTGAGCATCACCGAGAACATCATGCTCGGACGGACGTACCCGCGGTCCGGCGGCATCAGGATCAACTGGAAGAAGGCCCGGCAGGTCGCTCGCGACTGCCTGGCCCGCACCGGTCCCCCGATCGACGTCAACCGGCCCGTTGGCGAGTTCGGCATCGCAGAGCGCACGCGCATCGCGATCGCCCGGGCTCTGCCCGACAACAGCGATCCGGCCCTCATCGTGCTCGACGAGCCCACGGCCGCACTGCCGGCCCGGGACGTCACAGCGCTGTTCGACACGATCCGCGGCCTGACCGCCGCGGGCAACTCCGTCATCCTCGTCTCGCACCACCTCGACGAGATCCTCGGCGTCTCGGACTCCATCACGGTGCTCCGTGACGGCGTCAAGGTCGCCACGGTGGCGACGAGCGACGTCAGTCACGACAGCCTCACCAACCTGATCATCGGCACGGCCCTCGTCAGGAACGTCGACCGCCCGACCGCCCCGCAGACCGACAGCCCCGCGAACGTGCGGATCGCCGGTCTGCAGGGCACCGCGCTCCTGGACTTCAGCGCTGACCTCAAGCCCGGCGAGATCGTCGGGGTCGCCGGCCTGACCGGCTCGGGCCGCGAGGAGGTCGCCGCTCTCACGATCGGTCGCGAGCACCGCAACAGCGGCACCGTGACGGTCGGGGGCACCGCGGTCGAGTCGGGCGACCCGATCGACGCGATGTCGGCCGGGATGGCGTGGATCTGCGGCGAGCGGGCCCGGTTCGGCGTGTTCAGCAGGTTGAACGTCGGGGAGAACCTGACGATCAGCGACCTGGCCCCGAACACCTCGGCCGGACGCCTGCACCACCGCAAGGAGCGCCGCGAGGTCGCCGGCTGGATCGACGACCTCGACATCGTGGCGTCCGGACCGGGTGCCTCCATGACCACGCTGTCCGGCGGCAACCAGCAGAAGGTGCTCGTGGCCCGGGCCCTGCGGCTCGACCCGACGTTCCTCGTGCTGGACGACCCGACCGCCGGCATCGACATCGGTGCCCGCGAGCAGGTGCACCGCATCATCGCCGAACGGGCCGACGCCTCCATGTCGGTCCTCGTCACGTCGACCGACAGCGACGAGCTGGCCCGCCTGTGCGACCGCGTGCTCGTCCTGTCCCGTGGCCACGTCGTCGCCGAGCTGCACCGCGGCGTCGACCTGGACGCCCCCTCCATCGATCACGCGCAAGTCGCAGGAGCATCCGCATGAAGACCGAGACCCCGAAGACCGACTCGTCGGCCACCCCCGCATCGAGCCTCAAGTCGAGCTCGGGCGCCGTCGCGACCCCCCTGGGCGTGACGCTCGGGCGCTACAGCGCCATCATCCTGTTCGCCGGCTTCACGATCCTGTTCGGGATCCTGCGCCCGGAGACGTTCCTGAGCTCCACGACCTGGCGCCTCACGATCAGCGAGGGTGTCGTCACCGCGATCGTCGCGTTGGCGTTCCTCGTGCCGCTCGTGGCAGGGGTCTACGACCTCTCCGTCGGCGCCACGATGGGCACGGCGCTCGTGCTGATGAACTGGTTCGGCATCAACCATCCCGACATCCCGCTCTGGCAGGTCGCGATCGGCGTGCTCGTGTTCTGCGCGCTGATCGGCTTCTGCTCGGCAGTGGTCATCGTGAAGTTCCGGGTGGAGTCGCTGATCGCGACGCTCGGCGTGAGCCAGGTGCTCCTCGCGTTCCAGCTGTTCATGTCGGACAACCGGCAGCTGACCGGTGCGTTCGACGCGAAGTGGCTCGACCTCGGCAACGGCCAGGTCTTCGGGATCCCGGTCGTGGCGCTCTACCTCGTGGTGCTCTCGGTCGCGATCTGGTTCGTCCTGGAGCACACGCCGGTCGGGCGTCGCCTGTTCGCCGTCGGTGGCAACCCGGAGGCGGCTCGCCTCGCCGGCCTCAACGTCGAGCGTCTGACGTACGGCTCGCTCATGACCTCGGCCGTGATCGGTGGCTTCGCCGGCATCGTGTTCTCCGCCAAGGTCGGCACCTACACCTCGACCGCCGGACCGGGCCTGTTGTTCCCGGCCCTCGCCGCGGTGTTCTTCGGCGCCTCCCAGTTCGCCCGCCGCCCCAACGTCTGGGGCACGCTCATTGCGTACTTCGCCCTGGCGTTCGGCGTGAAGGGCCTGCAGCTGACGTTCGGTCCGGGCACGTTCTGGATCCAGCCGCTGTTCCAAGGTGCCGCGCTGCTCATCGCGGTGGCCCTCGCCAGCCGGGTCGTCGGCCAGACCAAGCGGAGCCGCAAGCTCCAGCGGGAGGCGGCAGCGGCCAACCAGCCGCAGCCCAGCCCCTAGGGCACTCAGGCAGCGCGAGGCGGTGAGTCAGCCACCCGTGAGGGGACCCGAAAGGTGGCTGACTCACCGCCCACCGGGCTCGGGACGCCGAAAGGTGGCTGACTCACCGCCCACCGGCAGCCACGAGGGAGATCAGTAGGGCGACGTGCCGCCGTCGACGTTGAGCAAGGCGCCCGTGATGCCGGCGCCGGCCGGGCCGGCCAGCAGCACGGCCATCGCACCGACCTCCTCGACGGTGTTGAGCTTCCCGGTGGCCGCGTCCTTGGCGTAGTCAGCCAGGTACTCCTCGTAGGTGAGGCCGTTCTCCGCGGCGAACGCCGGGCCGATCTCCTTGGTGCGCTCGGTCTCGACCGCGCCGGGGCAGATCGCGTTGGACGTGATGCCCCGGGTGCCGTACTCGAACGCGACGGCCTTCGTGAAGCCGTTCATCGCGTGCTTGGCCGAGATGTAGTGCGACACGGCCGCCTTGTTGCCGAGCTTGCCCTCGACCGACGAGATGTTGATGACGCGGCCACCGCCGTTCTCGAGCATGACCGCCAGCGCCGCTCGGGTGGCCCAGAACGCCGAGTCCACGATGAACGTGAACGCGTTCTCCCACGCCTCGTCGCTCAGCTCGTGCACGAGCGCGAACCCGTCGCTGCCACCGGCATTGTTGACCAGCACGTCGATCCGCCCGAAGCGCTCGACCGTCGACGCGACCCAGCCGGCCACGTCCTGCTTCGACCGGGCGTCGCCCGCGAGGAAGGCGGTGCGGTCGGGCAGGCCGATCTCCGACAGCGCCTTCTCGCCCTTGTCCGCGGACCGCCCGGTCATCACGACCGAGGCGCCCTCCGCGAGGAAGGCCTCCGCGATCCCGCGTCCGATCCCGCCGCTGGCCGCCGTGACGAGCGCGACCTTGCCGTCCAGAGTTCCCATGAGTCATGTCCTTCCCGACCCGAGCGGGTCGACGTCGTGGGGCGAGGTCGGTGCCGGAGCCGGCACCGACCTGTCAGTACAGCGTCGTCGGTGAGGTGCCCGTCAGTACGGCGCGGTGCCGCCGTCGACGTTGAGCAGGGCGCCCGTGATGCCGCCGCCGGCCGGACCGGCCAGCAGCACCGCCATCGCGCCGACCTCCTCGACGGTGTTGAGCCGGCCGATCGCGGCGTCCTTGGCGTAGTCCGCCTTGTACTCCTCGTAGGTCTGGTTGTTCTCCGCCGCGAACGACGGGCCGACCTCGACCATGAGGTCGGTCTCGATCGCCCCGGGGCAGATCGCGTTCGACGTGATGCCCTGGGTGCCGTACTCGAACGCGACGGCCTTCGTGAAGCCGTTCATCGCGTGCTTGGCGGAGATGTAGTGCGCGACCGCCGCCTGGTTGCCGAGCTTTCCGGCGACCGAGGAGATGTTGATGATGCGGCCGCTGCCCTGCGCCACCATGGCGCCGAGCGCCGCGCGGGTGGCCCAGAAGGCCGAGTCGACGATGAACGTGAACGCCTTGTCCCAGGCCTCGTCGGTGAGCTCGTGCACGAGGGCGAACCCGTCGCTGCCGCCGGCGTTGTTGACCAGGACGTCGATCCGACCGAAGCGCTCGACCGTCGAGGCGACCCATCCCGCGACGTCGTCCTTGGACTTCGCGTCACCGGGGAGGAAGGCCGTGCGGTCGGGCAGGCCGATCTCCGACAGCGCCTTCTCGCCCTTGTCCGCGGAGCGCCCGGTCATGACGACCGAGGCGCCCTCCGCGAGGAAGGCCTCCACGATCCCCCGGCCGATGCCACGCGATCCTGCGGTGACCAGGGCCACCTTGCCGTCCAGTGTTCCCATGCTCGTGTCCTTCGTGTCGTCGATCAGCGGGGGATGTCCCGCCACGGAGTGGTCTTGTCACCGCGGGGCTCGGCCGGGAGGCCGAGCCAGCGCTCGGCGACGAGGTTGCGCTGCACCTCGTCGCTGCCGCCGGCGATGCGGTAGCCCGGCGCGCCGAGGACGTGCTCGGTCCAGTCGAAGGTGCCGGACTCGCCGTCGTCGACCACGAGGTCGCCCTCGAGCACCTCGGCGACGTAGTCGGAGATCTGGGCGAGGCGGTTGGTCCACTGCAGCTTGCGCATCGAGCCACCGACGCCGGTGGTGTCCGGGGTGGCGGCGTCGCGGGCCGCGGCGACCTCAGCGAGGCGGTGCGCGATCACGACGTCGGCGAGCACCTGGCGCAGGACCGGGTCCTCGACCGCGCCGGTGGCACGGCTGAGCTCCACGACCTGGTCGAGCGTGCCGCCGACCGCCGTGGCCTCGCCGCTGGAGTCGCGCTCGAACCCGAGGGTCGTCAGCGCGACCTTCCAACCCTCGCCGACCTCGCCGATGCGGTAGGCGTCCGGGATCCGCACCTCGGTCAGGAACACCTCGTTGAAGCTCGAGCCGCCCGACATCTGGCGCAACGGACGCACCTCGACGCCCTCGGCATCGAGCGGCACCATGAACGCGGTGATGCCGCGGTGCTTCGGCACGTCGGGGTCGGTGCGCGCCAGGAGCTCGCCCCACTGCGCGAACTGCGCGCCCGAGGTCCAGACCTTCTGGCCCGTGATGACCCAGTCGTCGCCGTCGCGGCGCGCGCGGGTCGCGAGGCTCGCGAGGTCGCTGCCGGCGCCGGGCTCGGAGAACAGCTGGCACGCCAGCAGGTCGCCCCGCAGCATCGGCGTGATCAGCTCACGCATCTCGGGCGTGCGGTCGTACACCCGCAGCGTCGGGGCGATGAGGCGCAGGGTCACCGAGACCAGCTCGTGCGGGGTGGGCACGTCGAAGCCACTCTCGACGCGGGCCAGTGCCGCCTCGTGGGCGTGCGTGAGTCCGAGGCCGCCGAACGCCTCGGGCCAGCCGACGGCGCCCAGGCCCGCGTCGTATCGGGCCCGGAGCCAGTCGGTCAGCTGGTGGATCAGGGCCAGCTCCTCCTCGAACGCGAGGTCGTGGAACACGGCCATGCCGGAGCTCGACGCCTCCCGCTGGGGGTCGCGCCGGGCGAACCCGTGGTCGGCGTACCAGGCCGAGGCGCGCGCGGCGAGGTCCTCGACCGACTCGGTCGCGGTGGCGGTGGCTGCGGCAGTGGGGGTCATGGCTCAGGCCTCCAGGCTCACGAGCGCCTTGCCGATGACGGCACGGCCCTCGAGCAGGGTCTGGAAGCCCGCGAAGGCCTCCTCGATCCCGTGACCCACGTAGGTCTCCGGGCTGGTCACCTCGCCGCGCCGCACGAGGTCGGTCATCTCGGCGAGGAACTCCTCGCGCGCGTCCTCGTGGTCACCGAGCAGGAAGCCCTCCATGCGCAGCCGGCGCCAGATCATCAGCAGCAGGTTGCGCGGGCCGGGGACCGGCTCGATCGCGTTGTAGACCGCGATCATCCCACACAGCGCGATGCGTCCGTGCTCGTTCATCTCGCGGATCGCGGCCTCGAGGTGCTCCGCACCGACGTTGTCGTAGTACACGTCGAGACCGGGCTTGCCGGCCTCCTCGATCGCGGTGCGCAGCAGGTCGCGGATGCGGCCGTCGTGGTAGTCGAAGGCGACGTCGAACCCGAAGTCCTTCACGGCGGCGGCGACCTTGTCGGACGACCCGCAGCTACCGATCACGGTGCAGCCCTTCGCCTTCGCGAGCTGACCGGCGATCGCGCCCACGCCACCGGCCGCCGAGGACACGAAGACCGTGTCGCCCGGCTGGACCTCGGCGATGCGGTTGATGCCGATCCACGCGGTCATGCCGGTCTGCCCGAGCGCGCCCAGGTGGTCGGTCGGCTTGAGCCCGTCGACGTCGACGGCCTCGACGTCGGCCGGGTCGAGCGCCGCGTACTCCCGCCACCCGAGCTGGTGGACGACCTCGGTGCCCACGGGCAGGTCGGGGACGTCGGACCACTCGACGACGCCGGTCGCGGGCCCGTCCATCGGCTCGTCGATCCCGAAGGGCTCGACGTAGCTCGTCGTCTCGGACATGCGTCCGCGCATGTACGGCTCGACCGACATCACGGTGTTGCGGACCAGGACCTGTCCCGGACCGGCCTCGACGTCGACCTCGACGATCGCGACGTTCTCCGCCGTCGGGGCGCCGCCGGTCGGACGGCTGACCAGGTGGACCTCGCGACTGCGCACGGCACTCATGCGGTGACGTCCCACTCGAGCCACAGCTCCTCGAGGCCGAGCTGCGGTCCCGTCTCGCGGAGCTCGTCGACGTCGACGGCCCGGTAGTCCGGGATGCGGCGGAGCCACTCCTCGAGCGCGATGATCATCTCGCGGCGGGCGAGGTGGTTGCCGAGGCACTTGTGCGGGCCGGCCGCGAAGGCCAGGTGCCCCGTCGAGTCCGTGCGGTCGAAGTCGACCTTCCCGGGGTTGGCGTACTTCGTCTCGTCACGCGTGGCCGAGGGCACCGTGAGCATGACCATCTCGCCGGCCTTCATGGGGCAGCCGTGGAACTCGGTGTCCTGGGCGACCTTGCGGCCGTCCATCACGATCGAGTAGACCCTGACCATCTCATCGACGGCCACCGGGATGAGGTCGGGCTCGTCCAGGATCCGCTGGCGGTCCTCGGGATTCTCCGCCAGGTGCAGCATGATGTAGCCGAGCTGGCTCTTGACGGTGTCGAGGCCCGCGAGGATCAGGACGTTGCAGATGTTGAGGAAGTCCTCGTCCGAGATCGGCTCGTCGCCGATGCTCGAGCGGGTCAGGTCGGTGAAGAACTCGTCCTCACGGGGGTGGGCCTTGCGGTCGGCCAGAAGCTCGACGAAGTAGGCGTTGATCGCGACCTGCGCGTCACTGCCGGCCTTGGCCGCGACCGGGTCCTCGCTGCCGAGACCGCCGAAGACGGCCTCGACCCACTCGACCATCTGGGGCGAGTCCTCGTGCGGGAGACCGAGGATCTCCAGGAAGACCTTGGTCGGGTACTCCTTGGCGAAGGCCTCGACGAAGTTCACGCGCCCGTCGTCCACGAACGTGTCGATGAAGTCGGTCGCGTGCTGGCGGATGCGTTCCTCACGGTCCCGGACCGCGCGCGGCGAGAACGGCGGGTTGAGCACGCGGCGGTACAGCTTGTGCCGCGGCGGGTTCTCCATCGTGGGGATCCAGTGCCAGTTGGGCTCGGGGACCGTGACGACCGTGGAGTCGCTGCTGAAGACCTCGTGGTCGTGGAACGCCGCACGCACCGTCTCGTCGTTGAGCAGCATCCAGAAGCCGCCGCCGTACGTGTTCCACACGATCGGCGCCTGGCCCCGGAGCTGGTCCAGCTCCTCGTGGTACGAGTGGATCGGCAGCTGCTGGTTGACGTCGAAGTGCACGACCGGGCAGCCACCCTTCTGCTGACCCTCGATGAGCTCGATGACCGGTGTCTCAGACATGCTGTTCCTCCGTGCTGGCGGCCGCTGCGAGCGAGCCGAGGATGATGGGGCGGTGCTCGATCGTGCCGACGACCAGGTGGAGCCGGCGGATGCGCCAGGCGCCGTCCAGCAGCTCGAGCTCGGTGTCGTAGCGGCTGTTCATCATCAGCGTCACGTCGGTCGCGTCCTTGGCCACCTGGTGCGAGGTCAGGTAGCTCACGGCGGTCGCGCGGTCACCCTCGACGTCGACCTTCATGACGCGCATCGCGTGCTGCTGCCAGAGCAGGTGCTCGGTGGCGCCGGCGATCCACTCGGCGATCGCGGTGTTGCCGGTGACGTCGGAGTCGACGTCGTACACGGCGCGCGCGTCCGGGTGAAACAGCTGCTCGAGGGTCGTCCGGTCGCGCTCGTCGCACGCCAGGCCGTAGCGCGTCATCACGCTCGCCACGCGCTGGGCGTGCACGGCCTCGTGCAGCTCCGCGTCGCTCATCTGGTGGTTCATGTCTCGGTCGCCTCTCGTCGCAGCTGCCTCGGCGGACCCACCTCGCACCCGACACCGAGCCGCGAGACGTGCATCACACCAACGTGACCCCGATTACACCGGCGCCGTGACCGAAAGTCAATCATCGTGATGAATTTTCCTCATGAGGTTTAGGACGCCGACGCTTGACAACGACGTGATGTATTCCTCATGCTGTTTCCACGTGATGCCCGTCACAGGGCGCCGACAGAACGAGCGAACCGCCAGGGAGTCCCGATGCCATCCAGCCACGACCGTCCGCTCATCCACGTGCTCTTCGGCTCCCAGACGGGAAATGCCGAGGTCGTCGCGATGGACACCTCGGACGCCCTCGAGGCCGACGGCTACGCGACCAAGCTGATGTCGATGGACGAGTTCGGCGTGGCCGACCTCGACGCCATGACGCACGTGGCCCTGGTCTCCTCGACGTACGACGACGGGAACATGCCCGACAGCGCGCAGGACCTGTGGGACGAGCTCGAGAGCGACGCCCCTGACCTGTCGCACCTGCAGTACGCCGTGCTGTCGCTCGGCGACTCCTCGTACGAGTTCTTCTGCGCGGCCGGCCGCATGTTCGACGAGAAGATCGCCGAGCTCGGCGGGCGGCGCGTGCTGGACCGCCTCGACTGCGACCTCGACTACGAGCGCCCGTCGCGGCAGTGGATCAAGGCCGTCACGGCGACGTTCGCCGGCGCGGACGTCACCGACGCCTCGGGCAGCGCCACCGTCGAGGTCGAGCCGTCGACGTCCCCCGCGGCGCGATGGACCCGGCAGGACCCGTTCCTCGCGACGATCAGCCACACGACCAAGCTGTCGGGCGCCGAGTCCCACAAGGCCGTCCACCACGTCGAGGTCGACCTTGCCGACAGCGCCATCGAGTACCTGCCCGGCGACTCGCTCGGCGTCGTCCCGGTCAACCCCGTCGAGCTCGTCGACGGCCTCCTCGCCGCTCTCGGCGTGGACGCCGACGCGACCCCCACGGGACAGGACGCCACCTGGCACGAGCTGCTGACCCACCGACTCGAGCTGCGCCTGCCGTCGCGCGCCCTGGTCGACTGGGTCGCGGAGCAGTCGGGCGACGAGGAGTTGGCCCACCTGCTCGGCACCCGCGACCGCGAGGCCCTCGAGGCCTGGCTGTGGGGGCGCGACGCCCTCGACCTCGTCGAGATGCTGCCGCAGGACAAGCGCGACGCCGACCGCGTCGCCGAGCTCCTCGGGTCGCTCCAGCACCGGTCGTACTCGATCAGCTCGAGCCCGACCGAGTCGCCCAAGACGGCCGACCTCCTCGTGTCGTGCGTGCGCTACCACCGCGACGGCCGTGACCGCGTCGGTGCCGGCTCCGCGACGATGACCGCCGCACTGCCCGCCGGCTCGCAGGTCGCCGTCTTCCTCGCTCCGAACCCCAGCTTCCGCCTGCCCGCGGACGACGCCCCCGTCATCATGGTCGGCCCCGGCGTGGGCGTCGCGCCGTTCCGCTCGTTCCTGCTGGAGCGACGGTCCCGCAGCGCCGTCGGCAAAAACTGGCTCTTCTTCGGCGACCAGCACGAGACGTGCGACTTCCTCTACCGCGACGAGGTCACGGGCTGGCAGCAGGACGGCCTGCTCACGCGGCTGTCGACCGCCTTCTCCCGCGACCAGGAGCACAAGGTCTACGTCCAGGACAAGCTGCGCGATCAGGGCGCCGAGGTCTACGCCTGGCTGCAGGACGGCGCCCACTTCTACATCTGCGGCGACGGCGTCCGCATGTCGCAGGCGGTCGAGTCGGCCCTCGTCGAGGTCGTGGCGACCCACGGCTCGATGTCCGAGGACGCCGCCTGGGACTACCTCGCCGACCTCAAGCGCCAGCGTCGCTTCAGCCAGGACGTGTACTGACCACCTGGCCGTCGACGACGGTCAGGCGCACCGGCGAGTCGGTGTCGCCACCCACGACGCGGTCGAGGACGACGTCCAGCGGGGCGTCGAGCACGCACAGGTCGGCGGTCGTGCCCGGGTGCACCGTCCGGACGGGGCCGGCCGGGTCCTCCGGCCTGGTCAGGTAGGACGCCAGCGCCTCGCGGGCCGGGATCGTCTGGTCGTGCACCCACGGCGAGCGGTCGGTGGTGAGCCCGGACGCCGCCAGACGGATCGTGGCCCACGGGTCGGGGTCGCCGTACGGGGCGTCGCTCGACAGCACGACCCGCACCCCACGGGCGCGCAGCCCGGCGATCCGCCACAGCCACGGACGGTCCTCCGGCTCGGACGCCTCCAGCATCGCCCGCCCGCGACGGGCGGCGATCGAGGGCTGCGTCACGACGGTCACGCCGAGCTCGGCGAGTCGGTCGGCGGCGGCGTCGTCGCACACCGCCGCGTGCTCGACCCGGTCGCCGGGGACGACACCGACGTCGTCCAGGACCGCCAGGACCATCGCGAGCGCCGTGGCCGAGACGGCGTGCACCGCCACGGGCCGACCCCGGTCCCGCGCCGCGTGCACCGCGGCGACCAGGTCGGACCAGGAGTCGACGCCCTCGTCCGTCCCGTGGTCGCCGGCGACGACCTTGACGGGCAGGCCGTCGTCCTCCGCGCCGAGCGACACCACCCGCTGCGGCACGTGCTCCCGGACCACGGCCAGGCCCGTGGCCTCGAGGCCCACGGTCGCGTCGGTCAGTCCGGTCACTCCGCGTGCGGCGAGCTCCTCGCCCCACGACCCGAGGTCGTCCTCGACGCCCCACGGGTCGAGCCGGCCGAGCGCCTCGCCGAGTCGAGCGTCGGCTCGCCACACCCGGCCGTCGGCCCGCTCGGCGGGCTCGAGGACGGCGCCCAGCAGGTCGATCGCGCGGCTGTTGAGGACCCACAGCGCACCGGAGCGGTGCTGCACCCGGACCGGGCGGTCGGGCCACACGCGATCGAGGTCGATCGAGGTCGCGTCGTCGTCGCCCAGACCGACCGCCCTCACCCAGGCACGACCGGAGGCCGTCGCGCCTCCCGGCCCCGGCGAGGGCAGGGGACCGCCGCGCAGGTCGAGGGAGCCGGCGGCAGCCGCGGCGGCGAAGGCGTGGACGTGGTGGTCGTGGAGCCCCGGCAGGAGGGCGCCCCCGAGCCCGTCGACGACCTCTTCCTCCGGCCCCGGCACCAGGTCGGGGGCCAGCTCGGCGACGACTCCGGCGACGACGCGGCAGTCCAGCCGCGCACCGTCGAGCGTGACGCCGCGGACCAGCACGCTCCCGCCGCTACCCGACGAGCTCATCGACGATCCCCCATCGGTGGGCGGTCGTGGCGTCGAGGACCGCACCGGTCAGTCCCCACCAGAGCAGGCGGTGCCGACCGATCCGTCGCGACAGGCTGACGGTGCCACCGGCGCCCGGGACAAGGCCCATCGCCACCTCCGGGAGGCCGAAGCGGGCGTCCGCGCTCGCACGGACGTGGCCCGCGAACGCCGCGATCTCGATGCCGGACCCCACGGCGTGCCCGTGGACGTGGACCGTGACCCGGTCGCGGAGCGCGTGGACGAGGGCACCCGGGCTGGCCGCGACACGGGTCCGGTGCGCCGCGTCCAGGTCCTGCGCCGTGCCGAACTCGTCGAGGTCGCCGCCCGCGCAGAAGTCGGGTCCGGCCCCCCGGAGCGTGACCCGCACGTCGGGATCGAGGCGCGCGACCTCCAGCGCCTCGAGCAGCGCGTCGCGCATCGCCGCGTCGTAGGCGTTGCGGCGGGCCGGGCGGTCGAGCGTGATGGTGAGCTCGTCGCCGGTGCGCTCGAGCTGCACGCGGTGCGGGTCGTCGGCTGGTCGTGGGGCCCCGCGCGCGTCGAGCCAGGAGGCGAGCTCGGGTCCGGCCAGCAGCTCCGAGAACGTGCGCGACTCCAGCACCAGCCCGTTCGGCACGTCGGTCTCCACGACCCGCGGCAGCAAACGTGCCAGCGCGGCCGAGGCCAGCGGGCGCTCGGCGACCCGACGCCGGATCGTGTCGACCGCCGCGTCGACGTCGGGCACACCGACGACCTCCCGACGCCCGGCCGCGCTCGAGCCCGACGGGGCGACGACCACGTCGACGGCGTCCCGGTCGACATCGGCGTCGCCGTCAGGTCCGAGGACCAGGACGCAGATGCGCACGTCGTCGGGGTCGACGTCCTGCCCGGGTCGTGCGACGACGACGCCCGAGGAGCCAGGCGCGGTCGACATGACGCCATCCTCTCACCAGCAGCGCGGACCGGGCAGGATGAGGACATGGGCCGAGGCGACGTCTCCGTGGTGGACGACGAGGTGCTGCGCGAGCTGCACCGCGCCCTTGCCGTCGGACCCCAGCAGGCGCTCGCCGACTGGGTCGCGACGGGCCTCGCGGGAGACCCAGTCGCGTACCGCGGCGCCGGGCGGACGGCGCACGGTCGACCCGCCACGCTGGCCCGCGCCCTGGGCACGGCCCTGACGGCGGTCGCCGGCGACAAGTTCGGCGTGGCCCTGTCGATCGACGGCGCCGCGGTGCTGGGGCGGCGCGCCCACCTCTCCGCGACCGATCCGGCTACCGCCGGCGGGACCGAGGCCCGAGTCCTGCGGGCCGCCGACGGCTGGTGGGCGCTCAACCTGGCTCGCCCGAGCGACGTGGAGCTGGTACCGGCCCTGGTGGAGGACCAGGTCGACGACGCCTGGACGGACGTCGAGCGGTGGTCGGCGCTGCTCCCCGCGGCGGAGGTCGTCGATCGGGCGACGATGCTCGGGCTGCCGGCCTCGTGGCTGGGCGAGACACCGGTGCCCGCGGCGCCCTGGCGCACGCGCTTCGGACCCGCGACGACCTCCTCGTCCTCCCCGGCCCCGCTCCGGGTCGTGAACCTGGGTTCGCTCTGGGCCGCACCGCTCGCCGCGCACCTGCTCGGCCGGCTCGGGGCGGAGGTCGTGCACGTCGAGTCGAGCACACGCCCCGACGC
>CAYRZN010000003.1:0-1559 GCA_964428825.1 uncultured Aeromicrobium sp.
AAGACGGGCGTCATCGACGCGGACCACCCGTTGATCGCCGAGCTCCCGCCCCAGAACCAGGACTGACCCACCACCTAGCCCTCCGTGCGGCGACCGAGGCCCTGGTCGGGGCGCAGGCGCAGGAAGAGCGCGTCGGCCTCCGCGCACACGGTCGATCCGTGGCGGACCTCGCCGCGGACGAAGATCTTGCGGTCCTCGACGCGGTCGATCCAGGCGGACACCGCGAGCTCGGTGTCGATCGGGGTGAGGGCCCGGAAGTCGGTGCGCAGGTAGGCCGTGCGCGTGATCGCCTTCGCGCTGGCAGACGCGAGGATGCCGAGCGCCTCGTCGAACAGCAGGGCCACCGCCCCGCCGTGGGCCGCCATGCCGCCACCCATGAACCAACGACCGAACGTCACGGTGCCGTCGACCCGACCGCCGCCGGCGGACGTGACCCGCAGCTCGGGGACCATGGCGTGTCCGCGGACCGGAAGGCTGGGGACGCGACCGTTGGTCTGCTCCGTCTCGGGGCCGGCGAGCGGGGCGAGCCGCGTGGTCCACTCGGCGAGGTCGTCGGCGAGCCCGTCGACCGTCTCGCGGTCGAAGCGCATCGACGCCACGAGGTCCTGCGCGTCGCGCAGGTTGCGGACGAGACGCCCGTACGCCGCGGCGTCGTCGGCGTCGAGGTTGCTGCTGAACATCGTCTCCCAGGACATCTCCGCACCGTACCGACCGCTCGGCGCAGGCCTGCACCCGCTCACCGATCCGGTCTGCAACGTCGGGGCAGCCGCAGGCAGGATAGGAATGACGTGAGCCACGCCACTCCCGGAGGTGCCCGTGTTCTACCCCTTGACGATCAGTGACTTCATCGACCGTGCCGTCACGGTCTACCCCGACCGGATCGCGGTCGTCGACGAGCCGGTGCAGCCGGCCGAGTCGTGGGGGGAGATCACGTACGCCGAGCTCGGTCGTCGCGCTCGCGCGCAGGCGGCCACGCTCGACGAGCTCGGGGTGCCCGTCGGCGGTCGGGTCGCGATCGTCTCGCAGAACTCGGCCCGCATGCTGTGCTCGTTCTACGGCGTCTCCGGGTGGGGTCGGGTGCTGGTGCCGGTCAACTTCCGCCTCGCGGTGGCCGAGATCCAGTACATCGTGGAGCACTCCGGCGCCCAGGTCGTGATGGTCGACCCGGACCTGCGCCACCTCAAGGACGAGCTCAGTGCTGGCCAGAGCGGGGTCGACCACGTCTTCGTCCTCGGCGAGGACGACGACAAGATCTGGGGCTCCACGGCCGACCCAGCGCCGTGGGAGGCCGACGCGGTGGAGAAGGAGAACGCGACCGCCACGATCAACTACACGTCGGGCACCACGGCGCGGCCCAAGGGCGTGCAGCTCACGCACCGCAACAACTGGCTCAACGCCACGGTCTTCGGATGGCAGGCGTCGGTCAACGACCGCGACGTCTACCTCCACACGCTGCCGATGTTCCACGCGAACGGCTGGGGCCACCCGTTCGCCGCCACCGGCATGGGCGTCAAGCACGTCGTGATCCGCCAGATCGACGGCGCCGAGATCCTGCGCCG
>CAYRZN010000003.1:1569-10947 GCA_964428825.1 uncultured Aeromicrobium sp.
GGTCGTCGCTGCGGCACTGGACGCCGCGAAGGACTGGGACGGCGACATTCCCGGTCGTGACCGGGTGCGCATCATCGTGGCCGGCGCTCCGCCGCCCACCCGCACGATCGAGCGGGTCCGCGAGGAGCTGGGCTGGGAGTTCATCCAGATCTACGGGCTCACCGAGACCTCCCCGCTGCTCACGATGTCGCGCATGCGCGAGGAATGGGACGACCTGGAGCCCACCGAGCAGGCCCGGCTCCTCGGCCGCGCCGGTGCACCTGCAGTCGGCGTGCGGGTCATGGTCGACGACACCGGCGAGGTGCTCGCGCAGTCGAACCACAACCTCGCGTCCTACTGGGAGAACCCCGAGGCCACCGAGGAGGCCCAGAGGGGCGGCTGGTTCCACACGGGCGATGGCGGCACGTTCGAGGGCGGCTACGTCACGATCGCCGACCGCAAGAAGGACGTCATCATCACCGGCGGTGAGAACGTCTCCTCGATCGAGGTCGAGGACGCCCTCATGTCGCACGACGCCGTGCGGGAGGTCGCCGTGATCGGCATCCCCGACGAGAAGTGGGGCGAGCTCGTCACGGCCCTCGTCGTGGTCGATCCGGACATCGAGGCGCCCTCGCAGGAGGAGCTCATCACCCACTGCCGCCAGCACCTCGCCGGCTACAAGTGCCCCAAGCGGATCGAGTTCCGCGACGAGCTCGTCCGCACCGCCACCGGCAAGCTCCAGAAGTTCAAGCTCCGCCAGGAGTTCTGGAAGGACACTGGCCGCCAGATCGGCTGAGCCACCACCTTGCTGGTCGAGTGCCTCGCGAGCTCTGCGAGCGGGCGTATCGAGACCCCGTCGGGTGCAGGCACCCCTCAGCCACTGACGGGTCCGACCGAGATCCTCAACCTGACCGCGTCTCGATACGCCGCCCTCGTCCCCTTCGATACACCGCGCTCGTTCCTCGTACGGCACTCAGGGCAACGCCTCGGGCACCACTCGACGACCCGGACTGACCGGCTTCGCCGGTGGACACCTAGCGATCGTCGGGGGAGGGGGCGACGCGCCAGAGCTGCTCGACCGTGGCGAAGCCCTTGAGGTGCGCCTCCCGCACGTCGTCGAACACGAACTCGGTCGAGTCGATCAACGCCTCGCGCAGGTCGTTGCTCACGAGCACCTCGCCTCCGGAGGCCTCCGCGGCGACGCGGGCCGCGAGCGCGACGTTGCGGCCGAAGTAGTCGCCGTCGCGCGCCACGACCGCGCCGCGGTGCACGCCGATGCGGACGCGCACCGCGTGGGCGCGCAGGCGCCCGCGGTCGGCGGACAGCCGCTCCTGCACGTCGAGGGCGGCGCGCAGCGCGTCGGCGGGCCAGCGGAACACGACCATGAAGCCGTCGCCCTGGGTCTTGACGACCTCGCCGTGGTGCTGCTGGATGGTCGACCGCATGACCTCGTCGTGCCGGGCGAGCACCTTCACGAAGGCTCGGTCGCCCAGCGCCACGTTGAGCTCGGTCGAGCTCTCGATGTCGGAGAAGAACATCGTGACGGTGCCGTCCGGCGCGGTGGCGCGCTCGACGACGGCGCGGTCGGCGCGCAGCCACTCCGTGAGGTCCTCGATCGAGCTCGCCACCAACGCCTGCATGCCGTGGGTGCGCAGCAGGTCGGCGGTCTCGGCCACGGCCTTGACGGCGTGCGACGCCCGGCGCAGCGCCCGCGGCGGACGCCGGCGGTTCGGGGGAGCCGACACGATGAGCCGCTCCTCCTCGAGCTGCGCGATCGCCGCCCGGGCGTTGCGGAGCTTCGCCCGCAGCACGAGCGTGACGACGCCGAGCCCGACCGTGCTGGCCACGAAGAGGCCGAGCAGCACCGCGAGCCAGATCACCCGCGCATCGTAGCCCCCCGACCGCCCGACCCAGATTTGCTGGCGTATCCACCGAACGTCGCCGATGAAACGATGGATCTGCCAGCAAATCTGGGCGAGCCGAGGGAGAGGGAGTCGGGCGACGTCAGCCGGTGTTGCGCAGGCCGGCGGCGATGCCGTTGACCGTCATGAGCAGGGCTCGGCGCAGACCGTCGTCCATCGAGTCCGGATCCTTGCGGGAGCGCGCGAGCAGGTCCACCTGGGCGAACGAGAGCGGCTGGAGGTAGGCGTCGCGCACCTCGAGGGTGCGGCGCAGCGCGGGCTGGTGGTCGAGCAGGCGCTTCGAGCCGGTGACGCGCAGCACCTCCTCGACCGTCACGGCGTGCTCGGCGCGGATCACGTCGAACAGCGTCTGCAGCTCGACCGGCACGAGCTCAGAGACGTAGTGGCCCGCGATGTCGAGGTCGGTCTTGGCGAGCGTCATCTCGACGTTGGAGATGAACGTCGCGAAGAAGTGCCAGTCGGACAGCATCTCCTTCAGCCGGTCGCCGTGACCCGCCTTCCGCGCCGCGCGCAGCCCACTGCCCACGCCGAACCAGCCCGGCACGACCTGCCGCGACTGCGTCCAGCCGAACACCCACGGGATCGCGCGCAGCGCCGTGATGTCACCGCCCTGACCCGGACGCTTCGACGGGCGCGAGCCGATGTTGAGGTCACCGAGCTGCTCGACCGGCGTGGAGTGCACGAAGTAGTCGAACAAGCTCGGGTCCTCCACGAGCTTGCGGTAGGCCGCGTAGGCGGAGTCGCTGACCAGCTCCATCGTGGCGTCCCACTCCGCGAGCTGCTCAGGCCCCTGACGCGCCTTGGTGTGCAGGGTCGAGGCGGTCAGCACGGCCGCCATCGACAGCTCGAGGTTCTCGCGCGCCAGCAGCGGCAGGGCGTACTTGTCGCTGATGACCTCGCCCTGCTCGGTGAACTTGATGTCGCCCGTCAGCACGCCGAACGGCTGGGCGAGGATCGCGTCGTACGTGGGTCCGCCGCCGCGACCCACGGTGCCCCCGCGGCCGTGGAACAGCCGGAGCCGCACCCCGTGGCGGGCCGCGACGTCGCGCAGGGCCCGCTGGGCCTGGTGCAGCTCCCACTGGCTCGTCGTGATGCCGCCGGCCTTGTTGGAGTCGGAGTAGCCGAGCATGACCTCCTGGACGTCGCCGCGCAGCGCCACGACCTGGCGGTAGCTCGGATCGCTCAACAGCTCGTCGAGCACCGTGCCAGCGCGGCGGATCTCCTCGATCGTCTCCAGCAGGGGAGCGAAGTCGAGTCGGGAGAACGGCTCCTCACCGTGCAGCTCGACGAGTCCCGCCTCGCGCGCCAGCACGACGAGCGCGAGCAGGTCGTCGGCGCCGGTGGTCATCGACACGATGTAGGTCTCGACCACCTCCGGGCCGTAGGTCGCGTGCAGCTCGCGCACGACCTCCAGGACGCCGTAGGTCTTGGCACCCTCCTCGTCGAGCAGCGGCGGCTGCGGGCTGAGCGGGCGGCGGGAGGCCAGCTCGGTCGAGAGGAGCGTGAGCCGCGCCGCGCGGTCGAGCTCGGCGTAGGGGCCCTGCTGCTCACCCACACGGTCGACGAGCTGACCGACGGCGTGGTGGTGCGCGTCGGCGTGCTCGCGGATGTCGAGGCTCGCCAGGTGGATACCGACCAGCGAGACGGTGCGCACGGTGTCGGCCAGCATCCGGTCGGCGATGATCTCGCCACCGTGGGCCCGCAGCGAGGCGTCGATGAGGGCCAGGTCGGCCAGGATCTCGTCGCGGTCGGCGTAGTCGTGACCGGGCCGGTGCGGTCGGCCGGCGACGATGCGCTGCGCGGTGTGCTCGACCTTGAGCCGCATGCACGACAGCTTCAACCGGTACGGCTCGGCGGCGTTGACCGTGAGCACCCGCGGGTCGAGGTCGGGCAGGGCCTCGCGGTCGGTCTCGAGCGACGCCATCAGCTCGTCGCTCGCTCCCACGAGGTCGGCCGAGGTGGACAGCTCGCGGATCACGACGTCGAGGCTCGCCAGCACCAGCCGGGTGGCCACCCGGTTCTGCAGGCGCAGCACCTCGCGGGTCACCTCGGGCGTGACGTTGGGGTTGCCGTCGCGATCGCCACCGATCCAGGAGCCGAACGTCAGGGGCCGGGTCGTGGCGGAGGGGCGGACGCCGTGGTCGGCGAGGCTGTCGGCCAGGTCGGCCGAGAGCGCCGGCATCGTCTCGGTCAGGATGTCGCCGAGGTAGTAGACCGCGTGGCGTGCCTCGTCGAGCGGGGTCGGCTTGTTGCGGCGCACCGGATCGGTCTGCCACACGAGGTCGATGAGCTGCGAGAGGTTGGCGTCCTGACGACGCCGCAGCGGACCCTCGTCGACCGTGGGCTCGGCCAGGATGTCGGCGATCCGCCGCAGCTTGGTCAGCGTGGACCGGCGACTCACCTCGGTCGGGTGCGCGGTGAAGACGGTGCGCACGTTGAGCCCCTCGATCGCCTCGGCCAACGCCTCGGGACCCTGCTGGTCGACGATGTCGGCGATCGCGGCGTCGAGCCAGCCCTCGCCGTACGGCCGCGCGTCGACCTCCCGCATGCGGGCGACCTGCTCGGCCATGTTGGCGAGGTTGAAGTACACGCTGAACGCGCGCACGAGGGCGGCGACGGTGTGCGCCGGCTGCTCGTCGAGCAGTGTGCTGACCTCGGCCCGCGCGGCGGCACGGTCGTCGGCCTCGCCGGACTCCGTGCTGGTGCCCGCCAGCGAGCGGACGCGCTCCACGAGCTCGAGCAGCTCAGGCCCCTCCTGGCGCACGAGGGTCTCGCCGAGCAGGTCGGCGACGCGTCGGACGTCGTGGTGCAGCTGGTCCTCGGTCGAGTCGTTCAACGGGGCCTCCGGAGCATCGTCGGGAACCGGCGCCGTTGCCGTGCCGCCCACCTTACGACCCAGCGATCACCTGCTGGTCGAGTTGGTCCGAGGAACGAGGACCAGTATCGAGACCCGGTCAGCTTGAGTTCCTCTCGAGCCAGTCGACGAACGAGGCTACTGCTGGTCGAGTGGGGGAGGCCGGCTGCGGCCGAGCCTGTATCGAGACCTGGTCAGGTGGAGGATCTCGGTGGGGCCGGCCGGTGGCGAGGGCGTGGGTCAGCCGACCGGGTCTCGGTACGGCCGCTCGCAGAGCTCGCGAGCCACTCGACCAGCGGACTGGTTGCTGGTCGAGTGGGGGAGGCCGGCTGCGGCCGAGCCTGTATCGAGACCTGGTCAGGTGGAGGATCTCGGTGGGGCCGGCCGGTGGCGAGGGCGTGGGTCAGCCGACCGGGTCTCGGTACGGCCGCTCGCAGAGCTCGCGAGCCACTCGACCAGCGGACTGGTTGCCCGCCGGTGCGGCGTCACCCGTGGCGGGTCAGGGCGTGGTGGAGCTCGGGGACGTTGGTGGTGCCGTCGACCTCGAGCTCGGTGAGCGCCCGCCTGGTGCGCCGCATCGTGTGCACGAGGTCGCGGCCACGGAAGGTGAGCGCCGCGACGAGGCGGGACGCCGACCGGTGGTGGTCGCCGTCGATGCGAACGCCCGGCCCGCCGGGCACCTGCCAGCGCGTGCCGGGTCGACCGGAGTCGGCCGTGACGCGGCACTGGATCGCGTACCCGCGCACGATGATCGACTCCTGCGTGAGACCGAGGTCGACGAGCCGGGTGCCGTGGGACAGATGCAGCTGGGCCTGCACGAGGTCGAGGTTCGTGACCTCCTCCGTCGCGGTGTGCCCGAGCTGGAGACCGGGCAGCACGGCGATGGCGGCGAACGCCTCGTCGTCGACCTCGAACCGCACCGTGACCGCTCCGGCGAGCTCGAGCTTCTCGACGAGCCGCACCGCCTCACGGCACAGCCCGTTGCGCACGGCCGCGGCGAGTCGTGGCGCGGGAGCCATGACCACGGCGTCGTCGCCACCGGTCACCTCCCGCTCACGCAGGTGCACGACGTCGCCGCCCACGTCGGCGAGCAGCTGCACGTCGATGCGGCGCCCATCACCCGGGTCGGCCACGGCGAGACCGGCCGCGACAGCCGCGGCCTTCCACCGCTCCGGATCGACCACCGTGGCGAGCGCCTCCACCGAGGAGCCCACGAACCGCAGCCCCATCGCGAGGCAGCCGCGCGCCACCGTCAGCTGCGTCGCGGCATCGGCGTCGAGGAGGTGGATCGCGTCGGCGCCCGCGTCGAGCGCATCACCGAGGGGGTCGTGGGCCGAGACGAACGTCGTCACGACACCCAGCTCGTGGGCGGCGACGGCGACACGGCGGGTGAGCGGGCCGGCGTCGACCACGGCGAGAGAGGTGAACATCATCGCGACGCTAGCCACGGGTGGTGTCCTGCAGGTGACGCTCACACGAACGTCCAGGCACCACCCGCGACCAGCCGGGGGTAGGCGGCACCGAGCCGCCCCCACGGTGGATCGGTGCCTTCGAGAACCGTAGGTCGGCGCAGCAGTGCTGGACAGGGTGCGGAACGAATTCGGGACACCTGGACCGTTTTCTTGTCACCCGCGTCACAAGAAATCCATCCGTCACCACCGGAGTCGCCTGATCCGCTTGTCGCTGGATCGGTACGCGTGGCTGAATCAGCGTGTCGCCCCCACGACGCACGCAGCCCGGTCATGCCGGGCCGACCTGACGACCTCGCCGAGGTCGTGGACGGAGGGGACCCGTGACGGCAGACCAGCTGATGCCGGAGCGCACCGGGGTCTCTGCGGCGTTCGGCCACTCGGGCACCCTGGCGCACGGGCGCATCGTCCGCGCCATATCGCGGGTATCCGACGCCCCGCTCGACCTGCGCACCCGCAGTCTCGTGGCGGCGTGCTTCGACGAGTTCCTCCGCGCCGACTGCCGGCCGCGCGTCGCGCTCCGCGCGACCGGGCAGCTGATGGACGAGCTCGGTGCCGGTCGCGCGCAGGCAGGGGTGTCGCGCCGCGAGATCGATGCCACGTTCGTGCAGGTCCACGACATCGTCATGGGGTCGTTGGCCCAGTTCACGCGTGGCCAGGTCGTGGGCGAGCCGATGCTGCGTCTGCGTCGCGACGTCAAGCACTACCTCAGTGGTCTCCACCGTCAGCTCTGCGCGGCCGTCGCCCGCGAGGAGGTGCGGCAGGACCGCGAGCAGGCCGAGCGGTCCGCACTGCAGGGCGGCCTGGCCGTTCCTGCTGCCGCCGGCCAGGTTCGGGTGGTGGTCGCCGTGGTCGACGAGCTGCCGCACGACCTGCTCGGCGACGACCGCCTCCTGCCGGGACGCTCGTCCTTCGAGGTGCTGGTGCCCGAGGAGGTCCATCCCGCCGAGCTGGAGGGCGTCGTCGGAGGTCAGGTCGTGTTCGGTCCGCTCGTGAGTGGTGCGGAGCTCGAGGAGTCCGCGGTCCTGGTGTGGCGGGCCGCGGCGCTCTTGCGTGAGGCGCGCGCGGTCGACCAGCGCCGCCTCGTCCCGCTGTCCGACCTGCTGGGGGCGCTGGTGGTCCACGGCAATCCGGTCATGGCGCGGATGCTCGCCGACAAGCACCTCGCACCGCTGGCTCGCCTCACCCCGCACCGTCGCCGCGAGCTCGCCTCGACCCTGCTCGCCTGGCTCGAGCGTGGTGTGGCGGGCAACGTGCTCGCGCGCGAGATCGGCGTGCCGCCGCAGACGGTGCACCACCGCCTCAAGCAGCTGCGCGACATCTTCGGTGCAGTGCTCGACGAGCCCACCCAGCGGCTCGAGCTCATCGTCGCCCTGCGCGCGTCCCAGCCCGAGTGGGCCGGTCGTCCGCAGGCCTGACCCCGCGCCCGGTGGTTGAGGTGGTGGGCTGAGGTGCCCCTTTCGAGGCTCGTTCCTCGCACCTCAAGGGGCGGGCTCCGCCCGCGACCGGTGGTTGAGGTGTGAGCGCGCTCAGGCGCGCGAGCCTCGAAACCCTGGTCAGGTGTCCTCGCGCGGTCGCCCGGCGCGTCTGCTCGACAGCTTCGGCAGCAGCTCGAAGTCGCCGCGCATCAACGCCTCCCGCTTGGCCCGCGACCAGCCGTGGATCTTGCGTTCCCAGCCGTACGCTTCGCGCACGCTCTCGGTCTCCTGCGCCCAGGCGAGCGCCACCGGCAGCCGCATCCGGGTGTACTCCGCACCGCGTCCCGCGGCGTGCTGGTCGAGCCGGTGCTGGAGATTGCGGGTGCTGCCGACGTAGTAGGTCCCGTCGGAGCAGCGAAGGATGTAGACGGCAGGCATGGTGAATGACACCGTGGATGGGCGACTGGTGGTGAGCGCCGTCCACACCTGACCAATGTTTCGAGGCTCGCGCCGCAGGCGGCACTCACACCTCAACCACCGGGGGCGGGCGAAACCCTGGTCCGCTGAGGTGCCCGGAGTGGCGGACGCGGTGGGTAGGTTGCCGGGATGGCGCTGACGATCACCGACGACTTCCGCCGGGCGCTGGAGCTCCTCGAGGCGGGCGAGCACCTGTTCCTCACGGGCAAGGCCGGCACCGGAAAGTCGACGCTCGTCCGCCACTTCCTCGAGACCACCGACCGCCGCGTCGTGGTGGCGGCGCCCACGGGCATCGCGGCGCTCAACGTCGAGGGCTACACGATCCACCGCCTCTTCGGCTTCCAGTCCACGACGCACCTCGACGACGTCCGCTCCGGCACCTACCGCCCCGGCCGGTTCATGAAGACCATCCGGTCGCTGCAGACGCTCGTGATCGACGAGGCGTCGATGGTGCGGGCGGACGTGTTCGACATGGTCGCGGCGGCGCTCGAACGCTTCGGCCCGCGCCAGGGCGAGCCGTTCGGTGGCGTGCAGGTCGTGCTCGTGGGCGACCTGCTGCAGCTCCCGCCAGTGGTCGAGGACCGCGCGGCCGAACACTTCACGACGCACTACGAGACGCCGTACTTCTTCTCGGCCCACGCGTTCGACCGTGAACGCTTCCCGACCGTCGCGCTCACGACGGTGTTCCGCCAGCTCGGCGACGACCGCCTCACGTCGCTGCTCAACGCCGTGCGCGAGGGAGTGCTGCTCGAGCACGCGCAGGCCGAGCTCAAAGCGCGGGTCGATCCCGACTTCGAGCCGCCGGAGGACGAGCTCTGGCTGACGCTGGCCCCGTCGAACACGATCGTCACGGCCCGCAACCGGCAGCGGCTCGAGCGGCTCGAGGGCGAGCTCATCGAGGTGCACGCGGTGGAGTCCGGCGACGTGTCGGGGTTCGACCCGCCCACCGACGCCGTCCTGCGCGTCAAGGTGGGCGCGCAGATCATGATGTTGTCGAACGACCAGGCCGACCGCTGGGTCAACGGCAGCCTGGCCCGCATCACGGCCTTGCGACCCGACCCGCACACCGACGAGATCGAGGTCGACGCCGAGCTGGCCGACGGCTCGCGCGTCACGTTCGGGCCCCACACGTGGGACGTCACCGAGACCGTGGTCGAGGGCGGGTCGCTCCGCCGCGAGGTCGTGGGCCGGTACACGCAGCTGCCGTTCAAGCTGGCGTGGGCGATCACGATCCACAAGAGCCAGGGCCAGACGCTCGA
>CAYRZN010000003.1:11047-34803 GCA_964428825.1 uncultured Aeromicrobium sp.
CGTTCAAGCTGGCGTGGGCGATCACGATCCACAAGAGCCAGGGCCAGACGCTCGATCGGCTGGTCGTCGACCTCACGGGCGGCGTGTTCGCGACGGGCCAGGTCTACGTCGCGCTGAGCCGGGCCACCTCCATGGCGGGCCTGGTGCTCAAGCGCGCCGTCGAGCCGCGGCACCTGCGCACCGACCGCCGCATCCTCCGCTTCCTGCAGGAGGCCGAGGCGGGATCGGGGGCCGAGCGACACTGCGCGATCGGGGTCGCCTTCGTGGGTGACGAGGGCACGTTCTCGCGTCCCCGGCCGGTCGAGCTCGCCGTGGTGTTCGACGACGGCACCGAGCTCAGCACCCTGGTCAATCCCGAGCGAGACCTCGCCGATGCGCGCACCGCGTTCGGCATCTCGGCCGACGACGTGCTGCTCGCCCCGACCCTGCCGGAGGCGTGGGCCGTGCTCGCGCCGCTGCTGGCCGGCGCGGTGCCGGTGGGGGTGGGGGTCGACGAGCTGTTGGGCAAGGTCGACTTCGAGCTCAAGCGACTCCGGCAGGTCGTGGCCGTGCCGCTCGGCGTCGAGATCGGCACCCGCCGACTGACGCCGGCCGAGCGCGAGCGCCTCCGGGCGCGCACGGCGCTCGAACGCGCTCGCGCCGCGATGATGGCGTTCCAGCGCCTGCGCGACGACCTGCCGCCCGGCACGCCCTTCGACGTCCCCGACGGCGAGGTCGAGCCCGCCTACCTCCTGACCCGCGACACCTACGTCGCTGGCCCGGCGGCCGATCGGCATCCCACGCTCGCGGCGATAGCCCGCGCCAGCGCCACGATGAGCCAGCTCCTGATCGGCGACGTCCCGGGCGAGGTGGACGACGACGTCCCGGCGGTCGCAGCCGCTGCCGTCACGAGTCGTCTCGCGAACGTGGCCACCAAGGCGGCGCGGCTCTCACCGGCCCTCGTCGACCGGCTCCGCCTGGTGGAGACCCACCTCGGCACGACCTTCGTCGACGACGTGCTGGCCGAGCTCGGCGCCGCCGTGCCCCTGATCGACGAGATCTTCGTGCCGGGCGCTCGGGTGTGCTTCACCGGCCTCGCGATGTCGCCGTCGGGTCGTCTGTACGGCCGCGACGAGATGGAACGCCTCGCCGTCGGGGCAGGGCTGACGCCGGTCGCCAACGTCACGAAGACCCGATGCGACGTGCTCGTCGTGGCCGAGATCGGCACCCAGTCGGGCAAGGCACGCAAGGCCCGCGACTACGGCAAGCCCGTGCTGACGGCGGAGGAGTTCTTCGCCTGGGTCGGCGTCACCTGAGGCACTCCGGCGCTGCTGAACGGCCCAGCACTAACGGTAGGCGTCGCTTCGGTGAGCGATGGAAATAATCTCGATCACGACCTGGTCGTCGACGATGCGGTAGATCACTCGATACTCACCTCGCCGGGCTGAGTAGAGCGGGTATAGCGGCTCGTGCAGCTGCTTGCCTAGCCTCCGCGGGTCTCGTGCCAGGGCGCCCGTAATGAACTCGTAGGCCGCAGAGGCGATCTTCTCGGGGAGCTCGTGGGTCAGGGCGCGCCGTGCGGACCGGGCGAAGCGAACCTCGTATGGTTCGCTCACTCAGCGAGCCGACCGGCCTGCACCATCGCCGCACGGACGTCGTCAGCGGTCTCGGTGCGCCCGGCTTCGACGTCGCCGATACCGGCGCTGATCGCTGCCACGGCCGACGAGTCACTCAAGATCGCAATGGTCTCCATGAGTCCGTCGTAATCGTCAGCGCCGATCAGGACCGCAGCGCGACTGCCGTTGCGCGTCACCTCGAACCGCTCGTGAGTCGTGGACGCCGACTCCACCAGCTTCGAGAAGTTGGCTCGTGCATCGGCCACGGAGAGAGTCGTCATGTACACAATTCTAGCGCTTGCGGGACTGGTTCGAAATGGCTGCGGCGGTTGAGTTTAGGGAGGGTCGCGAACGATGTCGGGTGCGTTCGCGAGGCGCTGTCGCGGTCTTCGAGCTCGTGGAGCAGCGACTCCACGGGGTGGGTCAGGTGAAAGACCTGGACCTGCAGCTTGCGAAGCGCGTGGGGAATTGGCGGCCTCTCGATCTCCGGTATGGAGGTCATGGCGGTGGCATCGCCGTCGAACGCCGCGCGGCGGTTTTGAAGGTGGCGGTGGGCGTTGTCCGAAGTCATGGTGGTGGTCCGTCCGGTTGTTCATGAGTGGGACGTGATCGAACGTAGAACGGACCTCTGACATGCCCCGACCGGCGCCACAGCCGATCCGCCAACCTGTGGACAGGCGGACAACACCAATGCGGGCTCGCAGTCGAGAGCGGAAGGTGACCGGGTGGCGCCGCGCTGCCGCTCCTCACCCCCAGCGGGCGAGGGGTGCCGCGAGGGCGACGGGCAGGGCGAGCACCGCGACGGCCGTGGTGGCGATGTCGAGCGGGCCGGTCGGCGTGAAGACCAGTGCAATGAACCCGGCCACGGCGACCACGATCACCGCGCGACGCATCGCGCGGAGGCGGGCGCGCGCTCCGCGGAGCAGGCGCAGGACCGCGGCGACGTGGTGGATCGCGACGTCGGACATCTCCACGCCGACGGCGTCGCTCGCCAGCTCGTCGGTGAGCATCGGAGTGGCGGCGGCCGAGGTGAACACGGCAGCGCGCCCGCGGCCGACCGCACCGATGTGGCGGCCGTCGCCGAGCAGGCCCTCGACGACGTCGGCGGTGGATCGTTCGGAGGTCGAGACAACGGTGGCGTCGGGCACCGCGGCGGCGAGGTGACGTGCCGCGGCCTCGCCCGGAGCCGTCAGGACCACCTGGTACCCGTCGCCGACGAGCCCCGTGACGGTCGTGGGCGCCTGCTCGCGCACCGCGTCGGCGACCGTGATGCGACCCATGGCGCGCCCGTCGACCTCGACGGCGAGGATCTTGCCCCACCCGTCGTCCTCGGCCTCGACGCCGATCCACTCGGGCGAGCCGACGCGCACCGGGTGCCGGTCGACGGTGCCCAGCACGCCGATCCCGGGCAGACGCTGCACGTTCGTCGCGCCCCCGCGGCCGGCGAGCCGGGAGACGGCCTTGGCCACGGGATCGTCCTCGCCGTGCTGGAGCGCCCCGGCGAACCAGCGCAGGCTGCGGTCGTGCTCGGGGTCGATCGGCTCGACGCCCACGACGCGCGGCTCACCGTCGGTGATCGATCCGATCGGGTCGATCACGAGGGTGTCGAGCCGCTCGAACGCCTCCAGCGCGCCCCGGCCACGCACCCGGGCCTGGTTCTCGCCGGACCGCCGGAGCGCCGAGCCCACCACGAGGGGGCGCGCCGCCCACCACGCGGCCGCGGCGGCGAGCACGATGACGGCGGCGCCGATGCTCCCGGTCAGGCTGACGACGTCGTTCATGCGCCGGCCGCCGTCTGGAAGCGTTCGAAGTCGGACTGGTCGCCGGCCTTCCACAGCGGCACGCTCGCCTTGAGGATCATCGTGATCTGCACGATGAACTCCGGCTCGCGCAGTGCGTCGCCGAACAGCTCGTTGATCCGCTTCCAGCGGTAGCGCACCGTCTGGGGGTGGATGCCGAGCTGGGCGGCGATGGCCGGGGCGCTGTCGCGGGTCTCGAGCCAGACCAGCAGCGTCTCGGAGAGGATCTCGCGCGAGTTGGGCGACTCCGCCAGCAGTGGCGCGAGCAGCTCCTGCACGAGGGACTGGCGCAGCGCGGGCTCGGCGTGCAGCCAGATCTGCGTCAGGTGGTCGGCGGCGTCGACGACCCGCTGGTCGGGGATCACGCCGCGCTGCACGAGCGTCAGCACGCGCCCGCTCCAGCGGAACGCCGAGGGAATGGTGGCCGACGCGCCGGCGGTGGCGAGTCCGACGCGGCCGGTGCCGGCCTTGAGCACGGCTTCCAGCACCTCGTCGCGTCGTGCGGCGTCGGTGAGGATGACCAGACGCTGCCCGTGGCGCACGATGAGACTGGTGCGGGCCACGGTCGAGAGGTCAGGGCGCTCGTCGCCGGGCAGCTCGACGACCATGACGAGCACGACGTCCGGGACGGTCCAGCCCGCCGTGTCGACACCGGTCAGGGAGGCGCCGCCGAGGAGATTCTCGGCGAGGCGGGCTCGGGCACGCATCGGGTCGTCGGCGCGGTGCTGCAGGCCCTCGGCGTGCCCGGCGTCGGACTCGGCGATGAGGTGGTCGGCGAAGGCGAAGACGGCGTCGGCCAGCCCGCTGCGCACCGGGCCGTCGCTGGTGGCTGAGGTGTCGCTGTGCCGCAGGAACTGCCACGACGCGGAGATCGCGATGTGGACGGCGGCCCGCAGGTCGGACGGGGAGTGCCCCGATCGGGCCTCCGACCGGCCGAGCGAGCGGAAGAGCTCCTCGACCCCGCGGTCGCGGTGGGGTGCGCCGTCGACGGCGTCGAGGAAGCGGTGCATCGCCGTGGACACGGCTTCGTCCAGGACGCTCCGCACGGCAGGCGCGTCGTACCGCGGGATGCGGGTGCGCACGGCGAGCGCGATCTCGCGCGCGACCTTGGGGACGTCGCGACGGACGGCTCGGGCGCGCTCGGCCACGAGCTCGGGCGTGGTGCGCGGGGTGGGCGTCACGGTCATGGCTGCTCGTGCCAGATCGCGCCACTTCTCATGTCCTGCCCCCCAGGTCGACGACGTGTCGTGGGTCACATCATCCACCCACTGGCTGGGGCGCGGTCAATGGTGGGGCCGATCGCGAGGGAGGCGACCGGCAGGCGGGGGCACGTCATGATCGCCCCCACCCTGCGCCGAGCAGGGGGCCTGCCGCAGGACGAGATGCGGACCCGGCGTCGAATCGGCTGCAGATTGTCACGCGCATGACAGTTTCGGGGAAGGTGCAGGCGTCGTCCTGGCCACCGCGAGATCCCCGGGTGCGCGAGCTCAGGCGGCGTCAGAGCGCCAGCCCGGCGTGGCCGACTCGAGCGCCGTCAGCAGGGCGACAGTCTCCGACGGGTCCGAGAGGCGGTCGCCGAAGAGCTCCTTGATCCGTCGCAGGCGGTGCCGCACGGTCTGCTGGTGGACGCCCAGACGGTCGGCGATGGCGGGCACGCTCTCGCGGGTCTGGAGCCAGAGCAGCATGGTGTCGGCCAGCGACGAACGACGCTTGGGGGTCTCGGTGAGCAGGGGAGCCAGGACCTCGAGGTCGGTGCACCGACGCAGGATGGGGTCGGCGTGCAGACACAGCTGGGCGCGGTGGTCGTCGCACAGGAGGACACCGTCGTCGGGCGCGGGCACCTGCCCGGTCGCGGCGAGACGGAACAGACGAGCCGACCAGCGTGCGGCGTGGTGCACCTCCTTGGGGGTGACGCCCCAGCTGAGGGTGACCGGGTCGCTGACCTGCTGTGCGAGGTGCTCGGCGAGCCGCGGCGCGGCGGCGGTGTCGACGATGACGACGAGGCGCTGGCCGTTCGAGCCGGCGAGCGCCCCCGTGGTCGCGCTCACGACGGCGCGGGCCTGCACGCTCATCGTGGTCGTCATGACGGAGACCGAATCCGGCACGGGCCAGCTGATGGCACGGGCCAGCTCCTCGACGCGGTCCGGACACTCCCCGCGCAGCAGCGCCTCGATCAGCAGCGACCGGGGGCTGGTCCTCGCGTCGCCGCGGCGTCCGCGGACGAGGGTGAACCCCTGGATCGCGTGCTGGAGCAGCTGGTTCTGGAAGTTCAGCAAGGCGTTCGCGAGCTGGCCGGCGGCCGAGGGAGGGAGGTCGAGCGCGTGCGAGGCCTCGCGGAGCTCGTTCCAGGTCTCCTGGGTCGCGATCTGGTGGGCCGCGCGCATGGCGTCGAGGTCGTGCCCGGCGGCTGCCTCCACGCGTCCGAGCCAGCGGAAGAAGTCGCCCACGGCGCGCCCGCGCGTGGGAGCGCCGGCGAGGGCGTCGATAAAGAGTCCCACGGACATCTCGATCGCCTCGGTGATGACGGCGTGCATCGAGGGGTCGGCGAACGCGGCGACCTCGGCGTGGATGCGGGCCGAGATTCGCGTGCTCAGGGCGTCGGCGCGCTGTCGGCAGGCGGCGATGACGTCGTCGTCGAGCGGCGGAAGTGCGTCGAGCAGGGGCGGGGCCGGATGGCCGGCCGGCTCGGAGGATCGTGCAGGCCTCGCCGCTCGTGCTCGTTCGATGTCACCGATCGCTGTTGGCATGCCGAACCTCCCCACCAGTCGAACGCACACCCGATGTCTCGGGCATGCTCCCTCGCAGCGTGAGTCAACGACGAATGCTCACGAAGGTCGAGCCCGGAACGGTGATCGGACCCGGATCGGGTCGATTCTTGTGATCTGCGTGACAACTTTTGCGCCGGCGTGCCGACGCAACGGGGTCAGTCGCGCAGGAGGTCGAGCGGGTCGACGCCCAGGCGGGCGGCCAGCTGCTCGACCGACGCGAGCGTCAGGTTGCGCTCGCCGCGCTCCACCGATCCCAGGTAGGTGCGGTGGAATCCGAGGTCGTCGGCGAGGCGTTCCTGGCTGAGTCCGAGGCGGGTGCGGTGCTCGCGGAGCTTGCGTCCGACGACGACCTGGAGGTGGGAGGGCACGCCCGCACCTTCTCGACCGGACACTCATGGGTCTACAGACTTATCCGTAGCGTTCGCCGATCCCCGGAGCGTGACGTTCCGAGACGCATCAGTGGCCCTGGCGGGGGCGCCGAGCGAGAAATTGTCACGTGGGTGACAGGTTTCGGGCGCGTTTCGCCCAATTCGCCATCGGGCCCTTGCGGCGCACCGGGGGACTAGCCCGTAATGACCACATCGCCGCGATCGTGTTCCGGGTCACACCGGCTCGGATCGCATCCACATTCGTCACCGCTAGGGGAATCTCGTGAAAACACTCTCGTCGACCGGCCGCCGGAGCCGCATGTTCCTGGGCGCCGCCGCCCTGTCCCTGCTGGCCCTGACCGCGGCCCCCGCGGTGCAGGCTCAGGAGCCGAACCCCACGCTGACCGTCAAGTACGACGCGGTGGGCTCCAGCTACATCGGCTCGCAGGTCGACTCCACGCTGCCGCTCGGCCCGTCGGAGCTGACGACCACCCTCGACCTCGTCACGGGTGACATCGTCGGCGGCACGCTGCCGATCCCGACCCAGCAGCTGCAGTTCGACGTGTTCGGGATTCCCGCTCGCGCCAACGTCACGCTGACGCAGGTCGGCCAGCTCACCGGTGCGCTGCAGCAGACCGAGGAGCTCGGCAAGGCCCGCCTCGTCTCGAACGTCGCCTACGACATCAAGATCAGCAGCGTCGAGGCCAAGGTCCTCGGCCTCTGGGTCCCGCTGGCCGTCGGCAACAACTGCCACACGATCAGCCCGGCGAACATCACCGCCAGCACGCCCGAGGGTGAGTTCTTCACCGTCAACGAGGGTGGCCGCGTCACGTCGACCTACACGATCGGCAAGTTCACGGGCTGCACGCCGCTGAACTTCTTCAACATCCCGGGCTTCTTCCCGTGGTTCGGCTCGGTGCCGATCAACGCCCTGGTGCCCGGCAGCAACAACACGCTCGACCTGACGATCTCCAACCCGCGCTACGGCGGCTGAGCTCGACGCCGCTCTGCGGGGCGCACCCCGTGCGCCCCGCAGAGCCGGCAGGAGCTCGCGCTCCACCCATCACGTGTGACCACTGACCATCGCCGCAGGAACACCCGGAAAGGACGCACCATGAAGACTCTCGCCAAGCGACTCGCCAGCTCCATGATCGCCTTCGCCGCGACCCTTGCCCTGGCGGTGGCCATGTCCTCCCCGGCCTCCGCCGCCACGACCTACACCCCCGGCGGCGGGCCGAACGTCAACTTCGTCGGCTCGAACGTCAGCTTCACGTTCATCCAAGCGAATCAGACGTGGACGTGCCAGACGTTCAATCTGGCGGGAAGTATCGCGAATCCTGGATTGAGTCGAGCGATTGGCGCCAGTGCAGCGAATATCGGAAGTCTGACCTCCGCCGGCTGTTCAAACGCCATCATGGGCTCAACGATGATCACGCCAACCGGCACTTGGGGCATGACGGTCACCGGCGACGCGCAGGGGTCGACCTGGCCCGTGCGGATCACGAACGTGCATGCGTGGTTCTCGATGGCTGGATGCTCTTTCCCGATCGGTGGCCACGTCAACGGCTCCTTCGATGCGGTGACGCAACGGTTCACTCCAGTCACCGGCGCATCGGGACTCAAGATCATGAGCACTCCGAGCGGCTTCATATGCCCGATCATCGGTGTGGCCAAGGATCAGGACGTCAAGGTCTCCGGCACCTGGACGAACACGCCTCCGGTCGGCAGCGGCCCGCTCACGATCGCGGTCCCGTGAGCATCGCGCCGCTCGGGTACCGAGCCTTCTCGCGGCGCCTCGCGCGCATCCTTCGGTCGCTGATGGCGGCTGACCCACAGACCCCTGGTCGTGGAGCCCGTTCGATCCGAGCTCCACGACCAGAGGAAGCAGTATCCCACCCGGTGGCTCTGGCCACCTTTGACATCCCTGAAGGGGGAATCATGAAGTTGTTCAACAAGCGCAAGACGTCCGGCATGGTCGCCGCTGCGGCACTCGTCCTCACCACCCTGGCCATGGGCTCGCCGGCTCACGCCGCCACGACCTTCACGCCGAGCGGTGGACCGAACGTCAACTTCGTCGGCAACAGCGTGAGCTTCACGGCCACGGCGGCCGGCCAGACGCTGACCTGTTCGACGTTCAACCTTGCCGGATCCGTCGCGAGCCCGGGTGCCAGCCGCGCCATCGGCGCCAACGGTGGCACCCTGGGCTCCTTGACGTCCAGCGGTTGCACCAACCCGATCGCCGGTGCCACCACGGTCTCCCCGACCGGCACCTGGGGCGTCACCATCACGGGCGACGAGGTCAGCTCGGTGGCTCCGGCTCAGCTCACGAACGTGGTTGCCAACGTCTCGGCCGCCGGCTGCACCTTCACCGTGGGGGGTGTCGTGAACGGCACCTTCAACGACTCGACCCAGAAGTTCACGCCGGTCAGCGGCGCGTCGGGTCTGAAGATCACGTCGGTCCCGTCCGGCTTCCTCTGCACCATCCTGGGTGTGGCGAAGGATCAGACGATCGCCGTCGGCGGTACGTGGACCAACACCCCGCCCTCGGGCAGCACCAACCTCCTCATCGCAACTGCGTGATGCTCGAGGAATGACACGAGCCTGTGCTGGTGACGCTTCGGCGTCACCAGCACAGGTGTCGTGTCACCATCACTCAAAGTCTGAAACTCGGAGCGCACCCTGATGACACTCACTTCGTTGCCTCGCGGCAATCGGATCCGCCGCGCCGTCGCCTTCGCGGCGGTCGTCGCGTGCGGAGCGACGATGCTGCCCGCTCAAGCAGCCCCAGAGTCGCAAGAGCAGAGTCAGTCAGGTGCCAATGTCATGGCGGCTCAGTTCCCAGGGGAGGACCAGGTGCCACCCCCTGGTTCGATCTCACTGACCCAGGGCACCGTCACCAGCTCGCAGGGGGCCGTGGTCAATCGGTCCAAGATGTACATCACGACGGCGGCAAGCAACCCCATCTGGGGTGCTATGTACTTCGGCCAGTTCAATTTTCCGGTGGAATCGCCCGAGACGTACGTGCTTGCATGCGCAGATGTCGGGGGGCCGCCATGTGTTCCCAACCCCTTCGACCAACCCGAGTGCGCGACCGACGACCCGACCACGCAAGCGGGGATGAGCTACCAGTCACACCGCATGTACACCATGGGACCGTTTCCGGACGGCGGTGCCGATGTTGGGCTGGTGAACAGGATGAAGGTCAACCTGCTGGCTTTTGGATCGATTCCTGCGGTGGCGACGCTGACGATGCGGACACCAGTCATTGGTGGCGAGGTCACACCCCTAAACATCCACATCTGGCAGTACACCAATGATGAGAGCTGTGATCCGAACTTCGTGCCTGAGCCGAGCGCACTGGTTGAAGGGAAAGTCGACATCTACCTCAGCGACTTGAGCATCGACGGAGTGGCAGTCGAGCTGGGGCCCAACTGCCGCACGGAGCGGCCTTCGGATCTGTTCCTCTGGGGCGACTTCGCCAGTGGTGCCTACACCGCTGGTAGCGGTGGCCCCCTTGGTTCCTATGAGGGTCTGCATCCGGGATCGATCTTGCCGTTGACGAGTCCGGTGTACCAGGGCGCATTTGACGGACGTGAAATCCCGGCGTCCGCCGGGGTTGATGTCGCCCCGTTCGTTGGGTGTGGATCGGAGAGTGACGATCTCAGCGCCGTAGTCACCGCGATGGCTTCCGGGCCCAACAATCCGGTGAGCGCCGTTCAGGGGCCGCTCGTCCCGCTCGGAGAGATCCCGTGGGACGACTTCACCCGGTGCATCAGCGAACTCTGCCCGCTGCCCGGGCCTGCGAAGCCCGAGATGCCCCCGCTCCCCAACGGGGAGCTCCCGTAAGCACCTCCGATTCTGGTGTACGAGCCTGTCCCTCTTCGTTGACGGAAGTGTAGGACTTCGGGGGACGGGCGGGCACTTGCGCGATTGTCGGTGGCGCCCGTGCTCGCGATGTCCTCGACGAAGACGTGCGGGGAGGACCGCACCTCGTCCTGCTGGTCTCGCCGTTTCGACACGTCCGGCTCCGTGGATCCGGGGCGGGCGAAGCGAATGGAACCCACGGTCTGACGGCCGTGGGACGGCAAGCTGGCAAACCGTTCATCCGAGCAACCAGACGCGCGTTGGGCGGGTCCCAGCGCATGGTGAGATGCGGAGCACTGCTCGAAGTCGGTAGTCCTTGCGAAAACTTGTCAGGTGGGTGACAAGAAATGTGTCGATCTGAACGACTTGTGCACCGATTCACTCCACTTGCTGGCGAGGTGACGTGGGTTACACCTAGCGTCACCATCGCCGCCGGCCTCGCTGCCGTGCGCGTTGCCGTTCCCAGTACCTAGGAGCTCCCCATGAAGCACGTTCGCCGATCTTCACGCCGCCGTGGCGTGAAGCTGACCGCCTGGTTCGCCGCCAGTGCGGTGACCCTCGGACTCATGACCTTCGGCGCTGTCACGTCTGCCAGCGCCGACGACCTCGTCGAGGGCGGCGTGTACGGGTGGGGCCGGGAAGGATCCGGCGTGGCGGCTACACCCTTTGAGCTGCAGTTCCCGAACGATGCCGGCCCGTTCGTCGACGTGGCCATCACCGGTTCGAGTGGTTCGGAACAGACGACGCTCGCAGTGACCGAGGACGGCGACGTCGTCACCCAGGGCAATCATCGGAACATCGTGAGCAACATGCCGGCCACCATCGCAGCGGCTGACGTCATTGCGATCGATGTCGCTGGTTTCGCTGAGGGCAACGCGCTGGGCGCGGCCGTCGTGACGCGGGACGGCCGCGTCATCACGTGGAACACCATGCCAGCCATGACCCAGGCCTGTGTGACCGCGGCAGCTGCCGCGGGGGGCGTGCAGGACGTGCAGGTGGTGCTCTCCGGAAGCCAGTTCCGTGGGGTCGCACTCCTCAAGGACGGGAGCCTCTGCTCCTGGGCGAACTTTTCCTCCTTCGTCAGTGCTCAACCGAAAGGCAAGAACTTCGTCAAGGTCGCCGTCGATCGTGATCACTCGATCGCCCTGACCTCTGACGGCAAGGTCCAGGCGTGGTCCCACACCGCGGGCAGCCGGGTCGTGAGCAACATCGGCGCCCTGGAGGGCCACACCATCGTCGACATCGCCGTCAGCGAGAGCATCGGTGCTGCGGTGACCGACACCGGTGAGGTCATCGTGTGGGGAGGCGACTCCGAAGGCAACGTCAAGCCAACCGACCAGTTCCCCGCAGACCAAGCCCGGGGGAAGGTCGTCGCCCTGGCTGACCAGGACACCGGCCGGACCGGCATGCTCGCCATCACCGACCGCGGTGAGCTGATCCCGTGGGGGTGGGACGATTTCGGCGATGACAAGGTCATGACGTCAGTTCCGCCGGGTCTCGAGGGTCATGAGGTGCTGGCCGCCGCGACCACGCGCGACTCTCACATCGCGATCATCGTCGGCAAGAAGCTCGAGATCGACGAAGACCCTGTGACCGTCTCGAGCCAGCCGAGCCTGGACGGTGACGCGACGGTCGGGGAGACCTTGACCGCCACGCCCGCGACCTTCAGCGAGAGCGACGGCGTCACAGTGACGCACCAGTGGTACGCCACCGCGGCCGGTGGCGAACCGGTCCGGATCCCCGGCGCGGACGGCACCACGCTCGCGCTCACCGCTGATCATCTCGATCGGACCATCACCTACACCACCACCGCCCAGCGCGGCAGCGAGACCGCCGTGGTGTCCGACCCGTCCAACGGTGTCGGTCCGGTGACTGCGGCCGAGCTGCCCGACCTCACGGTCGAGTCCGGACCCACCATCGCTCTGGAGGACGGTGCCGATACGCCGAACGTCGGCGTCACCATCGAGGCGACACCGGCAACCTTCAGCGACGACAGTCAGGGCGTCACGATCGAGCACCAGTGGTTCCGTGACGACGTGCGTATCGACGGCGTCGACACCGTCACCTACACGCTGAGCGCAGACGACCTGGGTGCGGACATCACGTACCGGTCCCGAGCCGTCCGTGCGGCTGACGACGCCTCGGCGACATCTGACTTCTCGGGGGCCATCGGGCCGGTCGTGCCGGTCGTGCTCGCGTTCACGAGTCCGCCGGTCGTCAACGGCAACGGGTACATCGGCGTGGAGCAGACCGTGATCGACGGTGCGACCACCGACGACGCGAACGTGACCTCGACCTACGAGTGGACCGTCACGTTCGACGACGATCGACCGGACGTCACGGCCACGGGCCCGACGTTCACGCCGACCGAGGACCATCGGGGTGGCACGATCACGCTCACCCAGACCGCCACCCGCGGCGACGACGTCGTCACGGAGACCTCAGGTCCGGTCGGTCCCGTCCGCGACCAGCCGGAGCCGATCACCATCGTGACCGAGGCATCGATCGCTGGAACGGCGTTCGTGGGTGAGACGGCGGTGGGTACGCCAGCGACCTTCGACGACCCGGAGGCCCAGGTCCAGAACTACTGGGTGTACCTGAGCACGGGCGAGGAGGTGCCGGCCACGGTCGACGAGGACGGCAAGGCGCGACTTCTGCTGACCGTCGAGGACCACAACAAGGAGTACATCGTCTTCCGGTCCAAGGCCACGCGCCCGGGCGAGGAGACGGTGACCTCGACGTCGCCCTTCACGGCGATCCTTGGTCCGGTCTACCTGAAGCTGGCCGTGGAGAGCGTTCCGGTGATCGCTGGAACGGCGAAGGTCGGTCAGGACTTGACGGTGGGTGAGGACGCGGTCTTCAACGACGACGACTTCAGCGTGGCCGTCCTCTACCGCTGGTACGCCGACGGTGTCGAGGTTCACCTGGGTCGGTCGCTTCGACTGACCGACGACCTGCTGGGCAAGCAGATCACGCTCGAGGCCCGCGCCGAGCGAGGCACCGACGTGGTCAACGCGACCTCCGCAGCTGTCGGCCCCGTGCAAGAGGCGCTCCCGCCGGTCGCCATCGTGACCGAGGCGTCGATCGCGGGCACACCGTTCGTGGGTGAGACGGCGGTGGGTACCCCGGCGACGTTCAACGACCCGGAGGTCCAGGTCCAGAACTACTGGGTGTACCTGAGCACGGGCGAGGAGGTGCCGGCCACGGTCGACGAGGACGGCAAGGCGCGACTTCTGCTGACCGTCGAGGACCACAACAAGGAGTACATCGTCTTCCGGTCCAAGGCCACGCGCCCGGGCGAGGAGACGGTGACCTCGACGTCGCCCTTCACGGCGATCCTTGGTCCGGTCTACCTGAAGCTGGCCGTGGAGAGCGTTCCGGTGATCGCTGGAACGGCGAAGGTCGGTCAGGACTTGACGGTGGGTGAGGACGCGGTCTTCAACGACGACGACTTCAGCGTGGCCGTCCTCTACCGCTGGTATGCCGACGGTGTCGAGGTCAAGCTGGGTCGGTCGCTGAGTCTGACCGACGACCTCGTGGGCAAGCAGATCACGCTCGAGGCCCGCGCTGAGCGAGGCACCGACGTGGTCAACGCGTCCTCCGCACCGGTCGGGCCGGTCCGCCTGGCGACCGACGTGGAAGTCGTGGATCAGCCCACCCTGGCAGGCGCGCCCATCATCGGGCAGACGTTGACGGCGACCCCGGCGACGTTCGACCAGACCGACGGCGTGACGATCGAGAACCGGTGGTCCGCCGACGGCGTCCGTGTCGACGGGGTGACGGGAACCACCTTCACGCTCCGCGAGGAGGATGCCGGCAAGACGATCAGCTACCAGACGGTGGCGACGCGAGCAGCGGACCAAGCGGTCTTCGAGTCCGACTCGGTCACGGCCGGTCCGGTGCTCGTGGTGCTGGCGGCAACGTCGAACCCGACCATCACGGGTGAGCCCCAGGTCGGGAAGACGATCGTCGGCACGCCGGCGACGTTCACCACCACCGCGGGCGTGACCGTGACGAACCAGTGGTTCGTCGATGGGCAGCCGATCGAGGGAGCCACGAACGCGATCCTGGAGCTGACCGCCGAGCACGAGGGCGCTCAGATCACCTTCTCCTCCACCGCCACCCGCGGTGAGGAGGAGCCGGTCGTGGTCGTGTCGACCCCCGTCGGTCCGGTCGAGCCCGAGGACGAGGAGCCCGGCTCGCCGACCGGTGAGGTCATCATCGACCTCGACGGTCCGACCGCACCCGGCGCGACCATCACGGTGCAGGTGGGGACGGCGTTCGCCGGCCAGGAGGTGCAGGTCTACCTGTCGAACCTGGATCGCCTGCTCGCCCCGGCCACGGTGGCCGCGGACGGGACCATCCAGGTCCTGGTCCCCGGTGACATCCCGCTCGGCACGCACCGCCTCGCGGTGTACTCCGGTGGGTCGTTGGTCGGCTGGGACGACTTCGCGGTGACGCTGGTCCGCCCGGAGGACCCGGCGTTCAAGGACCTGATCTCGGTCAGCCCGAACCCGGTCAAGGCCGGCGACCAGGTCACGATCCAGGTCGGCGCCGACCGTGTGGGTCAGCGGGTGCGAGTCGTGTTGTTCTCGTCGCCGCGTGACCTCGGGTTCGTCACCGTCGCCGCGGACGGGACCGTCAAGGTCACCATCCCGGCAGACATGACGTCAGGGATCCACCGCGTCGCGATCTACGACGAGGCCGGCGCCCTGATCGGCTGGCAGGACATCACGGTCGCCGGTGACGGGGCGAACGGCAGCGGCGGCCGCAACGGGATCCTCCCGGGCACCGGCGCGGGCGACGTGGGGCCGATGATCCCGCTGGGTCTGACGTTCCTGCTCGCCGGACTGGGGCTGCTCGCCTACCGCGCGCGAGGACGCCACCTGCTGAGCTGACGCTCAGCGGTTGAACGACGGTGGGTGGGGAGCCGACAGGCTCCCCACCCACCGTCGTTCATGGGCGACTTGAGGTTGTTCCGAAGCCTCGTCATTCAGAGCCGAATGCACCGGTAGCGGCCTCCGAGGTTCGCGCTCCACACGGTGGTGCCGGTGCGCTCGTCGGCGGTGGTCATTCCAGCGACGGCGTCGGGGATCCAGAGCATGGCTTCGTCGAGCGGCCTGGCGAAGTCGACGGTGAGGGCGCGTCGAATGACTCCACTTCCGACGAGGGCCGCGACCATGTCACGGTCACGTGCGTCGAGATGGTGTTGGCGCGATTCGAGCCAAACGCGGGTCACTTCTCGTTGCCCCAGCTCGTGGAGGAGCCTTTCGAGGCACTTGCGGCGAGCGCGTTCCTGCTTCTTCGCCGTCGCCGGGGCAATCACAGCCAGGTGATCGAGGCCGAGATCGCTGATGGCCGCACTCACTCCGTGCCGCGTCGACGCGGCCTCGGCATTCCAATGGAGCCGCTTCGTCGGGCTGACGACAAGCCTTCGAAGCTCGGTGCGAATGGCGTCGCAGCGTTCGGTACCGGCGATGGTGGCGGCGAGGACGTAGAAGCCCGGACCGGCCCGATTGACGTGGACCGACTCGTCGAGCCAGGCATGCACTTCCCCGGACATGGGAGGCACGCTAGGAGGAACGAGCTCCGCAACGCGAGAGGTTCCACCTCGCTCTGTGGACAACCGGTGTACGCCTATCGGCCGCTGCTACGATGAAGGTATTGCCCGCCCCTACGGGGGAGTGGGAAGTGGAGGCCGGAATCCCCGCCGTATGACGGGAGCCGGCCTCAGCGCTGTCCGGTGGTCCCACGCGCGCGACTCGGCGGCACCAGGAGCTCGAGCACGTCGATGCGGAGGCGCTCGGCCAGGGCCACGACGGTGTCGAGCGTCAGGTTGCGCTCGCCGCGTTCGAGCGACCCGATGTAGGTGCGGTCGACGCCGAGCTCGTCGGCAAACGCCTGCTGACTCAGACCGCGCGCCCGACGGATCTCGCGGATCTTGAGACCGATGGTCTGTCTCGGGTGCTGAGCCACTCGTGCACTCTCGCTCGATGCTACGGATAAGTCGACGGACTCATCAGTAGCAGCCCGTACGGTTCAGTCGCCATCGGACGCGAGCCGCAGAATCGCGTGGGCCACGCGGATGGCGCTCTCACGGCTCAGCGACAGGTGGCGACCTTCGCGCTCGGGCTGGCCGACGAACACCCAGTCGCGAGCGTCGCCGGACCGGCGCGACATGAGGATCAGGAGCTCGGTGGCGGTCTGCTCGCCCTCGAGCGGTCCACCGAGTACCGCTGGCGTGTAACGGCCCGCACTGTCGTGGACGCGGTCGGCAGGCAGGTCGGCCTCGGCGTGCAGGGCGACGCACCACGCGGGGCACGGCTCGTGCTGCCACGAGGGCCGAGAGCGGGAGGAGTCGGTCATGAAGCGCCTTTCCGAGAGGTGGGCCCGACCGACCGTAGGTCGACCCTCTGACGCCCTCCGGATCTCGTCGCCCAGCCTGTGGACGACCGGGTTCGCGGTGGAACGGATGCGCGGCCCCGGCGCCTCGGGGCCGCGCCTCCACGGTCGCCTTCCGCGACAGGGACGCATGGCGCAACCAGCTCGCGCCGGCCCGTGCCCCCGCGCGGTCGATCAAGACGACACGGCTGCCGGGAGCGGGCGGGGAATCGGTGCTCGCCCCGGCCTCTTCATCATGCTACTGATCCGTCTCATTGGCGATGCTCTTCGGCAACGACCTGCAGAAGTTGTGAGGCACGTGACAAAAAACCGTCCAGATCGACGACATCGCTCCTCGGGGGTAGCGCCGTGACGTGGGGCACACCTAGGTTCACGGTGGCGCCGACCACTCGGGGGTCGTGCGCCGCGTCAGGCCGACGCAGTCGGCGGACCACGGAGGAGGGCACCGCATGGGCGGCACGGTCGAGGTCGAGGGCCTCAGCAAGACGTACGGCAGCCAGAACATCTGGAACGACGTCACGCTGACGCTTCCCGCCGGTGAGATCACCGCGCTGCTGGGCCCCTCGGGCACCGGCAAGTCGGTGTTCCTGAAGTCGGTCATGGGCCTCGTGCAGCCGGAGGCCGGCTCGATCCTGATCGACGGCACCGACATGGTGCGCGCCACCGAGGCCATGCGCCTCGAGATGCGCAAGCGCTTCGGCGTGCTGTTCCAGGACGGCGCGCTCTTCGGCTCGATGAACGTCTACGACAATGTCGCCTTCCCGCTGCGCGAGCACACCCGCAAGAACGAGACCGAGATCCGCGAGATCGTCATGGAGAAGCTCGACATGGTCGGGCTCGTGGGCCAGGAGCACAAGGTGCCCGGCGAGATCTCCGGCGGCATGAAGAAGCGCGCCGGCCTGGCCCGCTCGCTCGTGACCGATCCCGAGATCATCCTGATCGACGAGCCCGACTCCGGGCTCGACCCCGTGCGCACCTCGAACCTCGCCCAGCTGCTCGTGGAGGTCAACGCCGCCACCGACGCCACGATGCTCGTCGTCACCCACAACATCGAGCTCGCCCGCACGATGCCCGACAACCTCGGCATGCTCTACCGCCGAGAGCTCGTGATGTTCGGCCCGCGTGAGGACTTCCTGCTCACCGACCACCCCGTCGTCAGCCAGTTCATGAGCGGCGACCCCGAGGGACCGATCGGCATGAGCGAGGAGACCGACCACCGCCGCGAGCAGCCGATCGAGCTCGACCCGGTCTACCCCGGCGGCACCTCGGTGCTCTCACGTCACGCCGGTGCCCGCCCGGTCGAGGTGCTGCCGCGCCAGCTCATGCCGAAGTCGGGTCAGCCGCGCGCGGCCAACGAGCGGCACCGCCAGCGGGTCGCCAGTGGGGCGGCGCAGCTCTACATCGCGCCCGACGACGAAGCTGATCGAGCACGTCCCCTCCCCAAGCGCGGCATCGTCACGCGGGCGTTGACCTCGGTCGGCGACCTCATGGCCCTGGGCCTCGACGCCGTCCGCTCCACCTTCCGCCGACCGTTCGCCTGGCGCGAGGTGCTGGAGCAGTTCTGGTTCGTCGTCAGCGTCAGCTGGGTCCCGGCGATGCTCGTGGCCATCCCGTTCGGCGCGGTCATCGCGCTGCAGCTCGGCACCCTCACGGTGCAGGTCGGCGCCCAGTCGTTCACGGGTGCCGCCAGCGTCCTGGCCGTCGTGCAGCAGGCGGCGCCGATCGTCACCACGCTCGTCATCGCGGGTGCCGGTGGCGCGGCGATCTGCGCCGACCTCGGCTCGCGCCGCATCAAGGACGAGATCGACGCGATGCGCGTCATGGGCATCGACCCCGTCCGGCGGCTCGTCGTGCCCCGCGTCATCGCCTGTGTGCTCGCCGCGGTGCTGCTGAACGGCCTCGTCTCGGTCGTCGGCGTGATCGGCGGCTACGTCTTCAACGTCATCGTGCAGGGCGGAACACCGGGCGCCTACCTCGCCTCGTTCACGGCCCTCGCGCAGATCTCCGACCTCTGGGTCGGTGAGATCAAGGCCGTCGTGTTCGGCTTCGTGGCCGGTGTCATCGCCTGCTACCGCGGCCTCAACACCGCGCCCGGCCCGAAGGGTGTCGGCGACGCGGTCAACCAGTCGGTCGTCGTGACGTTCCTGATGCTCTTCTTCGTCAACTTCGTGATCACGACGCTGTACCTCCAGCTCGTCCCAGGCAAGGGAGCCTGACCCATGACAGCTACCCAGCCGCAGCCGCACGCGCAGCCGCAGTTCCCGCCACCCGCGCGCCCGAAGCGCGACTCGTTCGCCAAGCGCGCCTCGAAGATGCCCGCCGACCGGCTCGCCAGCCTCGGCGCCGGCCTGCGCTTCCACATCGGCGTGCTCGTCGCGATCCCCAAGGCGATCCGCTTCCACCCGAAGGAGATCGCGCGCCTGCTGTCCGAGGTCAGCTTCGGCACCGGCGCCCTCGCGGTCATCGGCGGCACGATCGGCGTCATGCTCGGCATGACCCTGTTCGTCGGCACCGTCGTCGGCATGCAGGGTTACGCAGCTCTCGACCAGATCGGCACTGCCACGCTCAACGGCTTCATCTCGGCGTACTTCAACACCCGTGAGATCGCGCCGCTCGTCGCCGCGCTCGCGCTCTCGGCCACCGTCGGGTCGGGCTTCACGGCCCAGCTCGGCGCGATGCGCATCAACGAGGAGGTCGACGCGCTCGACGTCATGGCGGTCGCGAGCCGCCGTTACCTCGTCACCACGCGCGTCATCGCCGGGTTCATCGCGATCATCCCGCTGTACGTCATCGGCCTGCTCACGTCGTACGCCGGATCCCGCATCGTCACGGTCTACTTCCACGGGCAGTCCGCGGGCACGTACGACCACTACTTCACCCTGTTCCTGCCGCCGATCGACATCCTGCTGTCGTTCGTCAAGGTGCTCGTGTTCGCCGTCATCATCATCCTGATCCACTGCCGCCTCGGGTTCACCGCGCACGGCGGTCCGGCGGGGGTCGGCATCGCGGTCGGCACGGCCGTGCGTCGCAGCATCGTGACCGTCGCGGTGCTCGACCTCGTGCTCTCGCTGGCGCTGTGGGGCACCAGCACGACCGTCAGGATCGCCGGATGAGCGGGCCCGTCGTGGTGCGGAGCACCCGCCCCCTCGACCTCGTGTTCGGTGTCGTCTTCATCGGCATCGTCGTCACGGGCCTGGTCGTCGCGGTGCTGATGTACAACAAGGCGTTCTCGCCCCGCACCGAGATCCAGCTCACGACCGGCAGCGTCGGCAACGCGATGCAGCCCGGCTCGGACGTCAAGCTCAACGGCGTCCCGGTCGGCGAGGTCAAGCGCATCGAGTCCACCGATGACGGTGCGGTCCTCACCCTCGCGCTCAAGCCCGGCATCGCCGAGGGCCTGCCCGCCGACACCGTCGCGCGGCTGCTGCCCAAGACCCTGTTCGGCGAGCGCTACGTGCAGCTCCTGGCCGACGGCGCCACCAGCGGCGAAGGTCTGGCGGCCGGCGACACGATCCGCCAGGACGCGTCCGACGAGGCCGTCGAGCTCGAGGAGGTCCTCGACGAGCTGCTGCCCGTCCTCGAAGCCCTGCAGCCCGACAAGCTGTCGGCCGCGCTCGGCGAGCTCAGCCTGATGCTCTCGGGCCGCGGCGACGACATCGGCGAGGCCATGGAGGAGTGGGGCACCTACCTCACGCAGCTGCAGCCGTACGTGCCGCAGATGGCCGACGACCTGGTCAAGCTCGGCGAGGTCGCCCGCACCTACGACGTCGCCGCACCCGACCTGCTCGACGCGCTCGACGACCTCACGGTCACGGCCGACACGATCGTGGCCGAGAGCCAGACGCTCACCAACCTGTTCGCCACCGTCATCACGAGCTCGAACACCACGCGCGCGTGGCTGGAGGCCAACCAGGGCAACATCATCACGCTCTCGGCCGCCAGCCGCGACGCGCTCGGCGCCGCTGCCCCGTACGCCACGCAGTTCCCGTGCCTGTTCAAGGCCGTCAGCGACTTCATCCCGGTCATGGACGAGGTGCTCGGTGCAAGCTCGGGCGAGCCCGGCATCCACGTCACGCTCAACGTCGTGCCGAGCCGCGGCGCCTACCAGTACGGCGCCGACAGCCCGCAGTTCCAGTCTGGAGGTGGACCCCGCTGCCCGTACCAGACCGGTGCGGTCACGAACCCGGCCTCGGCTGACTCGCCCCCGGTCATCGCGCCCCCGCCGAGCCCGCTCGTCGCGGCGCAGCTCAGCGACGCCATGGGCCTGGGTGAGGTCAACTCCCCGGCCGAGAACCAGCTCATCGCCGAGCTGCTGGCAGGAGGCCAGGACCTCCCGCCCGACGAGTACCCGGCCTGGTCCAGCCTGCTGCTCGGCCCCACGCTCCGCGGAACGGTGGTGACGGTCCAGTGAGGTCCATCCTGATCAAGAGCATCGCGTTCACGCTCCTGACGGTGCTCGCCACGGCAGCCCTGGCCGCCACGATCCGCAACTCCAGCGGACCGGGCGAGACGTACTCGGCGATCTACAGCGACGCCACGAGCCTCAACAAGGGCGACGACGTCCGCATGGCCGGCGTCAAGGTCGGCACGGTCTCGAAGGTCGGGCTCGACGACGACGCCAACGCGGTCGTGGAGTTCACGGTGGCCGACGGCACGACCGTCGAGAAGGGCACCGTGGCGCAGCTCAAGTTCCGCAACCTCGTGGGTCAGCGCTACATCTCGCTCGAGCCGCCGGAGCGCAAGGGAGACGCGCTCGAGCCCGGGCACACGTTCGGCCTCGACGAGACTGCCCCCGCGCTCGACCTCACGCTGCTGTTCAACGGCTTCCAGCCGCTGCTGCAGGCACTCGACCCCGACGACGTCAACGCCCTGAGCTCCGACATCATCGCGGTGTTCCAGGGCGACGGCGCCTCCGTCGACACCCTGCTCGCCAGCACCGGCAACCTCACCTCGACCCTGGCCGCGAAGGACGCCGTGATCGGCGACCTCATCACGAGCCTCAGCTCGGTGCTCACCACGATCAACGGCCGCACCGACCAGGTCGACGCCGTCATCACGACGATGTCGCAGCTCGTCTCGGGTCTGGCGTCGGACCGCCAGACGATCGGCAGCACGCTCGACGGGCTCAGCGGTCTGTCAGTCAGTGTCGCCGACCTCCTCGAGGAGGGACGCGCGCCGCTCAAGAACGACATCGCGGCGCTGCAGACCCTCGCCGGCAACCTGTCGGACGCCGAGGGCACGTTGGACGAGTTCTTCACGATGCTGCCCACCAAGCTCGACGCGATCGGCACGATCGGCAGCTACGGCTCGTGGCTCAACTTCTACGTCTGCCAGATCGGTGGCGTCATCCCGAACCCCGAGGGCTACTACGGCGACGTGGGCGTCCAGTCCAACTCCGCGAGGTGCGCCGCATGAGTCGCCAGCTCCCGCCCCTTGAGGTGCGACGCCCTTCGAGGCTCGTCGCCAGGGCTCCTCACACCTCAGGACCCGGAACGGGGAGTCTCGAAAGGGGTTCCTCAGCCCGCCAGGTGACCGAGGTTTCGAGGCTCGTCGCTGGCGCTCCTCGCACCTCAACCACCGGGGGTCACCACCGGTGGTTGAGGTGCGACGGCGCTCTGGCGCCGGAGCCTCGAAACCTCGGTCGGTCAACCACCGGTGCTCACGAGGGGGAGTCGGCATGAGCAAGTACGGGAAGGCGTTCGCGGAACGCAACCGCGTCACGATCGCGGTCATCGGGCTCCTGAGCCTCGCGCTGATCTTCTTCGTGACGTTCAACGCGGCCCGCCTGCCGATCATCGGTGAGGGACGCGAGTACTCCGCGCACTTCGCCGAGGCCGGTGGTCTCAAGAAGGGCACCGAGGTCCGGGTCTCCGGCGTCAAGGTCGGCAGCGTCACGGGCATCGAGCTCGAGAAGGGCGAGGTCGTCGTCACCTTCACGGCCAAGGACGTCCGCCTCGGCTCGCAGACCACCGCCGCGGTCAAGGTCAAGACCCTGCTGGGCCAGAAGTACCTGGCTGTCGACCCGGGTGGTCGCGGCGACCTCGACGAGGCCATCCCGCTCGAGCGCACCACCACCCCGTACGACGTGACCGCGGCGTTCTCCGACCTCTCCGACAACATCGGCGAGGTCGACACCCAGCAGCTCGAGGCCAGCTTCACGGCCCTGGCCGACGCCTTCCGCGACACCCCGGAGTCGGTGCAGACCACCGTCGCCGGTCTCACCGACCTCTCGCGCACGATCTCGACGCGCGACGAGGAGCTCGCGGCGCTGCTGGAGTCCACCAGCACCGTCACCGAGACGTTCGCCAACCGCAACGACGAGCTCGCCGCGCTGATCAGCGACGGCAGCCTGCTGCTGACCGAGCTCGAGAACCGGCGCGCCACGGTCCAGGCGCTGCTGGAGAGCACGTCCTCGCTGGGCATCCAGCTGCAGGGGCTCGTGAGCGACAACGAGGAACAGCTCCAGCCCGCCCTGGCCGAGCTCGACCAGGTCGCGCAGATCCTGACCAACAACCAGGCCAACCTCGACTCGGCCCTGGCCAAGCTCGGTCCGTACTACCGGGTCCTGTCCTCGGCCAGCGGCCAGGGTCGCTGGATCGACGCCTACCTGTGTGGCCTGTTCGGTCCCACCGGCGCGCCGCAGCTGACCAACGACATCGTGCGGGACTGTGCACCCGCGAGCGGAGGAGGAGCATGAGCGAGCGCCAGCGAGCGACCATGTCGGCTGAACTCATGACGCCAGCGCCGATCGTCGCTCCTTCTACGGCGGTGGCGTCATGAGCGCCCGGTTGAGGTCGATTGCGCCCGTGGTGCTGTTCGCGCTCGTGGCAGCCCTCCTGTGGTTCGGCTACGCGTGGTGGTCCGAGCGCGACCGCGTCGAGCTCACCGCCGAGTTCACCGAGACGGTCGGCCTGTACCCGGGCTCGGACGTGCAGGTGCTGGGCGTGTCGGTCGGCGAGG
>CAYRZN010000003.1:34903-39599 GCA_964428825.1 uncultured Aeromicrobium sp.
GTCGGCCTGTACCCGGGCTCGGACGTGCAGGTGCTGGGCGTGTCGGTCGGCGAGGTCACCTCGGTCGAGCCCGACGGTCCGATCGTGCGGGTGGGCCTGAAGCTCGACTCCGGTGTGGAGGTCGCCGCCGACACCCGTGCGGTCATCGTCGCTCCCACCTTGGTCTCCGACCGCTTCGTCCAGCTCACCGAGCCCTACATCGAGGGCAAGGCCCTCGCCGACGGCGCGCTGATCAAGGTCGACGACACCGCGGTTCCGGTCGAGGTCGACGAGCTCTACGCCGGCCTGGAGGACATCAGCACCCAGCTCGGTCCCGAGGGTGCCAACGCCGACGGCGCGCTGTCGGACCTGCTCGACGTGGCCGCCACCAACCTCGACGGGACGGGCCTCGACATCAACCGCACCATCAGCAGCTTCAGCGAGGCGTCCACGACCCTCGCCGGCGTCGACGACGACCTGTTCGCCACGATCGGCCACCTGGCCGACCTGTCGGACATGCTCGTCGAGAACGACGCCGCGGTCTCCTCGGCCAGCTCCCAGTTCGCCGAGGTCACCGACTACCTGGCGGCCGACCGCACCGACCTGGCGTCGGCCATCACGAACCTCGGTGACGCCATGGCCGTGCTCGACGACTTCATCCGCGACAACCGCGGCAACCTGCAGACCAGCGTGCAGAACCTGATCGGCCCGACGCAGACCCTCGTGAACCAGCAGGCGTCGCTCGACGAGTCGGTGCGGCTCATCCCGCTGCTCCTGCAGAACTTCCTCGGTGCGTACAACCCGGCCTACGGCACCCTCGACGGTCGCGGCAACCTCAACGAGGCCACGATCTGGAGCCCCACCGGCAACAGCGGCACGACCGGGCCCACCGCGCCCCCGGTGCTCCTGCCCGGCGTGGAGGTGACCCCGTGATGCGACGCTCACGCCTGGCCTACACGGCTGCCGCTGCTGCTGCCGCCGCGCTGCTGCTCGTCGGCGGTTGCGGTCTCACCGACCGCGGCGTCTACGACACCCCGCTGCCCGGCGGAGCCGACATCGGCAGCGACCCGGTCACCTTGACGGCCGAGTTCGACGACGTGCTCGACCTCGTGCCGCAGTCGTCGGTGCGCGCCGACAACGTCCCGGTCGGTCGCGTCTCCAAGATCGAGCTGGCCGACGACGGTCGTTCGGCCGTCGTCGAGCTCCTCGTCAACGGCGACACCAACCTGCCCGAGGGCACCACCGCCCGCGTCGAGCAGACCTCGCTCCTGGGCGAGAAGTACGTCGCGCTCGTGCGACCCGACGAGGAGGACGTGCGCGCGGGCGACGCCCAGCTCACCTCCGGCACGCGCCTCGACCTCGACGACACCGACCGCGCGGCCCAGGTCGAGCAGGTGCTCGGCGCGTTGTCGCTCGTGCTCAACGGCGGCGACATCCAGGAGTTCCAGAACATCTCCCGCGAGCTGCAGGACATCTCCTCCGGCGACCCGGAGCGGGTCCGCACGTTCCTGACCCAGCTGGAGGGCTTCGTCACCACGGTCGATGCCCGCAGCACCGACATCGCCGCGACCCTCGACAGCCTCGCGGCCCTCTCGACCACGCTCGACGGCGAGAGCGACAAGATCGTCTCGGCGCTCGACGGCCTCGCGCCCGGCCTGGCCGAGCTCGAGGCCCAGCGACCGCAGTTCGTCGCGATGCTGGAGGCGCTCGACGGCCTGTCGGTCGTGGCGGTCGAGACGCTCGACGCCGCCCAGGCCGACATCGTGGCCGACCTCAAGCTGCTCGAGCCGATCCTCACCCAGCTCGCCGCCTCGGGCCAGGACCTGCCGAACGCGCTCGAGATCCTGTTGACCTACCCGTTCCCCGACTCGGTCCTGCCGGCGATCAAGGGCGACTACCTCAACGTCTTCGTCACGACCAACTTCAAGACGCTGCCCACCGACTGCACCGCCATCGGATGCGTCTGGGAGCAGCCGGTCGAGCCGTGCGCGATCTGCGGGGGAAGCGGGTCGGCGGCGCCGATGATCCTGCCGCCCACGAGCTCACCGGTGCCGGGCATCGCGACCCCGACGATGCCGCTGCCGCCCACCGGGCTGCCGGATCCGTCGCCGACCCTGCCCACGCCGGGTCCGGGCCTGCCGCCCACGACGCTGCCGACGCCCCCGTCGACCGCGCCGACGCCCACCCCCGACCCCGATGAGGAGGACCAGTGATCACCACGTCCGTCCGCAACAAGCTCATCGCGTTCGTCATCATCGCGCTGCTCGGCACGAGCTACCTCGGTGCCAAGTACGTCGGCATCGACCCGTTCGCCCGCAGCTACCAGCTGCAGGTCGAGCTGCCCGACGCCGGTGGCCTGTTCGTCAACAGCGAGGTCACGTACCGCGGGGTTCAGGTGGGTCGTGTCAAGGACATGACCGTCACCGACGAAGGCATGGTCGCGACGCTCGAGATCGAGTCGGGCGCGCCCGACATCCCGAGCGACGCCGAGGCCACCGTCACGAACCGCTCGGCCATCGGCGAGCAGTACCTCGACCTGAAGAGCGACTCCACGAGCGGCACGAACCTCGCCGACGGTGACCGCATCACGGGCGACGACGACTCGTTGCCGCCGGCGTTCGACGACGTCCTGCGCTCGGGCCGCGACTTCGTGGCGTCGGTGCCGGAGGACTCCCTGCGCACCGTGATCGACGAGACCTACAGCGCCACCCGCGGGGTCGGCGACGACTTCGGCATCCTGCTCGACACCTCGCTCGACTTCGCCAGGACGGCGCAGGAGAACTTCCTCAACACGACCCGACTGATCGAGAGCTCCAGCACGGTGCTCGACACCCAGATCGCCTCGAGCGACGACATCACGAGCTTCAGCCGCGACCTCGCGCTCATCACGCAGACGCTGCGCACGAGCGACAGCGACCTGCGCACGCTGATCACGCAGTCGCCGGCCGCGATGGCCGAGATCAACGCGCTGTTCGTCGAGGTCGGCCAACCGCTGGGGATGCTGCTGGGCAACCTGGTCTCCACCGCGCAGGTCTTCGGCGTCAACGCCCTGGGGGTGGAGGACGCGCTCATCCGCGTGCCCGACGCCGTCAGCGTCGGCTGGCTCGTGGCCGGGAGCGGCTCGCTCAACCTGGGGCTGTCGACCTCGTTCACCAAGCCGCTGCCCTGCACCACCGGGTACGGCGGCACGACGCCCCGCCCAGGCACCGACACCAGCCCCGGCGACGCCTTCAACACGGGCGCCGGATGTGCCGTGGACCCGTCCTCCGGCGTCGACGTCCGCGGACCCCAGGCGGTGCCTGGCCAGAACCCGGCCGCGCAGTACCTGGCCACGGAGCAGCTGAACACGGGAGGATCGGCGATGCCGAACCCGACCGGCGTCGTGCTCTACGACGTCGACGACCTGTCCGATCTCCTGGGGGGGAATAAATGAGACAGCAGATCCAGACCGCAGGCGAGATCGCCGCGGTGAAGACCGAGGAAGAGGACGAGACGTCGTCGCTCACCTCGACGGAGGCGTCGACCGACGCGTCCGAGGCCGACCCCGCCCCCGACACCTCCCTCCCGTCGGGGGCGGGGACCGGTGACGCCGGGTCGCCTGACGGCAAGCGCCCTGTCCTGGGCCTGATCGCCCTGATCGCCGCCGCCGTGATCGCGGTCGTCGGCTCCTGGTGGTGGTGGCAGGCGGCCCACGACGACCAGCTCGCCGCCGCGCAGGACCGTGACTCCGCCTTGATCGCCGCCACCGACGGCGTCGAGACGATCAACAGCCTCGACTACCGCGACCCCGACGCCGACCTCGCCGCATGGGAGGACGTCACGACCGGGCAGTTCCAGGACGGCATCGCCGGCATCACCGACAGCCAGCGCCAGCTCCTGGTCGACGAGCAGAAGATCGCCACCGCCGAGGTCGTCGACGCCGCCGTGCTGAGCATCGACGGCGACGAGGCCACCGTCGTGGCCGCCGTGGAGATCACGGTCGTCGACGACGCGGTGCCGGGCAGGGAGCCGACGCTCAAGCGCAACCGCTTCTCCGCACAGATGAAGCTGGTGGAGGGCGAGTGGAAGATCTCCGACCTGAAGCAAGTGGCGGTGAGCCTGTCATGACCCGCGTCCGCTCCCTCCTCGCCGCACGGCTCACGCCGTTCGTGCTCGCCGGCGTCCTGGCGATCGTGGGCGTCTACGGCCTGTGGCAGTCGCACGAGCTGCGTTCCACGGCCGCAGCCGAGAACCTCGCGGTCGTCGACGCGAGCCTCACCGCCGAGATCCAGTCGTTCGTGACGACGGGCCTCAACCAGGTACTCACCTACGACTTCGCCGATCCCGACGCAACGACGGCCGCCGCCGACCAGGTGCTGGCCGGTGACGCCCGCAAGGAGTACGACACGCTCTTCGTCGACCTGCAGGAGAAGGCGCCCGGGCAGCAGCTGACGCTGACGGCCGCGGTGCAGTCGGTCGCGGTCAAGGAGGCCACGGAGGACTCCGCCACCGTGCTCGTGTTCCTCGACCAGACCAGCCAACGGGCCACCGACAACCAGGGCAGCGTCTCGGCGGCACAGCTCTCGGTCACGGTCGAGAAGTCCGGCGACACCTGGTCCATCACCCAGCTCAAGCCCCTCTGACCCCCGGCCACCCACCGGTGGTTGAGGTGTGAGGAGCGCCAGCGACGAGCCTCGAAACCTTGGTCACGTCCTGGGTTGCGGTACCCCTTTCGAGG
>CAYRZN010000004.1:0-38249 GCA_964428825.1 uncultured Aeromicrobium sp.
GTGCCTTCGACGATGTCGCCGTCGTTGAAGTACTTGATGGTCTTGTCGATCGCAGCGAGGAAGTCAGCCTCGTTGCCGATGTCATTGACCGCAACCTGCGGTGCGACAGCAGGTGTTGCGATGCCAGAAGTCATAGCCGGTGGGCTCCGATGGATGGATGGAATTGGTGGACACGCCGAAGGCCCCTGGATCGTGGGGACGAGGTCCCCAGAGAAACACGAGCGCCAGTCTGCTCAGGTCCGAGACGGACGCAGGCCATCGACGCCCCTCTAGGGTACGCGACGGCCCCCGTTCCCGTGAATGCGGGGCTGGGCGTTCCTAGTGCGCCGGAGCCAGGAATGCGCCGAGCGAGTGCACGTAGGGGGTCACGTCGGCCACGGCCATCTGTTCACGCGCCGAGTGCATCGCGAGCTGGGGCGCGCCGACGTCGACCGTGGTGATGCCGGTGCGGGCCGCGCTCATGGGTCCGATCGTCGAGCCGCAGGGAAGGTCGGCGCGGTGCACGTAGCGCTGCAGCGGCACGCCGGCCTGCTCGCACGCGAGCGCGAACGCGACGGTCCCGCGGGCGTCGGTCGCGTAGCGCAGGTTCTGGTTGACCTTGAGCACGGGACCCCCGCCGGTGACGATGCGGTGGAGCGGCTCGTGCCGGTCGGCGTGGTTGGGGTGGGTCGCGTGCGCCATGTCGCCGGACGCACAGATCGACTGCGCCACAGCACGGTGCACGTCGTCGCGCGTGCCACCGGCGGCGAGCACGGTGCGCTCGACGACGGTGGCGAGCAGGTCCGACTGCGCCCCACGCTCGGACGTGCTGCCGACCTCCTCGTGGTCGAACAGGACGACGACCGGACGGATGCCGTCGATCCCCGCACTGTCAGGTCCCGCTGCGTCGATCAGCGCCTGCACCGCGGCGAAGCAGGTCGCCTGGTTGTCGAGCCGCGGCGCGGCGACGAAGTCAGCGGTGGCGCCGACCCGGGCCGACGGCAGGGTGTCGGTCGTCATGAGCTCGAACCCGAGCACGTCGACGGGGTCGAAGCCCTCGCGTCGGCCGAGCCAGGTCAGGAACGGCTCGTCGCCGGTCCCCCACACCGCATCGAGGTGACGCTGGCGGTCAGGAGCGGTCGACGCGTCGCGATCGAGGTGGATCGCGAGGTTCGGCACGCGCAGCACCGGGTCGGCCACGTGCACGAGTCGCTCGCTGCCGTCACGCAGGCCGAGGCGACCGGCGATGCCGAGGTCGCGGTCCAGCCACGTGGTCAGGAGCGGGCCGCCGTACGGCTCGAGCGCCAGGACCGCGAGGTTCGCGAAGCGACGGTCGTGGTGCTGCTTGAGGCGCAGGTTCGGGCTGTCGGTGTGTGCCCCCACGATCCGGAAGGCGTCGGCCGGGTCGGTCGAGGCCGTCGTCGACCAGGCGGCCAGCGATCCGCCGCGACGCACGAGGTAACGGCCCGGCTCGGTGGGCCACGGGTCACGCTCGGCGACCTCGACCCAGCCGGCCTCGACGAGCCACCGTGTCGCCGTCGCGCAGGCGTGGAACGGCGACGGCGAGGCGTCGATGAACTGCAGCATGCGGTCGGCGTCGTCCATGCGCCTGAGCCTAGACCGACCCCCGGATGATCGGGTGCCGTGCGACGATCGGAGCATGCCCGTCCAGTCCCGCACGTACGCCGAGCTCGACGGCCTGCGGGCGGTCGCCGCGATCGCGGTCGTGGCCACCCACACCGCCTTCTGGGCCGGCATCTACGGCGACGGCGTCCTGGGCGCCCTGACCCATCGACTCGAGATCGGCGTCGCGATCTTCTTCGTGCTCTCGGGATTCCTGCTCGGTCGGCCCTGGGTCGCCCGCGCGCTGGACGCGTCGTCTGCTCCCCCGCCGGCCGGATCGGTCCGGCGGTACTACCGCAAGCGCTTCTTCCGGATCTTCCCGGTCTACCTGCTGACCGTCGTCGCCGCGATGACCCTCCTGCCGGCCAACCGCGGCGAAGGTATCGAGGTCTGGCTGCAGAACCTGACCCTCGTGGCCCACCTCGGCGACCCCGAGCTGCCCGCCGGCCTGACCCAGATGTGGAGCCTGACGGTCGAGGCGTCGTTCTACCTGGTCCTCCCCATGATCGGCTGGTGCCTCGTGCGACTCGGCCGGGGCAGCATGCTCCGTCTCATGGCGAGCCTCGGCGGCCTGGTGGCGTTCAGCGTCGCCTGGAACGTCGTCTCGTGGTCGATCGGGGACGCCCTCAGTGTCGCCCTGCGCGGTCAGCTCCCGTCGCACCTCACGTGGTTCGTCGCCGGGATCGCGCTCGCCGCGATCGCCACCGACTCGGACTCGACCACCCCAAGGGCCTTGACGCGGCTGGCGAACCGTCTGGCGACCGACCGGGCCACCTGCTGGATCGCGGCCGCCGCCGTCCTGCTGCTCGTGGCGACCCCCCTCGGTGGACCGGTCGGGTTGTTCCAGCCGGACGTCGACGCGGCACTGGTGCGGCACGTCGGGTACGGCCTGGTCGCCCTCCTGCTCGTGGGGCCGTGCGTCTTGGCGCCACGGGATCGCTCGTGGCTCGCGCACCCGGTCGCCCGCCATCTCGGGCACACGTCGTTCGCACTGTTCTGCTGCCACCTCCTCGTGATCGAGCTGGTCGTCCCCGGGTTCGGGTTCACGCAGTTCGAGATCTCGTGGCCCCTGCTGCTGGTCCTGGTGCTCGCGATCAGCCAGGTCGTGAGCGAGGTGCTCTACCGCGTCGTGGAACGGCCGGCCAACCGGCTCGGCCACCGCAGGTCGAGCACGGCGACGAGGAGGAAGGCCGTCGCGAGCACCCCGCACCACTGAGCCACCTCCGGTGTCAGGGTGGTCGTGTCGGCCACGACGGCGGTCGCCACGCCCCCGAGAGCCGCGGCGACCGCGGCCGCACCCGCCGCCAGCCGCCCGAACCGCGTCGTCAGGGCGAGCAGGGCGGCAGCACCGAGCGCCACGAGACCCGGCGTCCCGGCCACGACGGCGAACGTGACGGCCGCCGCAGCCACCAGCACCGCGCGCGACGACCAGCGCGACTCGCCCAGGACGGCGGGAACCTCGACGGGACGGCGACGCGATCGCAGCGTCGCCACCACGGTGCCGACCGCCACGAGAAGCGCCAGCACGCCGCCCGCGACCAGCGCCGCGCGGTACGTCGGTCCCGGACCGAAGGTCGTGCTGAGGTCGCCCGCCTCACCCGTCGGCACGAGGTAGCCCTGCTGCCAACCGTCGACGATGACCGCTGGGACGTCCTCACCGTCGACCTCGCCCTCCCACCCGGGGTTGGCGTTGTGCTGTCGGGTGACGACCTGCTGCCCTGTCGCCGCGGCTTCCCACGGCCTCGTCGACGTGAGCACGAGCTGACCGGCGAGGGCGACGTCCGACGCCACCACGGTGACGCGGGACTCGCCGCCCGGCAGCGTCACCTCCGGCACCTCGCCACACAGCCGCGCCGGGACGGTCACCCCGGAGATCAGGTCCTCGGACGACGCCGAGAGGGCCGTCGACGTGGTCGTGCCGTCGATCGTGACGGCCGGACCTGAGCCGCAGCCCCAGTCGACGGGGTCGAGCCCCGGCACGACCGCCCCGGCCGGGGCGTCGAGCACCGAGATCTCGCTGACGCCGACGGGCAGGTACGCCGCGAGCCCGTTCCTCTCGTCGTCGACGGCGTCACGAGCCGACGTGAGCTTGATCGACAGGCTCGTCGAGGTGACCTCGGGGATGATCGCGACACCGTCGGCGACGTCGGCGGTCACGGTGGTGCCGTCGTCCGTCGTCACCACGATCGCGGCGACCGAGGACGCCGGCAGCGAGTCGGTCGTCCTGACACCGAGGACGCTGACGGTCTGGGGGGTGGCCCACGACAGCGTGACGGTCGGTCGGGCGTCACCGACCGCCGCGATCCAGCCGGTCGAGACGTTGCCGTCGATCATCTGCGACGCCGTCGTGCGGGCATCGCTGCTGACGGTCGAGCTCGCACGGACCTGGAGCGGTGAACCCTGCTGGACGAGGGCGTCCAACGGCTGGCCCGCGACGGCTCGCGTCGTGATCGTGGCGTCGAAGGTGCCGCCGTCCCCCACGGTCAGCAGCCGGTCGACCTCGTACGCGTCCTCACCGGGATCACCGACGCCGGGGCGGCACTGGAAGATGCCGCCGACGTCGAGGCAGGACGGTCGCTCGCCCTGGTCGAGGCCCAGCACGATGCGATCGGCCTGCTCGACCTCGGGCAGCACCAGCGGGCGGGACAGGTCGAGGCCCGTCGCCGTGACGTCGGCGACCTGCGCGTCGGGCACGTCGGCGTCAGCGCGATCGGTGCGGTCGACCCCGTCGCGCTCGACCTCGATCCGCACCACGTCGACCGTGCCGACGTCCACGCTGACGGGGTCGTCACCGCGAGCGGTCCGGATGACGTCACCGTCCTCGGTGCCGATCGTGACCTGCTGGGTCTCCCCGGGCGCCAGACCCGCGCGCAGCGTGAGCACGCCGACGTCGCGTGGCGCGTCCAGCTCGAGCTCGAGCCGACCAGCGCCACCGACGGCGCGCCAGGCCGTCCTCGCGTCGGCGTCGAAGGCCGCCCACGGCGCCGCGGACGGCGAGACGAGACCCTCGGCGTTGACCCAGCCGCGTGACGACGATGCCGTCAGCCGCTCCGCCCCCTCGAGCACCGGAACCGACAGTGAGGCGGCGTCGGCGTCGGACACGAAGTCGTGTGCCGCGCGGTCGAGCGTGTACGGGTCGTCAGCGGTCAGCGACGCCGACCGGTTCCGGTCCACGAGCGCGAAATCGATCTCGGAGCGCCGGAGCGCGTCGGTCAGGACCCACGGACCACGGGCCTCCTCCGGACGGTCCCCGGCCAGGAGCACCGGACCCGGCTCGAGCACGCCGAGGCGGTCGAGCCCGGTCACGGCGTCGGCGCCACCCACCACGACCGGCACGTCCTCGAGTGGAGCCGTCGTGGGTTGCTCACCCGCGTCCTCGACCGCGAAGACGGCGATCGCCGGGTGGTGCGTGCGCCACCCGCCGTCGACGAACCGGCGCGACAGCACGTCCTCGATCAGGCCAGTTCCTCCGACCGGTGGACCAAAGGTCTCGGCGAGCTCCATCCCCGGGGTCGACCGCAAGGTGCGCCACGCGAGCTCGGCACGCTCCGGGTCACTGGCCTCGGCGAGGTCGAAACGAATCACCAGGTGGTCGATCCCGGCGCGATCGAGCGTGGTCGGGAGGCTGGGCGCCGCCGCCCCGGTCGCGAGCTCGTCGTTGATCGAGTCCAGCATCCGCACCGTGCCCTCCGGCGTCAGGGGCACCACGGGGCGGGTGGTCCACGCCGACTGCGCGAGCGGCTGCATGACGTCATCGCCGGTGCTGCCCCACAGGTAGTCACCAAATCGTGACGAGGGCACGAGCAACGTCGTGCTGTCGGGCTGGTCCCCCAACCAGTCAGCGGCCTCGACCCAGTAGTCCGGGACCGAGACGAAGCTTCCGGGATTGGCGACGCGGGCCGTCCAAGCCGGCGCGATGGCGGCGGCCACGCACGAGGCCACGACGAGTGCGAGCGCACGCGTCGACCAGCGGACGGTCTCGACGTCGTCGGTGTCGCGCACCCGCGCGAGGACCACCGCCAGCAGGTGCACGGCCCCGAGGACGATCGGGATCCGCACCACGGGATCGAACTTGTGCAGGTTGCGCATCGCCGCCAGGGGTCCGTCGAGCAGGTCCTGCAGTCCGATCGCGCCCCACCCGGCGACGCCGGCTGTGTGGCCGAGTGTCGTCAGCACGACCCCGGCCAGGAGGCCGGCGACGAGGAAGCGCTGGTGCGGCATCCGCCGGTGGGCGAGGCCGGCGAGGCCCGCCGCCGCCACGACGGCCAGCGCCACCACCACCGAGGGCCAGGTGAGGAGGTCGCGCCCCGCCTCGTAGGAGCTGGTGGCGCGAGGGACCCAGTTCGTCGTGCCGCGCAGGGCGTCGAGCACGGAGGCGCTGACCGTCGTGTTGGCCGCACTCTCGATGTGGTCGAGGAACGGCGGGCTGTAGCGCCCCAGGAGCACGAGCGGCAACCACCACCACGCCGTCACGACGAGCACCAGGGGCGGCCACCAGCGGAGCATCCGGCGGCGCGCCTCACCGCGGGGCGCCATCAGCAGCCAGAGCGTTGCGAGCGGCAGCACGGCGGCGGTCGCGACGGCGTTGACGCCGCCGATGCAGGCGACGGCGAGCGCACTCTGGGCCGCGCGCAGCCGCGGGCGGCCGGAGACGATCCCCGTCACGAGGGGCAGCAGTACCCAGGGCGCGAGCGACGCCGGCCACGCCTCGATCGAGTTGACCCCCATGATCGTCAGCACGCGCGGCGACAGTGCGTAGAGGAGTCCGGCGAGGAGCTGCAGGTTCGGGGTGCCCACCCCCAGGGCCCGGGCCAGCTTCGCCATCCCGACGAACGCGACGCACCACAGCAGCGTCCACCACAGCCGCTGCACGACCCAGGGGTCGAGGTCGGCCAGCCGGCCGAGCCAGAAGAAGGGCCCCATGGGGAAGAGGTAGCCGTAGGCCTGGTTCTGGACCTGTCCCAGGAACCCTTCCGCGTCCCACATGGTCAGCGACCGCTGCAGGAAGCCGCCCGGGTCCACGACGAGGTCGAGCTTGGTGTCGCCGACGATGCGTCCCGGCTGCTGGAGGAACGCCAGCGCCGTGAGGACCAGGCATCCCACGCCCAGACGGAAGCGACGCGTGAGGTCGGACGACCGCTCCACGTCCGCTGCGTCCGCCTCCCCTCCGCCTGTCACGGCGTCACGATAACCGCCCGAGGACCAGGCGGGTGATACCGTCGGAGACGGATCGTGACCTGTGTCACGATCCCACGCCTGAGTTGAGGGACTCGGGTGCGCAGGGAGTTCTTGAGGGAGAACGATTCGACATGCACGTGCTGTTCTGCAACTGGCGCGACACCGACCACCCCGAGGGTGGCGGCTCCGAGTTCTACGTCGAGCAGATGGCTCGCGGACTGGCCGAGCGCGGTCACCGCGTCACCATCGCCTCCGCCGCCTTCGATGGCGCTCCGAAGGTCGAGACCAGGGACGGCATCCGCTTCGTGCGCAGCGGCGCCAAGTTCGGCGTGTACCTGCAGATCTTCGCGCGCCTGCTGCTCGGTCGCTACGGCCGGGTCGACCTCGTGGTCGACGTGCAGAACGGCCTGCCCTTCTTCACGCGGTGGGCCACCCGCAAGCCCGTCCTGGTGCTGCTGCACCACGTGCACCGCGAGCAGTGGCCGGTCGTCTACCCCGGGCTCATCGGTCGGGTCGGCTGGTGGATCGAGAGCGTGCTCTCGCCGCGCCTGTACCGCCGCTCGCGCTACGTCACGGTCTCGCAGGCCACACGGCTCGAGCTCGTCGACCTCGGCGTCGACCGCGACCGCATCGCGATCGTGCACAACGGCACGGTCCCGGCGCCGCGTCTGGGCGGTCCCCGCAGCACGACGCCACGTTTGTGCGTGCTGGGCCGCCTCGTGCCGCACAAGCAGGTCGAGCACGCGATCGACACGCTCGCCGACCTCGCCGAGGAGCACCCTGAGCTCACGCTCGACGTCGCCGGCGACGGCTGGTGGGGCGACGAGCTCCGCGCCCACGCCGAGGCCCGTGGCGTCGCACACCGCGTGACGTTCCACGGCTTCGTCGACGAGGCCACGAAGCACCGGCTCCTGGCCGAGGCCTGGGTCATGGCGATGCCCTCGCTCAAGGAGGGCTGGGGACTCGTCGTCGGCGAGGCCGGCCTGCACGGCACCCCGACCGTCGCGTACGCCTCGGCGGGCGGCACGCAGGAGTCGATCGACCACAAGGACTCCGGCATCCTCGTCGACACCCCGGACCAGCTGACCAAGGCGATCGGCGACATCCTGGGCGACCCGTCGTGGCGCCGATTCCTCGGCGACGGTGCGCGTGCGAAGTCTGCCTCCCTCTCGTGGGAGGCCTCGCAGTCCCGCTTCGCGGAGGAAGTCGCTCGCGCCGCGGGCGAGTGAGGCAACCGGACATCGTCTGACCGCTCGGCGTGCTTCCGACAAGCGGCATGGACCGGACGCGGACGGCTCGGGAGTCCGATGGGTGACCGGCGACCCCTGGTGGAGCGAGGGTGAGGCATCGGAGTCGCCGGAACCACCGCCATGCATCACCCTGCGTCTCATGCAGATCGAGGCTGATGCATCCGTGTCGTGGGAGCAGCCGGCATGCATCATCCTTCGTCACTGCAACGGAGAGCCGACCGCCGAAGCCCCCACGACGCGTGGTCCCTGCCCCTTGTCCCCCGCCCAGGTCACGAAGCCAGGCGCCGATCGACTCGCCCTACAGCGGCAGCGCGCGCCGCACGATCCGCCGCGCGTCGCCCGACGCCTGCACGACCCGCCGCCGCCCCGCGGCCGGCACCCGCCGCCACAGCGGGGCCCGGCGGGCGGGCGCACCGGCGGCCACGGCGTCGCGCGCCGCCCAGACCCCGCGCACGTAGGAGGTCGCCCAGACCGCCCGTGACGGGCGCTCGCCCGAGGCGAGGAGCTTCTCGACCCGGTCGGCCACGACCTGCGCCGGCGGGCGGTCCCGGCCCTCGAAGTAGCTGCGGCGGAAGCTGTCCGACATCGCGCCGATGTCGTCGGCACCGACCTGCTCGAACGTGCGCAGCAGGCCGCTGTCGAGGAACACGTGGTTGCCGTAGCGCTCGTGGATCCCGAGATCGGCCACGAGCGCCACGTCGAGACCACGGTCGAGCGCCTCCAGGCAGGCGGTCGACGACACCGTCAGCAGCAGGTCGGTGTCCTCGAGCAGCTGCGTGATCGGGTCGTAGACGATGGCGAAGTTGGGCGGCGTCGGCACGCCCGCCAGGACGTCCTCGGGGTGGTGCTTCATGCGGTGGAATGTGTCCTCGCCCGGCCGGTGGCGCGGCTTGAGCAGCACGGTGCGGTCCGGGTGGTCCGTCGCGTAGGCGATGAGGCGGTCGTAGACGTGCCGACGCTCGCGCGGCGCCGCGGGCACCGTCGGCTGGTCGGCCCAGAGCACCGTGCGCGGAGGACGCTGCGCACGGTGCTCAGCCGGCTGGCGCGATAGGAACGGCAGGCCCGTCAGGACGAGGTTGTCCGAGCCGATGCCGATCGCCTCCCCCACCTCGGCGAAGTGGGCCAGGTCGGCCCCCGAGTTGACCGCGACGACGTCGGTGCACGCACGGTCGAGGTACCCGGCCGTGATCTTCTCGATGATGATGCCGACCCAGCCCGACACGAGGACCGGACCGACCTCGCTCGTCTCCTGCAGATGGCCCGCCAGGTCGTGGCACAGCCGCTGCACGATCGGTCCTGCGAGAGCCACCACCACCACGTCGCTCGCCGCGGCGTCGGTGACGATCCGCTCCCACGGGCGCAGGTCGACGCGGTCGAAGCCGGCGTCGGCGATCTGGGACTCCGAGAGGGCCGACTTGAGGTCGGAGGGAGCGACCGCCTCGCAGACGAAGCCGCGCTCGGTCAGCTCGGTGCGCAACGGTGCGCACCACTTGAGCTGGGAGTCGTAGGCGGCGATCAGCAACGCACGCGGGGGCCTCATCCATCCCACGTTACGGCCGGATCGTCGAAGGTCGCCCGGACGCCGCGGAGCGTTCACCGAACGTTCGACGCAGGCCGCCCGACACGCCGCCAATCCCGCCCGTCTGCCTGTCCTCGCAACGATTATCGGCTCCCTGGCGCCGTTGGCCGCGGGTTGTCGTGGCGTTCACCGCCCGGACGTCGACGCTGCCTAGCGTCCGCCACATGACCCATGTGGCCCCTGCGCCGGACCCGGTGACGCCCGTGCCGACGGCACGCGGCGTGGTCGCCGTGATCCCCGCCCGTGGCGGGTCGAAGGGCGTTCCCCGCAAGAACCTGCGCGAGCTCGGCGGCGAGCCGTTGATCGGGCGCGCGGTCCGCACCCTCCGCGAGGTCCGCGGCATCAACGCCGTGATCGTCTCGACCGAGGACGAGGAGATCGCCGACGCCGCACGCGGGTACGGCGCCCTCGTCATCGACCGGCCACGACGCCTCGCCGGTGACTCCGCGACGTCGGAGTCGGCACTGCGGCACGTCCTCGACGAGCTCGGCACCTACGGGTCGGTCCCCGAGGTGACGGTGTTCGTGCAGGCCACCAGCCCGTTCATCGAGCCGGCCGACGTGGATCGTGCGATCTCCCTCGTGCAGGACGACGTGGCCGACGTCGCGTTCAGCGTCGCACCGAGCCACGCCCACCTCTGGACCACGGGTCCCGACGGACCGGTCGGGATCAACCACGACTCCGCGACGCGCCTGCGCCGTCAGGACCGGCCGGCCGAGTTCGTCGAGACGGGCGCGTTCTACGCGATGCGGACCCGCGGCTTCCTCGAGCACGGTCACCGCTTCTTCGGACGCCTCGAGATGGTGGAGGTCGACCCGGCCGATGCGCTCGAGATCGACACGACCGACGACTTCACCCTCGCCGAGCTGGCCCTGGCGCACCGGGAGGCCTTCCGACCGACCGCGCTGCGCGTGCGCGCCGTCGTCACTGACTTCGACGGCGTGCACACCAGCGACCGCGTGACGGTCGACGAGAACGGCATCGAGTCCGTCACGGTCAACCGGTCCGACGGCATGGGCGTCGCGATGCTCAAGAAGGCCGGCATCGAGCTCCTGATCCTCTCGACCGAGACCAACGGGGTCGTGGCGGCGCGCGCGGCCAAGCTCGGCGTCGAGGTCATCCACGGCTGCGAGGACAAGCCCACCGCGCTGCGCGCCTGGGCGGCCGAGCGCCGCATCCCCCTGACCGACATCGCCTACCTGGGCAACGACGTCAACGACATCGGCTGCCTGCGCCTCGTGGGCTTCCCGGTCGCGGTCGCCGACGCCCACCCCGCCGCGCTCCATGCGGCCCACATCGTGCTCCGACGCCATGGCGGCGACGGAGTCGTCCGCGAGCTCGCCGACCGCGTGCTCGCGGGGACCACGTCACACCATCGAGAGGGACGAGACCATGGCTGAATGGCAGCAGATCGGCGACGAGATCGTCGGACCGAAGCGCCCCACCTACGTCATCGGCGAGATCGGCATCAACCACAACGGTGACCTCGAGGTCGCCAAGAAGCTGATCGACGTCGCGGCGCTCGCCGGCGCCCAGGCGGTCAAGTTCCAGAAGCGGACCCCGGAGATCTCGACGCCGCCGGCGATGCGCGACACGATCCGCGAGACACCCTGGGGCCAGATGACCTACCTCGACTACCGCTACAAGGTGGAGTTCGAGAAGGAGCAGTACCTCGAGATCGCCGAGTACGCGCACAGCAAGGGAATCGAGTGGTTCGCGTCGCCGTGGGACGTCCCCTCGGTCGACTTCCTCGAGGACCTCGGCGTCGTGACCCACAAGGTCGCGTCGGCGTCGGTGACCGACATCGAGCTGCTGCAGGCTCTGGCCGCCACGGGCAAGCCGATCATCCTGTCGACCGGCATGAGCACGCTCGAGCAGATCGACCGGGCCGTCGAGGTCCTCTCGACCGACCGCCTCGTGCTGATGCACGCGACGTCAACCTACCCGCTGCCCGCGCAGGAGGCCAACCTCCGCATGATCCACACGCTGCAGCAGCGCTACGGGGTCCCCGTGGGCTACTCGGGCCACGAGCCCGGCCTGCAGATCTCGCTCGCCGCCGTCGCGATGGGCGCCTGCACGGTCGAGCGCCACATCACGCTCGACCGGACGATGTGGGGCTCGGACCAGGCCGCCAGCCTGGAGCCGCACGGTTTCATGAGCCTCGTGCGCGACATCCGCATCCTCGAGATGGCGTTCGGCGACGGCGTCAAGCGCATCATGCCCGGCGAGGAGGCGCCCATGAAGCGTCTGCGTCGCGAGCCCACGCCGACTGCGTGACGCAGGGCTCCCCGCGACGTCACCCCGGGTCCGCTGGTGGGCCCGGGGTGACGCGCGTCCTGGTCTTCACGGACTCCGACTCCTACGTGAAGTGGGGGGCGGCCCTCGCAGGTCGGATGCCGCCCTCGTGGCACGTGCGGTTCGCCGTGGCCCGTGGATCGGCTGAGCCGTCCCCGCGGCAGGTGGACGAGGCGGTGGCCGGCACCGTCGTCGATGCGGCGTCGGTCGAGCGGGTGGGCCTTCCCGACGTGCGCTCGATCCTCGACGAGTGGCGTCCTGACGTGCTCGTCGCCGCGGCCCGCGGTCTGGCCGTGCAGACCGTGATCGAGCTGGCCGTGGCCAACCGGCCCGACCGGCCGGTCATCGTCAGCGGACTGCCCGGCATCGCCCTTCCGGTGCTCCCGTACGGCTTGGGCTTTCGCCGGTCGGTCGACCTGTTCGTGCTGCACAGCCACCGCGAGGTGCGGGCGTTCACCGAGGCCAGCCGGTCGCTCGCGATCCCGCACCGGTACGCCCTGGCACGCCTGCCGTTCCTGCCTGCGTCTGACGCCGCCCAGGGCCCGGCACGCCTGCCTGAACCTGACGCCGCCCAGGGCCCGGCACCCCTGCCGGGCGTCCGCGACCGGATCGTGTTCGCCGCGCAGGCGCTGGTGCCGGAGTCGCGCGAGGAGCGGATGCGCATGGTGGAGGTGCTCGTGCGCACGGCCCGCGCGAACCCGGACCTCGAGGTCGTCGTCAAGGTCAGGGGCACGACCGACGAACCGCAGACCCACGCCGACCAGCACCCGTACCCGGCGCTGCTGGAGGAGGTCGACGTCCCGCCGAACCTCATGGTCGAGTCAGGACCCATGGCCGCGCACCTCGCCCGGGCCGTGGGACTCGTGACGGTCAGCTCGACGGCGATCCTGGAGGCCGTGGCCACGGGCGTGCCCGTGATCGCGCTGACCGACTTCGGGGTCGAGGCGCGCCAGATCAACCTCGTGTTCGAGGGCAGCGGCCTGCTGCACGACTCCGACGAGCTCGTCGCCGCTCGGTTCCACCACCCGGAGGACTCGTGGCGGGCCGACAACTACTTCCACTCCCCCGGCGACGACACGTGGTTGGCCGACCTCATCGCCCTGCTCGAAGCCCGGGACCGGGAGGGGCTGCCTCCGTACCCGACGGCGCCGGACGGGCTGCGCAAGCGGGTCACGATGTTCTTCTACCGCCATCAGGCGTTCGCGGGCGACGCCGGGCCCGTGGCCCGGGTCGTCGAACGCGGGGTCGTCGCACTGGCGCTGCGCGTCTCACGCAGCACCTGGGTCGTCTCACGACGCTTCAAACCGGCCCGGACCGCCCCGATGGGCGATGCCGTGCCGGCCGAAGATCGTGCGGGGTGAGTCCGGGCCCGCTCCCTCAAGCAGGCCCGGCGGGGTCAGTTCGAGCCGTAGTTGACGGTCTCGACCGTGTCGACCGAGTTCGGTCCCGACCCGGAGCCCGACGGGCTCGTGGTCTGCACGGACTGACCCACGCCGTAGGCCGTCGCACCTGCGAGAAGCAGGCCGATGGCGAAGGCGGCGATGGCGATGGAACGCTTCTGAAGTGTCACGTTGTCTCCCTCTCTATGACCTGAGTCACGATACCAGTCGCGAGGTCATGTTCCGGACGTCCGGCGACCTCTCGTGGCGAGGTGGCGCAACCGGCCTGACCCGCGGGCGGCCGCGAGCAGCAGGGCGAGGCCGACGACCAGGGCGGCGAGGACCCACGAGGCCGTGACCGCGAGCTCGACCTCCTCGGTGGGCGTGACCGACCGCGCACCGTCGATCGCCAGGACCCGCAGGTCGCCGTCGGCCGGGCCGAGGTCGCGCGCACCCGTGAGGGCGGGCGGCAGCGGTGTGTCTCCCTGCGCCTCGAGATCGACGACCACGAGGCCGATCCCCAGCGCGGCGAGGCCGGCCGGGGTCGCCGCGGGATCGGCCAGCACGGCCGCGACGTCGCGGGCCCGCGAGTCCTCGCCCGCCAGCGTCGCGCCGGACACCGTGAGTGCGTCGTTCACGACCGTGTCGCGGCCGAAGAAGCGAGCGGCAGGATCGATCACCGTGCGGTCCTCGTTCCAGCCAGGCGCACGGTACGGCTGGAACGGGAGCGAGAGCAGGTCTCCCTTGACGTCGCTCGCCGCGACCACGGAGGCTGTCGCCGACCAGGCGGCGGGGTACTCGACCGGGGTCAGGCGTCCGCCCACCCCGTTCGCGAGATCGGGCAGCGCAGCCAGCGGCAGGGCCAGCACCACGGCGGTGCCGACGACACCCCACCGGCGGTCGGCCACGAGCACCGCGACGCGGCCCCCGAGGAAGCCCGCACCGTGGGCGAGCGCCACGGCGTGGAACGGGACCGCGAGAGCGAGGTAGCGGGTGCCGTCCCGCAGCACGCCCGCAGGACCCTGCCAGGCGACGAGGTCCTCCAGCGTGCCCGGGGCGAGCCATCCCCAGGCGGCCACGGCGTGACCGATGACCGCCAACGTCGCGAGCGGGGCCAGGAGTCGTCGATCGCTGCGCGCCCAGTGGACGACACCGATCGCCACCACCAGGAGGAGCACCACGACGAGCACGGCGGTGACGACCGTCGTGCGCGACGTCGGGACGACCTCCGTGCTCCAGACTCCACCCAGGGAGGCGAGGGCGCCGACGTGTCCGAGCGGGCCCTCCGGCTGCGCCGCGAACGCCCGGACTCCCCCCGGGTCGCTGTCGACCGGGGTGAGCCGCGCGAACGTCGCGACGACCCAGGGGGCGTTCAGCGCGAAGGCCAGGACCACGATCCGCAGCACGCCCGAGCGCCAGCCCGCCACCAGAGCGACCAGCAGGCCCATCAGGCCGGTCGCGACGCTCAGGGCCGTGCCGGCGAGAGCCAGCGTCAGCACGACGCCGCGGACCTCGCGCGGGTCGCGCACCGCCACGATGATCCACGGCAGGCAGGCGAGCGCGATGATCACGGGCCACTGACCCAGGACGAGCCGTTCGGCCACGAACGGGTTCCAGAGCGCATACGTGGCCGCGACCAGACGCACCCCCAGTCCCAGGTGGTCCACCAGGCGCGCCGCTCCCACTCCGCCCAGCGCGATCGCACCGATCAGCAGGAGGCGCTGCAGCACCACCGGATCGACGACCTGCGACAGCACCGCGACGACGCCGTCCGACGGCACGGCGCGTGGCACCGCGGTGCCGATGCCCCACAGGTCGTGCCGATCCAGCGTCCACGTCGGGATCCAGACCATGTCGTACGACAGCAGGAAGCCCGGGCCACGCCACGGCAGGGCCACGACCAGGGCCAGCAGCAACGACCACTGCACCACGATGAGGTCGCGCCAGCGGTGCATCACGGCGCTCACCCTAGACCGAGGTCACCTATCGTGGGCGCGTGAAGCGTGCCGGAGGACTGCTGTCGGGGAGCACTCTCGTCGCCGCCGGCATGATCGGGGCCAACGCGGCCGCCTACGGCATGACCATCGTGGCCGCGCGCCTGCTGCTGCCGCGCGACCTCGGCGCGGTCACGGCGCTGCTCGGGATCATCCAGATCGGCACCGTCGCCGCCCTCACGCTCCAGGCGGTCACGGCACGCCGGATCGCCGTGGCCCCGGACGATCGCGAGACCACGATCGGCACGGTCGCGCGGGTCGCGATCGCGATCTCCTCGGGCACGGGCCTGCTCGCGGCGGTCGTGACGGTCGCGCTCGTCGGTCCGCTCGACCTGGGGTCGATCTGGCCAGCGCTGCTCACCGGGGCCACGCTCGTGCCGCTCACCATGATGGGCGCGATGGCCGGCGTCGCCCAAGGTGCCGAGCGCTGGGGCGCGCTCGCCGCGATCTACCTGGCCAACGGCTTCGGTCGTCTCCTGTGCGGCGGCGTCGCGATGGCCATCGACCCCTCGGTGACCGCGTGCCTCCTCGGCCTGGCCGTGGGGTCGTGGGCCCCCGTGCTCGTCGGACTCCCCCAGCTGCGGGGACGTGCCGCCGACGCCCGTGGCACCAGCCGGCGTCCCTTCGTCCGCGAGGCGCTGCTCGGCTCGCACGCGCTGCTCGCCTACTACGCGCTCAGCAACGCCGACGCTCTCCTGGCCCGGTTCCTGCTGAGTCCGCACGACTCGGGGCTGTACAGCGCGGGCCTGATCCTGTCCAAAGCCGCGGTCTTCCTGCCCCAGTTCGTCACGATCGTGTTCTTCCCGCTCCTGGCCCGCGACGAGACGTCGCGCTCACGCCACCTCGCGGTGCTCGGGGTCGCCGGACTCGGCCTGCTGGCGACCGTCGCCACCGCCCTGCTCCCCCGGCTCGCGCTGGTCGCGGTCGGGGGCGACCAGTACGCCGAGATCGCCGAACGCCTGTGGATGTTCGTCCTCGCCGGTTCGCTGCTGTCGATCGTCAACCTCCTGGTGTGGGACGCCTTGGCGCGTCACGCGCACGGCATCGTGACCTCGGTCTGGATCGCGGTCAGCTCGCTCGTCGTCGCGGCGGTCGTGCTGCAGGTTGGCATCGTCGGTCTGGTGGTCAGCGTGACCGTCGTGGCGCTGGCGCAGGTGGCCTACGTGCTGCTCGCGCCGAACGTCCGATCGCGACAGCCGACCGCCGAGGGAACGTAGTGCCGTCGGGGGCATGATGGAGGCATGCGCATCGCCAACACCGTCGTCGACCTCATCGGCAACACCCCGCTGGTGCGGCTGAACCGCATCGTGGGCCCCGAGGCAGGGCTCCTGGCCGCGAAGGTCGAGTACCTCAATCCCGGAGGCAGCGCCAAGGACCGCATCGCGGTCCGCATGGTCGACGCCGCCGAGGCGTCCGGCGCCCTCCAGCCCGGGGGCACGATCATCGAGCCCACGTCCGGCAACACCGGCATCGGTCTCGCGATCGTCGCGCAGCAGCGCGGCTACGAGTGCATCTTCGTGTGTCCCGACAAGGTCGGCGTCGAGAAGAGGAACGCCATGATGGCGTACGGCGCGAAGGTCGTCGTGTGCCCCACGGCCGTCCCGCCGGAGCACCCCGACAGCTACTACAACGTGTCCGACCGGCTCGTGCGCGAGACCAAGGGCGGCTGGAAGCCCGACCAGTACTCCAACCCCGCTGGACCGCAGTCGCACTACGAGACCACGGGGCCGGAGATCTGGGCCGACACCGAGGGTCGGATCACGCACTTCGTCGCGGGCATCGGCACCGGCGGCACGATCAGCGGCGCCGGCAAGTACCTCAAGGAGGTCTCCGGCGGCCGCGTCAAGGTCATCGGCGTGGACCCGGTCGGCTCGGTGTACTCCGGCGGCACCGGTCGTCCCTACCTCGTGGAGGGCGTCGGCGAGGACTTCTGGCCCAGCGCGTACGACCCCACGATCCCCGACGAGATCATCGCGGTCAGCGACGCCGACTCCTTCGACATGACCCGTCGCCTCGCGCGCGAGGAGGGGCTGCTCGTCGGCGGCTCGTGCGGCATGGCGACCGTCGCGGCGCAGCAGGTCGCCGAGCGCGAGGGCCCGGACGCCGTGGTCGTGGTGCTGCTGCCCGACGGTGGGCGCGGCTACCTGGCGAAGATCTTCAACGACGACTGGATGAGCTCCTACGGCTTCCTGCGCCAGCCGCTCGACCCCGCGCGCGCTGCGGCCCCGACGGTGGGCGACGTGCTGCGCCGCAAGTCCGGAGCCATGCCGGCGCTCGTGCACACGCACCCGCAGGAGACGGTCCGCGACGCGATCAGCATCCTCCACGAGTACGGCGTCTCGCAGATGCCCGTGGTGGGTCCCGAGCCGCCGGTCGTGATCGGCGAGGTCGCGGGCAGCGTCAGCGAGCGTGAGCTGTTGAGCGCCGTCTACGAGGGCCGCGCGTCCTTGACCGACCCCGTGTCCCAGCACATGGAACCCTCCCTCCCGCTCCTGGGTTCGGGTGAGAGCCTGGACGACGCCCAGGAGCTGTTGTCGGCGAACGATGCCGTGCTGGTCATCGAGGACGGCAAGCCGCTGGGCGTCCTGACCCGCCACGACCTGCTGGGAGTGCACGTATGACGAAGGTGTCCGACGGCGCCGAGAACCCCGACCACGCCGAGCGCATCGCGGCCGAGGGCTTCGCGACCCGAGCGATCCACGCCGGTTACACGCCCGATCCTGGGCACGGCGCGGTCAATCCGCCGATCGTGGCCAGCTCCACGTTCGCGCAGGACGGCGTGGGCGGCATGCGTGACGGGTACGAGTACGCCCGCACCGGCAATCCCACCCGAACCGCGCTCGAGGGCGCTCTGGCCTCCCTCGAGGGCGCGGCCCACGGCCGGGCGTTCGCCTCCGGCATGGCGGCCACCGACACGGCGCTGCGCACCCTGCTGCGTCCCGGCGACCACCTCGTGATCCCCGACGACGCGTACGGCGGCACGTTCCGTCTCATCGACAAGGTCTTCTCGCAGTGGGGCGTCACCTACACCCCCGCCGCCGTGGGCGACCTCGACGCGATCGCGGCCGCCGTCACGCCGGCCACGAAGGTCATCTGGATCGAGACCCCCACCAACCCGCTGCTGTCGATCGGCGACATCGCCGCGATCTCGGGCATCGCCCAGAACGCGGGGGCGACGTTCGTCGTCGACAACACGTTCGCGTCGCCGTACCTGCAGCAGCCGTTGGCCCTCGGTGCCGACGTCGTCCTGCACTCGACCACCAAGTACCTCGGCGGTCACTCGGACGTGGTCGGTGGTGCGCTGCTGACGTCCGACCCGGAGCTCGACGCCGGGTTCGGCTTCCTGCAGAACGGCGCCGGCGCCGTGCCGGGCCCGTTCGACGCCTACCTCACCCTGCGAGGGATCAAGACGCTCGCGGTGCGGATGGAGCAGCACTGCGCCAACGCGGAGGCCGTCGTCGACGACCTCACCCGTCACCCCAAGGTCGCCCAGGTCCTGTACCCGGGCCTGGCCGACCACCCCGGTCACGCCGTGGCCGAGCGCCAGATGCGGCGCTTCGGCGGCATGATCTCGATCCGGCTCACGGGTGGTCGCGAAGCGGCGCTCGACCTCTGCAACCGGGTGCAGGTCTTCACGCTCGCCGAGAGCCTGGGCGGGATCGAGTCGTTGATCGAGCACCCCGGCGCCATGACCCACGCCTCCACGGCGGGCTCGGCCCTCGAGGTGCCCGACGACCTCGTGCGCCTCTCGGTCGGCATCGAGGACGTCGTCGACCTGCTCGCCGACCTCGACCAGGCGCTCGCCTGACGTTGGGTGTCAGACGCCGCCTGATGGTCAGTGGTCGCTGTGACGACCGCAGATCATCAGCTTGCGTCCAGCCGAGCCGGACCCACCGCCCGCAGGTCACCGCGTCAGCGGTTCGACCTCCGGGGCGAGCTCGGGCTGCGCGAGCGCCTTGGGCTCGACCTCGACCATGCCGGGCGTGCCGATGACGGTGCTCTCGTCGAGCGCGTCGAGCTTGCGCGCCGTGACGAGCACGCGACTCTCGAGCGTGCCGGCGAACGCGTTGTAGCTCTCGACGGTGCGGCTGAGCGACCGGCGCAGGGCATCGGCGCGTTCGCCCAGCAGCGACAGGCGTGCGTACAGCTCCTTGCCGAGCACGAGCAGCTGACGGGCGTCGTCGGTGAGCGACTGCTGCTGCCACGTGAGCGCCACGGTCTTGATGACGGCCCACAGGCTGACCGGCGAGGCCAGGACGATGCGCTTGCCGAACGCGTGGTCGAGCAACGACGGGTCCTGCTCGAGCGCGGCGGCCAGGACCGGTTCGCTCGGGATGAAGGCGATCGTGAACTCCGGGCTGGTCTCGAGCCCGGTCCAGTACTGCTTGGCCGCGAGCGCGTCGACGTGCACCCGCACCGCCCGCGCGTGCTCGGCGAGCAGTCGGTCGCGGTCGGCCCCGGTGGCCGAGGCCGACTCCAGGTACGCCGTGAGCGGCACCTTGGCGTCGACCGCCATCGACTTGCCACCGGGCAGCCGCAGCACCATGTCGGGACGTCGCCGGCCGCTCTCGGCGGTGATCGTGGCTTGCGTGTCGAAGTCGACCCGGTGCAGCAGTCCGGCGGACTCCACGAGGGTGCGCAGCTGGGTCTCGCCCCACACCCCGCGCACGGCGTTGTTGCTCATGGCCGACGCGAGCGCCTCGGCGGCCTCGCGCGAGCGCTCCGCCGTGGCCTGCGTGTGCCGCAGCTGCTCGGTGAGCTGGCCGTGCTGCGCATGGCGCTGCTGCTCGAGGTCGCTGACCGTCTTCTGCATCGTGCGCAGGGTCTCGTTGACCGGGGCCAGCGCCTGCAGCACCAACCCTTCCTCGGCATCGGCGCGGACGCCCGCCTGCAGCTGCGCCCGCAGCACCTCGACCTGCTCACGCAGGGCGGCGGCGGTGGCCGCAGACGACGCCGCCCGGGCCTGCACGAGCAGCACCCCGAGCGCCAGGCCGAGCACGAGTCCGACACAGATGCCGATCATGATCTCCATGCCGCCCAGTGTCGAGGGCCCCACCGACAGTTCGGCCCAGCGACACGGACACGGGGACACGGGAACAACATCCGTGAGAGCGGCGTTGAGCCCGTCGAACCCCGCACACCGCGGGCCCGCCTCGGAAGGAGGAGCACCATGACCATCTACATGAAGCCCACCATCACCGAGGAGAAGATCGCCGCGATGGAGACCTTCGACGCCTTCCGCTACGGCCAGGAGCTCCTCGAGTCGCGCTTCCCCCGCGAGGCCGCGAAGGTCCTGCAGAAGGTCGTCGACACCGAGCCCGGTCACGCCGGCGCCTGGGAGCTCGTCGGACGCGCGCACTTCGCCGCCGCCCACCTCGAGCCCGCCGAGGAGGCGTTCCGTCGCCTCGCCGAGCTCGAGCCCACCAGCGCGTGGGCGCACACCGCCCTTGGCCTGAGCCTCGACCGGCAGAGCCGGCACCGCGAGGGCGCGGTCCAGCACCGCATCGCGGCGGGCCTGGGTGCCACCGCGGGCGACGCGCAACGGATCGAGCTGGTCGACCCGACGACCAGCGATCCGACCCAGTGGACCTGACCCCGCTGCTCGACAGCCCCTGGCTCCCACCCGCGGTGGGCGCGGCCCTCGTGGTCGTGCCCACCGCGTGGCGCTACGCCCGCCACGCGGTCACGCTGGTGCACGAGCTCGGGCACGCTGGCGTCGCGGTCGCGACGGGCCGACGACTGAACGGCATCAGCCTCCACGCCGACACGTCCGGGCTCACGGTGTCGCGCGGCAAGCCCCGCGGACCCGGCATGGTGGCCACGGCCGCAGCCGGGTACCTCGCGCCCTCGGTGGTCGGTCTGCTCCTGATCACGGCGGTGCGGCTCGGCTGGGTCGTCGAGGCGCTCTGGGTCGCGCTCGGTCTGCTGGCGCTGACCCTGGTGTTCATCCGCAACCTGTTCGGGCTCCTCGTCGTGCTGGTGGCGGGTGCCGCCGTCGGCGTCACGGCGTACCGGGCCGATGCCGACCTCCAGGTGCTCGTCGTCGAGTCCGCCTCGTGGTTCTGGCTCCTGGCGGCCCCACGCACGGTCGTCGAGCTCTGGGGGCATCGCCGACGTCGCCGGACCGGCACGAGCGACGCCGACGTCCTCGCCCGGCTCACGCACCTGCCGGCCGCGGTCTGGAACCTGGCGCTCCTGGCGTTGACCCTCGCCGCCCTCTGGCCCGCGGTCGACCGGCTGCTTGACTGACCCCATGTTCGAGATCACGAGCCAGGCCCAGGACTCACGAGCCCGCGCCGGCGTGATCTCCACCCCGCACGGCGAGATCGCGACGCCCGCGTTCATCCCCGTCGGCACCCGCGCGACGGTCAAGGCCGTCCTGCCCGAGACGATGGTCGAGATCGGCGCACAGGCGCTCCTCGCGAACGCCTATCACCTGTACCTGCAGCCGGGGTCGGACCTGATCGACGAGGCCGGCGGGCTCGGTGCCTTCATGAACTGGCGCGGACCCACGTTCACCGACTCGGGCGGGTTCCAGGTGCTGAGCCTCGGGGCGGGGTTCAAGAAGACCCTTGCGATGGACGCCAAGGGTGTCACCTCGGACGACGTCATCGCCGAGGGCAAGGACCGGCTCGCGGTCGTCGACGACGACGGTGTCACGTTCAAGAGCCACCTCGACGGCTCGAAGCACCGCTTCACGCCCGAGGTGTCGATGCGCATCCAGCACGAGCTCGGGGCCGACATCATCTTCGCGTTCGACGAGCTCACGACGCTCATGAACACCCGCGGCTACCAGGAGTCGTCGCTCGACCGCACCCAGGCGTGGGCAGTGCGCTGCATCACCGAGCACCGACGCCTCACCGAGGAGCGGGCCGGCAAGCCGTACCAGGCACTGTTCGGCGTGGTGCAGGGCGCGCAGTACGAGGACCTGCGCCGCAAGGCCGCACGCGACCTCGTCTCCCTCGGCGTCGACGGCAGCGTCACCGACGGGCAGGGATTCGACGGGTTCGGCATCGGTGGAGCCATCGAGAAGGAGAACCTCGGCACGATCACGGCGTGGGTCACCGACGAGCTCCCCGACGACAAGCCGCGCCACCTGCTCGGCATCGGCGAGCCGGAGGACCTCTTCGCGGCGATCGAGTCCGGCTGCGACACGTTCGACTGCGTCAACCCGTCACGAGTGGCCCGCACGGCACGGCTGTACGCGTCCGACGGCTGGTTCAACCTGAAGGTGGCGACCAACAAGCGCAGCTTCGACCCCATCGACGCCGAGTGCGACTGCTACACCTGCCGGAACTACTCGCGGGCCTACATGCACCACCTCTACAAGACCGGCGAGTACCTAGCCGCCACGCTTGGCACGATCCACAACGAGCGGTTCATCGTGCGCCTGGTCGACCGCATCCGCGCGAGCCTCGCCGACGGCACCTACGCCGACCTGAAGGCCGACTTCCTGGGGCGGTACGCGCGAAGCTGAGGTGCGTCTCGCGTTCGGACAAGCGGCACGGACCACGAGTCGGGCCGAGGCACCCGTGAGCCGACCGACGACTGACGATGATGCTCCGCGGTCGCTGACGCAGCCCTGAAGCATCAGGCTTCCCACGCTGCGGACCAAGGATGATGCGTGACGGTCGCTTCGGCAGCCGCGATGCATCAGTCCTCGTCCGCCCCGCCGGATCGTCCGTGGCCGCTTGTCAGCGACCACCCGCAGCAGTCAGCTGACGCCGACCCTCAGTAGGTCGGCTCGCGACGCTTGAGCCAGCCGATCACGGCCACCGTCAACGGCATCACGATCAGCTCGACCGCGATCTTGTAGATCACGCCGACGACGAAGTAGTTCCAGAACACGCCCATCGAGTCGATGCCGATGGCCGTGGCGGCGATCGCGCAGAACAGGAACGTGTCGGCCATCTCGCCGACGCCGGTGGAGGCCGCCAGGCGACCGACGAGTCCCTTCTCCTTCGTGCGCGCCTTCATGCGCACGAGCACCCACGAGTTGAGCAGCTGTCCGACGACGTAGCCCGTGACGCTCGCGAGGACGATCTGGGCGACCGGGCCGGCCACGCTCTCGAACGCGTCCTGGTTCTCGTAGAAGCTGGCACCCGGCGCGATCTGGACGAGCCAGAACGTGAACGCGGCGAGGATCGCCGCGGCGAAGCCCACCAGGACGGCCCGGCGCGCGGCCTTGAAGCCGTAGACCTCGCTGATGACGTCGCCCACGATGTAGGCCAGCGGGAACAAGAACGCACCACCGTCGGTCACGACCGGCCAGAGCTGGAGCGAGCCGATGCTCCAGGAGCCGGAGCCGAACTCGATGCTCTTGGTCGCGGCGATGTTGGAGACGACGAGGACGACGACGAACAGGGCCATCAGGACGTCGAAGTGCGACGAGCCGCGTGAGGCGAACCGGGCGTCAGGTCGCGTGGAGAGGGGGGTTGTCACCGTCACATCTTCGCAGGCTCTGGAACACTGATCCCATGCCCCTGCCGACCCGTACCGACGTCCTCGTGGTGGGTGCCGGACCTGCCGGATCGGCCGCTGCCGCCTGGGCCGCCAGGTCGGGCCTCGACGTCGTGCTGGTCGACGCGGCCACGTTCCCGCGCGACAAGACCTGCGGTGACGGCCTGACCCCGCGGGCGATCGCCGAGCTCGACCGGCTCGGCCTCGGTGACTGGGTGCGCGGGCACACGCGCAACCGCGGGCTCCGCGCCGCGGGCTTCGGTGTCGAGCTGCTGCTCCCCTGGCCCGGCGGGTCCCTGCCCGACCACGGTTCCGCGGTCCCCCGCACCGAGCTCGACGACCGCATCCGCCACGTCGCGCTCGACTCCGGCGCCGTCGGCATCGACCATGCACGAGCCGTCGACGTCGACCGCGACAGCAGCGGCCGCGTCACCTCGGTGCACCTGCTGGTCGGCCCCGAGCGCACGCCGCACACGATCTTCTGCGACCGGCTCGTCGTGGCCGACGGCGTGAAGTCGCCCCTGGGCAAGGCGCTCGGGCGCGAGTGGCACCGCGACACGGCGTACGGCATCGCCGGACGGTCGTACGTCAAGTCGACCCGGGCGGACGACCCGTGGATCAGCTCGCACCTGGAGCTGCGTGACGAGCAGGACGAGCTCCTCCCCGGGTACGGCTGGATCTTCCCGCTCGGCAGCGACCAGGGCGAGGTCAACCTCGGCGTCGGAGCACTGGCCACCGCCAAGCGCCCAGCGGCGCTGCAGATCCGCCCGTTGATGGAGTACTACGCGAACCTGCGCCGCGTGGAGTGGGACCTCGCCGGCGAGCTGCGTGCCCCGACGAGCGCCCTGCTGCCGATGGGCGGCGCGGTCTCCGGTGTGGCCGGACCGAACTGGATGCTGGTCGGCGACGCCGCCGGTTGCGTCAACCCGCTCAACGGCGAGGGCATCGACTACGGACTCGAGACCGGACGCGTCGGCGTCGACCTCCTCCTGCACGAGGACCGCCTCGACCTGGCCTGGCCCCACCTCCTGACCACGCACTACGGCGAGGCGTTCTCGATCGCGCGCCGCCTTGCCGGTCTCCTGACGGTCCCCCGGCTCCTGCCTCTCGCCGGACCCGTGGGGATGCGCTCGCACCGCCTCATGACGGTCGCGCTGCGGGTCATGGGCAACCTCGTGACCGAGCAGGACCGCGACCTCACCGCGCGCCTGTGGCGTTGGGCGGGGCGCCAGTCCATCCGCATGGACGAGCGCCCGCCCTTCACGGCGTGAAGGACGGGCGATCGGTCGGCTGACGCGACGCTGCTGGCTCAGGGAGCCGGCGGCGCCGGAGGCGTCGGGCCCGCCGGCGGAGCCGCCGGGGGCGTCGGACCGGCCGGCGGGGCCGGAGGCGTCGGACCGGCGGGCGGCTGGTGGTTGCCCGTGTTGAAGTCCGGCAGCTTCTCGCCCGAGTTCTTGAACCCCAGCGCCGTGAACACCACGAAGGCAATCGTGGTCAGGAACTGGAGGTACCCGGTGAAGCTCAGGCCCGCGTTCACGCTGTCGCTGGCGAACGCCGGGATGTCCGGTCCGACGGTCAGCGCGTACAGCAGCAGGAACAGCAGGCTCAGCACGCCGAGGGCCAGCGCCACGAGGCTGGCCGGCACTGCGGCCGGGACGACCTCGGGTGCGAAGACCCTGACGGCCACGGCGGCGACGGCGAGGATGAAGAGCAGCATGGCGAGGACGCCCAGCTCGTGCCACGCGTTGATGCCGTCGGCGATGCCGGAGATGCCGAGGTCGTCGTCACCGTCGACCGACACACGGTAGAAGAACGGGACGAAGGAGATGAGCAGGGTCAAGCCACCGGCCGCCAGCGCACCAAGATTGAACGGACTGATCTTCGAGAGATCCACGTCGATACCTGATTTCTTCCTGAGAGGAGTAGGTCGGAGCGACAGTACCGCTCTCGGGCGCCGTCGTCACGACCCCGCGCCCGGTGACGGGACGTGTCGCTCCCGCTCGTTACGGTGGGGCCCGTGCTTCGTATCGCCAGCGTGAACGTCAACGGGATCCGCGCCGCCTGGAACAAGAACCGCGGCCAGTCCACCGGCCTGCAGGAGTTCCTCGCCGAGCGCGAGTGCGACATCGTGACGCTGCAGGAGGTCCGGGCTCCCGACGAGCTCGTGCACGACCTGCTGGCCGGCACCGGCTACCACGTGGCCCACACCGAGGCGGCCGCGAAGGGCCGCGCGGGCGTCGCCGTGCTCAGCCGGTCCGAAGCCACCGCCGTGCGCATCGGCGTGGGCGACGGCTTCGACGACGCCGGCCGCTGGATCGAGGCCGACGTGCCGCACGGCGACACGAGCGTCACGGTCGTGTCGGCCTACGTGCACTCCGGCGAGGCGGGCACGCCGCGCCAGGAGGAGAAGTACCGCTTCCTCCAGAACATGACCAAGCGGCTGGGCGAGCTCGACGCCGCGGGGCACGCGGTCGTCACGGGCGACCTGAACGTGGCCCACACGCCGCTCGACATCCGCAACGCCAAGGGCAACGTCAAGAAGGCTGGCTTCCTGCCGGAGGAACGGGCGTACTTCGACCGGTTCTTCGGCGAGCTCGGCTGGATCGACGTCGCGCGGCAGCTCGCCGGCGAGGTCGACGGCCCGTACACGTGGTGGTCGATGCGGGGCCAGGCCTTCGACAACGACACGGGCTGGCGCATCGACTACCAGATGGCCACCCCCGAGCTCGGCGCCGCCGCGCGCACGTGCGTGGTCGATCGCGCGGTCAGCTGGGCCGAGCGCTGGTCCGACCACGCGCCCCTCGTGGCCGACTACGACCTCTGAGCTCAGACCTTCGCACGGCACGGCTCGGCGCCGACCTCCCCGAGGAGGCCGGCGCCGAGTCGTCCCCGCTGCCCTACTTCTTGTTGAACTGCACCGTCATCTGGGTGCCCTTCTGCTGCTTCACGGTGACGGAGAACCCGGTGGCCGGGAGCTTGACGCCGTGGTTGGGCAGCGAGTCGTAGAAGTACGTGCCGGTGTCCGTGAAGGTGGGCACCGCAGCGTCTCCGCGAATCTTGGACTCCTTGCCGTTGTGGTGCAGCGTCAAGGTGTCGGCCTTCTTCTTGGAGAACGGCGCGTCGTACACCTGGATCCGCGCACGCCACGGCGCGCCCGTCCACAGGTTGATGTCCGGCCGCGGCCGTGAGTCGATGATCAGGTTGCGACCCTCGCCCGGATGCTGACTCGTGTTGTTGTCGGCCTGGGACGTGTCCCAGTACGAGATCAGCAGGCCCTCCTGGTACGGGTAGTGCTCGACCCAGTCGGGCTTGGTGTCGGCGTAGCCGAAGTTGTACGGACCCGTCCTGAGGTACTGGTCGTAGTCGACGTAGGACCGGTTTCCCATGATGTAGAAGTGGTCGAACGTGGCGGTCGTCGACGCACCCACGGCACTGAAGCCGTCTGCGGTCCACGCGCCCCCCTCGGCCTCGGCGCCGTCGCTGGAGACCTGTTCCCCGTCGGCACTGACCACCAGGTCGTCGGCGAAGAAGCCCGCCAAGGCCAGTCCTCCGTCGGTCTTGTAGTGGAATCGCAGCTGCACGGGCGCTCCCGCATAGGCGTCGAGCGGCACCTCGAGCTCAGCCCACTCGGCCTGTTCACCGTCGATGCCCGGTCGGCCCGACGTGTCGGCGCCGATCGGGTTTCCGCCGATCGTGCCGTCCAGGGACGTCCACGTGGCACCGTCGTCGGTGGAGGCCTGGACGTAGAGGTAGTCGTAGCCCTCCTCGATCTCGTACCGCACCTGTCCCGTGAGGCTCGCCGCCGTCTTCCCGGTGAGGTCGACCGTGGTGGTCAGGGAGTTCGCCAAGTCGTCGCCGGAGCCGGAGAAGAACTGCTTCTCCCCCGCATAGGGAGCCCCGTTGTCGGTGGTGACCTCCTTGTCGGGAAGGGGCACGACCGCAGCCTGGGGACGCTCGGAGTTGTACTCCTGCGGACCGAGGTCGAGCGAACGGGTGTCGTCGTACGCCACGGCCTCGTAGTCGAGCCAGCCGAGCTGGAGCTTCTCCCACGCGCCGAAGTCGCCCGGACGGGTGCCGAGCGGTTCGCCCTCGGCGTTGAGCCGGCTCTGCGCCATCAGCGTCCAGTGCTCGTTGTTGTTGTCGCCACCACCGGAGGTGTCGTACGCGTCGGGCAGACCGAGGTCGTGGCCGTACTCGTGCACGAAGACCGACAGACCGCCGTTCTCGGGCTGGATCGTGTAGTCACCGACCCACACGCCGGTCGAGCCGACCTGCGTGCCGCCAAGCTTGTTGTCCGAGGGACCGGTCAGGCCCGCGTCGGTCAGGAAGGCGTACCAGCGGTGCGACCAGATGGCGTCCTCGCCGTACGACGCGTCGCCGTCCTCCTCGCCAGGGCCGGCGTGGACGATCTGGAAGTGGTCGATGTAGCCGTCGGCCTCGTCGAACACACCGTCGCCGTCGAAGTCGTAGCGGTCGTAGACGTCGTACTCGGCGATGGACGCCGCGATCTGCTCGTCGGTCTGGCCCTGGGCCTTCTGGTCGGCGACCCACGCCTCGAGGGCGTCGGCCACGAGCTGCCAGGTGTCGGCGTCCTCGCGGCCGTAGCGGGCCGTGTTGTAGGGCACCTTGACCCAGTCGGACACGGTGCCGTCGACGGTGTACCGACCCGAGGACTGCTTCTCGTAGTAGGTCTTGACCGACTCGACGCCGTCGCCCGTGCCGAAGTACAGGCTCTCGTAGTGCGACCGGTTGTAGTCGGCCTGCCACACCGTGGTGTTGTCGAGCGAGCGGTCGGGCTCCGCGATGGTGTTGTGCAGGGGGCCGTCGAACTTCTCGGGCCCGGGGGTGGCCGGGTCCGTGTCGCCGTCGGGGTAGTCGGGGTGACGCTCGTCGCCGAACTCCGCCAGGATCACGAAGACCTTGTCGGCACGCTCCTGGGCGAGCTCGACGTACTGCGCCTGCTTGGGCTTGGCCTGGGCCGCCTGTCGCTTGGCCTGCGGCGCGTCGTCGTTCTGGGCCAGCGCGGCGTCCTGCGGCGCTGCGCCCTCGCCGACCTGGACGACCTCCGAGCCCGCGACCGTCTGGGGCTGCAGGTCGCCGCCGACGACCGCGGCGACCGCCTGCTCGCGCAGCGCGGTGCGCTTGTCCTCGAGCGGGTGGGGCAGGTCGGGCTCCGAGGCCCCGTCGGCTGCCGTGGCGACGGGCACGCCGCCGCCGGACGGTGATGCGCTGACTGATGTGGAGCCCAGAGCAGCCATCGAGGCTGTCAGCGCCACACCCGTCGTCGCGATGATGAGTCGCTTCACGAAACGGTCCCCCCTCGGGATCACGGCGGGGTCCGAGTCGCCCCGCCCGACTGGCACGCCGGAGTGGGGCGCATCAGCACTGGGGTCAACGTAAGGAGTTCCTGAGGGGAAGGACAGTCTTGACTTTGGTGCCGAGTGACTATACGTGCGTAGTTCTTTCGAACTATTCGAGAACAGCCCGCAGGCGTTACCCAACTTTCACTTCCGCACCCCGAAACGGGGGTGCCGCCCCGCCCTGGGTGTGCTCTAGGCTGTTCGCCAGTTGCAAGGTTTGAGCGATTGGCCACGATCTCGGGAAGCACCCTTCGGTCGGTTCGGTGGAACGTGAAAGCTGCGACACCGGGTCGGAAGTGCCGCCCGGAACTCGCTGAAGGAGAGACAAGATGGCCACCGGAACCGTCAAGTGGTTCAACGCCGACAAGGGCTTCGGATTCATCGCCCCCGACGACGGCGGCGCCGATGTCTTCGCGCACTACAGCGCGATCCAGACGTCCGGCTTCCGCACCCTCAACGAGGAGCAGAAGGTCGAGTTCGACGTCGAGGAGGGCCCCAAGGGCCTCCAGGCTGCGAACGTGCGCGTCCTTTGATTCGACACTGCCTCTGAGCTCGCCGGAGCACCACGAAGCCCCCACCCGGATCGGGTGGGGGCTTCGTGATTCCCGGGGCCGACTGCGTGAGCGGCCCGGCGGGTGGTCGGTGCGGGAGCCTCAGTGACCGCTCTCGTCCCAGGCGTGCTCGCCGAACTCGTTCGGACGCGCCAGGTAGGACAGTCCGGTCGAGGCGGGGGCCGCGGACGGCGCGAGGCGCCGGGCGGGGAATCGGGCCGAGGCGGTGGCCACGGCGGAGGTGTCGAAGTCGAACGTGCTGTCGTCCATGGTGCGCTCCTCGTGCAGGTGCGTCGGCCGCGAAGCCGCTGACAAACCTGAGGATACCCTCATGTTCGCCTCGGGGCCACCCCTACGCGCCAGTAGTGTTCGGCGACTCCGGACGCCGTCGATGGAATCTTCTCCGGGCGGCGTCGGTTGACCTCTGCATGAGCACCGTGAACCTGACCCAGGCCACGATCGACGACACGATCGGTGGCGACGGCATCACCCTCATCGACTGGTGGGCGTCGTGGTGCGGTCCGTGCCGGCAGTTCGCTCCCGTCTACGAGGCGGCCAGCGAGCAGCACGCCGACGTGACCTTCGCCAAGATCGACACCGAGGCCGAGCCGCAGCTCGCCGGCGCCGCGCAGATCACCTCGATCCCGACGATCATGGCGTTCCGCGACGGCGTCCTCGTGTACGCGCAGCCGGGCGCTCTGCCCGCTGCCGGACTCGAGGACCTCATCCAGCGTGTGCGCGACCTCGACATGGACGACGTCCGCCGCCAGATCAGCGAGCGCGAGCAGGCGCAGGACTCGCCGCAGGCCTGAGCCGGCCGACACTCAGGCGCTGGTGAAGGAACGCATCCCGATCGAGCCCATGTCGATCTGCTCGTTGAAGAACGACAGGTCCTCGGACGGGTGCAGCAGCGAGAGCGCCGCCACCATCGGTCGGTAGTGGTCGTCGGTGGGCACCGCGATGCGCGCGGTGTCCCACGTGCGGAACGGGTCGAGCAGCTGGTCGGTCCGACGTTCCCGCAAGGCGTCAGCCGTGACGCGGTCGAACTCGACCGCCCAGTCCCATGCGGCGGCCTGCGGCTCCCACCGCGCACGCCCGAGCGCGTGCACGATGTTGCCGCTGCCGATGAACAGCACGCCGCGGTCGCGCAGGGCGCGCAGTCGCCCGAACAGGGCGTGCAGCTCGGGCAGTGGCATCGCGTAGTCGATGCTCACCTGGAGGATCGGCACGGTGGGGCGCGGAGCGAGATGCACGAGGACCGACCACGTGCCGTGGTCGAGTCCCCACTGGGCGTCCAGCTGCGCCTCGTACTCCATGAGCTGCTGCTGGAGCGCGCGGGCGACCAGCGGATCGCCCTCGCTCGGGTACGGCACCTGGAAGAGCTCGTCGGGAAAGCCCCCGAAGTCGTAGATCACGCGGTTGCGTGGGGCGTCGGTGATGTGCGTGGATCCGGGTGTCAGCCAGTGCGCGCTCACCACGACGATGGCCTGCGCCTCCGGCAGCTCTCGACCGAGGCGACTCCACTCCCGCGTGAACGCGTTGTCGCTGATGGCGTGCATCGGATTGCCGTGTCCGATGAACAGCACCGGCATACGGGGACTCGGGGTCAGGCGGCCCTCGAGATCGGCGATCGAGTACTGACGCATGAGGGCTTCCTGACGATGAGAACTGCAGTAGTTGATCCTTCAACCATAGCAGGCAGACACCCGACATTGGGAGCCGTGCGTCAGAATGGTCGGATGGCCACCCGCGACGAGCTGATGCCGCTGCTCCGGCATCCCGTCCGCTTCGAGATCGGCGACGAACCGGCCAAGTCGCACTTCGTGATCGACGCTCCCGACGGTGAGCACCAGGTCCCGGCGTTCGACGCCGTCGGCCCCCTCAGCCAGGGCATCCGGCTGGTCGCGGCACACGCCTCGGTGCGTGCCTGGGCCACGCCGGCGATCATCGCGCTGCGCCTCATGACCACCGGTCACCTCCTCCAACCGCCGGGGTCGTCGGTGGACCAGCTGCGGGCCTCCGGCGCCGCGATCGGGCCCGACCCCGCCACGGGTCAGAAGGCGGTCTTCGGGTTCCTCGAGGCCCTGGCCGTCGACGCTCCCCCGGTCGCCACGACACCGCAGTCGCCCTCGCCACGCACTGTCGCTCCTCGTCAGCCGGAGACGCACTTCTCCTACGCGTTCGAGGTCTCCTTCCTGGAGGAGCCCAGCGACACCGAGGCCGCCGTGGTGCGCCTGCGCGTCATCCCCCGCGCCCAGGTGTCGTCGCCGTTCGACGCCTCGGAGCTCACGAGCGGACCGGAACGACCGATCGTGGTCGACGCGCGCGAACCCACGCGCGACATGCTCGAGCGCGTGGCCCGCTGGTGGGAGCCCGCGACCCGTCTCGCCGAACCGCACTCCCGCGGCGGCGTCACGGTCAGCGCCGACGCCCTGGCCGAGCTCGGCAACACCCGCCTCACGGCCACGCTCCTGGCCAACCGCATCGAGGTGCGATGGCCCGAGTCGCTGGTGCGCCAGCTCGACACCAAGGCCGTGCTGCGCGCCGACGAGTCGCCGCGGCACGACCGCCCAGCCGCCTTCACCCACCACCAGCTGTTCCGGTTCGACTGGCAGGTCGCGGTGGGCAACCAGGTGCTCAGCCAGGCTGAGGTCGAGCAGCTCGCCCTCGACCACCGGTCGGTCGTGCGCCTTCGCGACACCTGGGTCATGGTCGACCGCGCCAAGCTCCAGCGCGCCCTGCACGGCGGGTCCACCGAGATCCGGGCCGGCGAGGCGCTGCGGGCCGTCGTCACCGGCGAGATGTTCGTGGAGGGACGACGCACCGAGGTCGAGACGATCGGCTGGCTCGACGACGTGCGTCGACGACTCTCGTCGCTCGACCCGAGCACCGTCGCGACGCAGCAGCCCGACACGCTCGCGGGCACCCTGCGCGACTACCAGCTCGACGGCCTGCGCTGGATGAGCCAGCTCACCGAGCTCGGCCTCGGCGGGTGCCTCGCCGACGACATGGGCCTGGGCAAGACGGTCATGCTCATCGCTCTGCAGCTGCACCGCGCCGAGCAGGCCGCCGACCTCGGACTCCCCCACGGCCCGACGCTCGTGGTGTGCCCGGCCTCCGTCATCGGCAACTGGGAGCGTGAGGTCAAACGCTTCGCACCCGGCGCCGACGTCCACCGATTCCACGGACCGCGGCGCTCGCTCGACACGGTCACCGGCGGCTTCGTCATCACGACCTACGCCACGATGGTCAGCTCGGCCGCCGACCTGGGCGAGATCGGCTGGGACCTGGTCGTCGCCGACGAGGCGCAGAACGTCAAGAACCCCCGCACCAAGGCGGCGCGGGTGCTCCGCAGCATCGACGGCCTGGCGCGCCTGGCGCTGACCGGCACCCCTGTCGAGAACCACCTCGGCGAGCTGTGGTCGATCCTCGACTGGACCACGCCGGGACTGCTCGGCTCGGTCGAGGAGTTCCGCACCACGTGGTCGCGTCCCATCGAGTCCGGACGCGAGCCGCAGCGCGCTGGCGAGCTGGCGGAGCTGGTCCAGCCGTTCGTGCTGCGTCGTCGCAAGACCGACCCGGGCATCGCGCCGGAGCTGCCGCCGAAGATCGAGACCGACTACCGCGCCAACCTCACCCGCGAGCAGGTCGGGCTCTACGAGGCCACGGTGCGCGACACGATGGCCGAGATCGAGCAGGCCGAGGGCATGAAGCGTCGTCAGCTCGTCGTCACGATGCTCACCAGGCTCAAGCAGATCTGCAACCATCCGGCCCACTTCCTGCGCCAGTCCGACGGCAAGCTCGACGGACGCTCGGGCAAGCTCAAGGTCTTCGACGAGGTGACCTCCGAGATCCTCGACGAGGGCGGCACGATCCTCGTGTTCACGCAGTACACGCAGATGGGCCACCTCCTCACCCGCCACCTGGCCGATCGCGGCGTCGCGCACCGCTTCCTGCACGGCGGCACCGGCATCCGCCAGCGTGAGCGCATGGTGCAGGAGTTCCAGGAGGGCGCGTTCGACGTCTTCGTGCTGTCGCTCAAGGCGGCCGGCACCGGCCTCAACCTCACGCGGGCCGACCACGTCGTGCACTTCGACCGGTGGTGGAACCCCGCCGTCGAGGACCAGGCCACCGACCGGGCCCACCGCATCGGTCAGACCCGCGCCGTGCACGTGCACCGCATCGTCACCGAGGGCACGATCGAGGAGTCCATCGCCGAGCTCATCACGAGCAAGCGCGCCCTCGCCGATGCCGTTGTCAACGCCGGCGAAGGGGCGCTCACCGAGCTCAGCGACGCCGATCTCGAGCGCCTCGTGCGTCTGCGCCCCGTCGGCGACTGAGCGGGCCCGTCCGCGATGCGGGCAGACTCTCGCCACCTGGCTGAGGTCTGGCTACGTTGGTCGTGCCGCCCGCGGGAGTCGCCATGACTCCCTCCGGGCGGTCCATCGTGGACCGGCGCGACTCAGCCGCGGCGGAACCAGCGTGACCGCGCCTTGCCGGTCTCGTCCTGCACGTCAGCCGGCGCCGCGGACCCGCTCGGCGGTGCTGGCGGTGTCGGACCGAGCCGGTGTCGTCCGCCGGACGCCTCACCGGAGTCCACCGGCACTGCTGCCCGTCGCTTTCCGGCGTTCATGGTCTCGCTCATCGGGTCTCCCTCCCTTGAACTGAGCCGATCATCCCCTGATCGCGGGTCATCCGCACGCCGTACGGCCTAGACTCACGGGGGTTGTCGATCAGATTGAGGTGCCCATGAGCCTGTTGTCGTCCGTGCGTCCGGGTCCCCTGGGGCTCCTCTGGGAGCTCGCGGGCATGCCGGCCACCTTCGCGAAGCTGGCCGCCGGGCTCGGCGACGCGGCGCGGGAGTCGCCCCGCGGCGACGGCCACATGGTGCTGGTGCTCCCGGGCTTCACCGCCACCGACCACACGACGCTGCCGATGCGGCACTTCCTGGAGGACCTCGGGTACCGCACCTCGGGGTGGAACCTCGGCTGGAACCTAGGCATCACGACCGACGACGAGTTGCGGCTCGAGGCCCACATCGCAGCGCTGGCGGCCGATGGTCCGATCACCGTGGTGGGCTGGAGCCTCGGCGGCGTCTACGCGCGCGAGGCAGCGCGTCGCCATCCCGAGCACGTGCGCGACGTGGTGACGATGGGCACGCCGATCCGCGGACGCGAGGGCACCGAGTGGATCGTGCGCTGGTTCCGCCTCCTCAACCCGGCGGCCGCCGACGACCTGACCCCCGAGGGCGCGGAACGTCATGCCCAGCCCCTGACGATGCCGATGACCGCCATCTGGTCGCCGATCGACGGGGTGGTGTCGGGGCCGGCGTGCCGGGTGCGGGAGGAGGACGAGGGCCCACTGGCCCACAACGTCCGCGTCGACGCGGCTCATCTCGGCATGGGGTTCAACCTCGACGTGCTCCGCGCCCTGGCGCGGGCGCTGGCCGAGCACAGCGCGGTGGCGGCCGCCTGACCGAGACGAACCTCACCCTCCGCCGCCCGATGGAACTCTGATCGGCGCCCGCTCGTACCTGATCCTGAGGCGCGAGACGCGCGCCCGGATACGGAGGGGTGCCATGTCCACCATCGTGCGGAAGCTGACCACACCACCACGCGGAGGCGCCGACCTGGGCCTGCTGGTCGGCCGCGTGGTCGTCGGAGTCGTGTTCGTGGTGCACGGCTGGCAGAAGTGGTCCGACGGCATCTCCGGCACGCAGGCCGGGTTCGACGCCATGGGGGTGCCGTTGCCGGACGTGGCCGCGATCCTCCAGGCGGGACTCGAAGTCGGTGGCGGCGCGCTGCTGGTGCTCGGCGTCCTCACCCCTGTCGTCGGTGCTCTGCTGGGACTCTCGATGCTGGGGGCGGCCTACTTCGCCCACCGCGATGCCTTCCTGGTGGCCGACGGAGGTGCCGAGTTCGTGCTGGTGCTGGCGGCGGCCTCGTTCCTGTTCGCGCTGGCCGGCCCCGGGCGCTACAGCGTCGACGCGACCCGAGCCTGACCGGTCGAGCTCAGGCGACGTCGCGCGCGTCGTGCACGGCCTGGCGTGCCTCGTAGAACGCGCAGGCGATCTCCCGGAAGTCGATGAGCCCGCGGCGCCGCAGGTGCTCGAGCAACCGGCCGGTCAACGCGATCTGGGCCCGGCGCTCCGACGGGACCGGCGAGAGCCACTCCGGACTCAGGAACCCCGGGAGGCAGAACACCAGCCCCTCGAGCCCGAAGAGGCGCAGCAGTGCGCCCCGAGGGGCGAACTGCCGCTCGGCCTGCAGGAGCGCGGCGTAGTGCGGCCCGATCCAGGGCGTGGCGTCGACCGTGTCGAGGTACGCGTCGAGACGGGCCACGACCTCCGCGTACGTGCGCACGGTGCGAGGCGTGACGCGGGCCGCCTCGATCGCGAAGAAGCGCTCGACGACGACCAGGGGTGCGAGGCGGTGCGTGGAGTCGGCGTGCTGCCCGTCGTCGAGCTCGCCTGCGTCGATCATGGGGATCCTCTCGGTCGGGTGCCAGGTGGTCCCGAACGCTAGGAGAAGGCACCGACACACGACACAGCCCCGACTCCGCAGGGAGTCGGGGCTGTGGACAGAGGAGCTCAGTCGTCGACGACGGTGACCTCGACCTCGATGTTGCCGCGCGTGGCGTTGGAGTACGGGCACACCTGGTGGGCCTTGTCGGCCAGCGCCTGCGCCTCGTCGTGCGGCAGGTCCGGGATGACGACCTCGAGCTTCACGGCGAGCAGGAAGCCGCCCTCGCCGTTCGGGCCGATCGAGACCTTCGCGCCGACCGACGAATCGCCGAGCTGGGCCTTCTCGGCGCGCGCCACGGCCTGCAGGGCGCCGTGGAAGCAGGCGGAGTAGCCGGCGGCGAACAGCAGCTCGGGGTTGGCCGCGCCACCCGCGCCACCCATGTCCTTGGGCACTGCGAGGTCGAGGTCGAGCAGGCCATCGCTCGTGCGGACGTGGCCGTCGCGGCCGCTACCGGTGGCGAGGGCTTCTGCGGTGTAAAGAGCGTCCATGGTGATCTCCTGAGGTGGGTGTGGGATGGGGTCGTGCAGGTCCGGGTCAGGCCTGGACCGGATCGAGGTTGGCCACGCGACGCGCCAGCGCCCGCAGCGCGAGGAACTCGTCGGCGTCGAGGTCGATCGCGTCGGCGACACACTGCTGGAGGCGTCCGACCTGGGCACTCATGTCACGTCCTGACGTCGTCAGGTGCACGTGGACCCGACGCTCGTCCTCGGTGGACGCCCGGCGCTCGACCAGGCCCTGCAGATCGAGTCGCTTGAGCAGCGGCGAGAGCGTGCCGGAGTCGAGGTTGAGGCGCTCCCCCAGCTCGGAGACGGTGATGCCGTCGCTCTCCCACAGCACCATCAGCGCGAGGTACTGCGGATAGGTCAGGCCGAGCTCGGTGAGCGTGCCGCGGTAGGCCGTGGTGAGCCGGCGCGACGCCGCGTACAACGCGAAGCAGAGCTGGTCGTCGAGGCGGGCCGTGGTCATGCAGACAGTATTGCGCACAACTCAGTTGTGCGCAACCGACTTTGTCACCATCCGGGCGGGCGGACGACGTTCTCCGGGGCGTCGGCGAACCAGCGCTTGACCCGATCCTCGTCGTACCCGGCGATGCCACACCCCACCTTCGTCAGGAGGAAGGTCAGCTGCGGCAGAGCCGCGGCGATGTCGAGGAAGTGCGTCACTGCGGCACGGAAGGACGCCTCGCCCTCCATCGTCGGCAGGGCGTAGGTGCGGCCCGTGAGTCCCTCCCCCACGCCCCACTCGGCCCCGAACCGCTCATGGGCGACCTTGGCGGCGCCCGCGCCGTGCTCGCCGGTGGCGTTGTTGCCGAAGACGAAGATCTCGTCGTCGGCGAGGTCGGTGATGTCGGACGGTGTCGTGCGAACCATGCCTCCATCGTGCGACGAAACCGATGCAGGCGCAGCGCGTCATCTCGACCGGTCGTTCCAAGATCGGGACAGCTGCCCCAGTCTGATGCTAGAAACGTGCCAACGGGAGGGAGACCCGTCATGGCAGCAGGAGACTCAGCGCTCCGGGAGGGCAGCCGGCTTTCGGAGGAAGCCGATGCCCTCTTCGACCTGGCCGAGTCCATGAGGGCCAAGTCGCGGAACTACCTGGCAGCGGCTTCGTCTGAAGCTGGACTGGCACCTGCCCTGCGGGCGCTCAGCGAGCTCGGATGGCATGTCCTGGAGGACCGACTGTGGCCGAACTCCCGGCGCGCCAACCTGGACTTTCTCCTGATCGGGCCGGGAGGTCTCCTCGTCGTGGACGCGAAGTCGTGGTCCGAGGTGCGGGTTCATGACGGCCGGGTCTACCGCGGCCAGGAGTCCTGTGACGACGATCTCGACAACGTCGACCGCTTGATCGATGCGCTGGCCGAGAGCCTCGAGCACTTCGGTCTGACGTCGGCAGCCATCGGGGTCGTGTGGGCGTTCTCCCATCGCTCGATCGACGCCTCAGCCCGTGCGGTGAAGCTTCTCGGTGCCGGCGATCTGGTGGAGTGGATTGCCCGTCTCCCCCGAAGATTCACCTCCGAACAGGCCGTAGCCGTCTCGGCCGCTCTTGCCGAGACCTGTCCGGTGATCGAGTCCGAGCC
>CAYRZN010000005.1:0-2129 GCA_964428825.1 uncultured Aeromicrobium sp.
CGAGCGGTCCACCTCGACGACGAGGTGCTCCGCGTCCTCGACCGGCTCGGCGTCGCCGAGCGTTTCGCCGCGATCTCGCGTCCGGGAGGGGGTCTGCGTCTGGTCGACCCCGGGCTCCGGGTGCTGGGGGAGTTCCCGCGTGACGGGGTCTCTCCGACGACGGGCTTCACCCGCGCGAGCATGTTCGACCAGCCCGATCTCGAGAGCCTCCTGCGCGACCGGCTGGCCGAGACCCCGGAGGTCACGCTCCTCGGCGGTCGCGAGGTCACCGCGATCGAGCAGCTCGATCGGGGCCGGGTTCGGGTGCACGCACGCGCGACCGACTCCGGTGAGGAGCAGGCGCTCGACGCCGAGGTCCTGCTGGGCTGCGACGGCGCGAACAGCCTCGTGCGGCGGTCGATCGGCGCGCCCATGCTGGACCTCGGGTTCGAGCAGCGGTGGCTCGTCGTCGACATCCGGACTCGCGCCGACCTGCGGCAGTGGGAGGGCGTGCACCAGGTGTGCGACAGCACCCGGGCCGCCACCTACATGCGGATCGGACCGGAGCGGTACCGCTGGGAGTTCCAGCTCCTCGAGCACGAGACAGCTGCCGACTTCGGCACGATCACGGCTCTCGCGCCCCTCATCGCGCCGTGGACCGCCGGCGTCGACGTGTCGTCGCTGGAGGTCATCCGGTCGGCCGAGTACACGTTCCGCGCCGCGATCGCCGACCGCTGGCGCTCGGGTCGCATCTTCCTGCTGGGCGATGCCGCCCACCTCACGCCGCCCTTCATCGGACAGGGCATGGGGGCGGGCATCCGCGACGCGAGCAACCTCGGGTGGAAGGTCGCGGGGTTCCTTGCCGGGTCGCTGTCGGCCGACGTGCTCGACACGTACGAGCCCGAACGCTCGCGCCACGCGCGGTCGATGATCGACACGGCCCGACTCCTGGGGACGATCATGACCCGCGGTGGTCGCGCCGGCGACACGCTGCGCACGGCGATCGTGCCGGTGCTGAACCGGGCACCGGTCGTGCGTCGGCGGTTCATCGACAGCGCCACGCCGCCGCTGGTCGGCTCGTCCCTCGTCGTGTCGAGTCGAGGCGACCGCCTGGCCGGTCGGCTCTGCCCCAACGTCGTCGGTGGGCAGCGCGTCGTCGACGACCTGATCGGTCCGGGGTGGGCGCTGGTGACCGCGGCGGCCCCGTCGCCGACCGACCGTCGCGAGCTCGAGGTGCGCGGCTGCGCCGTCGTCGACGTGGCGTCCCGGCCCGACCTGGCTTCCTGGTTGCGCGAGGGCCGCGCGACGGCGGCGGTGGTGCGGCCAGACCGGACGACTCTGGCATCCGGTCGCGAGGTCTCGGCCCTGGTCGCCCAGCTCGTCTCCCTGATCACTTCCACGTCCGCCGAGGTGTCCGCATGAGCAGCACGATCCCGACCTACCGCCCGGACGTGTACTCCCGCGACGCGGTCCTCGACCCGTACCCGCACTACGACCGCATGCGCGCGCTGGGCCCGGTGGTGCGCCTGGCCAAGCAGCGCGTGCTCGCGGTGACGCGCTACGAGGAGTGCAAGCAGGTGCTGCTGGACGACACGACGTTCGTGTCCGGCCGCGGGGTGGCGCTGAACCCGGTGGCCAACCGGCTCGGGCGGGGCACGACCCTGAACAGCGATGGCGAGGAGCACGACCGTCGCCGCAAGATCCTGGCGTCCCGTCTGACCCCGAAGGCCTTGCGATCGATGCGCGACGAGGTCGAGCAGCGTGCCGACGCCGTCGTGGCCGCCGCCGTGGAGAAGCAGCACGTCGACGGGGTCAGTGACATCGCCGAGGCGCTGCCGACCTCGTTCGTCCCGGACCTCATCGGCTGGCCGCAGGAGGGCCGCGAGAACCTGCTGCGCTGGGCGGGCGCGACCTTCGACTCGCTCGGTCCGGTCAACGGGCAGACTCTCCGCACGGCCCCGTCGACCCTCGGGATGATGCGGTTCGCCCGGTCGGTCGTGCGTCGTGGCGCGGTGCTGCCCGGCTCGATGGGGGCCGACCTCCTCGAGAAGGCCGAGAGCGGCGAGCTGCAGCGCGACGAGTGCCCCGCGCTGATGATCGACTACCTCGCGCCCTCGCTGGACACCACGATCAGCGCGATCGCGAGCGCC
>CAYRZN010000005.1:2229-30545 GCA_964428825.1 uncultured Aeromicrobium sp.
GATCGACTACCTCGCGCCCTCGCTGGACACCACGATCAGCGCGATCGCGAGCGCCCTGATGCTGCTGGCCGAGCACCCCGACCAGTGGGCGGCCCTCAAGGCGGATCCGTCCTTGATCCCGAACACCGTCAACGAGGTCGTCCGGCTGGAGTCCCCGCTGCGCGCGTTCGCGCGTCACGTCGAGCACGACACCGAGATCGGCGGGGTCGCCGTGCCAGCCGGCTCGCGGGTCGTCGTGTTCTACGCCTCGGCCAACCGCGACGACCGCGTCTGGGACGAGCCGAGCACCTTCGACATCTCCCGTGACGCGGCCGCCCAGCTGGGCTTCGGCCAAGGATCCCACGGCTGCGCGGGTCAGGGTCTGGCCCGGCTGGAGACGCAGTCGATCCTGCGCTCGCTCGTGCGGCGTGTCGACCGCATCGAGCTCACGGGCGAGTCGACCTGGGGCCTCAACAACATCATCCACAAGCTCGACCGCCTGCCGCTGCGGCTCGTGGCCGACGGAAAGGGTCAATGACCATGCGGATCATCGCCGACTACGACCGGTGCGAGGGCCACGGCCTGTGCGCCGACCAGGCACCCGACGTCTTCGACCTCGACGACGAGGGCGACCTGGTCCACCACTTCGACGGTACGGACCTTCCGGCGGAGCACGAGGCGGCGGGGAGCCGCGCGGTCGACTCCTGCCCGGTGGCAGCCCTGCGGCTGGCATGAGCCCGCGCGACGTCGTGGTCGTCGGCGGCTCGACCGCCGGTGCCACGGTGCTTCGCGAGCTCCGTTCCCGCGGCTACGAGGGCCGACTCACGCTGGTCGACCCCGAGCAGGGCACGAACCGGCCACCGCTGTCGAAGGCCGTCCTGGCCGACGTGAGCGCCGAGGGATCGGTGCAGATGAACCACACGTCGCTCGACGTCGAGCACGTCCGGTCCGAGGCGTCCGGGCTGGATCACCCCAACCGGACGCTGCTGACCGCCGACGGCGGGGCGCACGCCTTCGACGCGCTCGTGGTCGCGAGCGGTTCGCGTGCCCGACGGATCGCCGCGTCCGGTCAGAGCGGCGAGCTGGTCCTCCGCACGGTCGAGGACGCCCGTCGTCTCCGCGACCGGTTCGCAGCGTCGTCGTCCGCGGTCGTCGTGGGTGCCGGGTTCCTGGGTCTCGAGGTGGCCACGGCGGCGGCGAAGGCCGGCCTGAGCGTGACGGTCGTGGACGTCGACCCGCCGCTCCAGCGCCTGCTGGGCACGCATCTGGCGGCGGCGGTGTGCGCACGGGCGACGGCGCTCGGCATCATGTTCCGTCGCTCCGGGGCGGTGCTGGTGGGAGAACCTGTGAGTGGCGTCCGGCTCGACGACGGCGAGGAGCTTCTCGCCGACGTCGTCGTGAGCTGCGTCGGCGACGAGCCAGTGACCGCCTGGCTCCACGGCTCCGGCGTCGAGCTCGATCGCGGCGTCGTGATCGACGGCCAGGCGCACACGAGCCTCGCGAACGTCTACGCAGCCGGGGACGTCGCCGCTGTCCGGGTCGACGGCGCTGTCGTGCGCGGGCCCTTCTGGGCGAACGCCGTGACCCAGGGCCGGGTCGCAGCAACCTCGATCCTCGGGCAGGCGGTCGACCACCCGGTCGTCGACCCGTACTTCTGGACCGAGATCGCCGGACTCGCGATCAAGGTCGTGGGCCCTCTGCCGCTCGAGGGCGAGCCACGGGTCCTGGAGGACGCCGGCTCGGGCACCGGCCTGCTCGCCTGGGGCTCGTCCACCGTCGTGGCGCTCGGCATCCGCCGTTCCGTGCCGCGCCTGCGCGCCGCGCTGCGCGACCTGTCGGTCGCCGGGGAGCCTGGCGGAGCGTGACCGTTTCGCCGGGTGATCGCGACCAGGGGCTCGGTCCTGTGGTTTCGTGTTCGCGAGCCGGTGTCCGCGATCGACGCCACGAGGAGGTGGGGCCCGGATGACGACGGACGAAGCCCGCACGAGCGACGTGGCTGGTGACGCCTCGGGCTCCTGGGTGCTGAGCCTTCGCCCGACAGGGCTCGCTCCGGCCGGAGCTGCCGATCCCGGTCCTCGCGTCGAGGCTGCGCTCCGCGTCCTGGGAGCTGGCCCCGTCGACTGGGGTCTCGAGCTGGCAGGTGCGATGACCGCGGCGATGCTCGCCTCGGTCCCCGAGCTCGCCGTGCCCGACGTCGAGCTCGAGCTGCACCGCGGCAGCGTCGCGGTCGTGCTCGGCTCCCTGCTCGAGCTCCACACGAGCGGTGGCCTCCAGGACCTCGAGGTGCCCGAGGTCCTGCTGGGTCCGTCGGAGCTGGTCAGCCGCGGCATCGGGATCGAGCACATGCTGCGCAGCATCCACACGGCCCATGCGGTCGGGATCCGGGCGATGATGGACGAGTGTGCGCGGCTGGTCCCGCCCGAGCTGCGGTTCGACGAGAGTCGCCGGGTCGCCGACGTGCTCCTCGAGCTCACGGGCTTCCTGCTCGACGTCATGACGCAGGAGTTCGCGGAGGCCCACGTGGCATGGTCAGCGACGTCGTCGGCGGTCCGCCGAGAGCTCGTGCAGGAGATCCTGGACCCGACCAGCCCGGGAGTCACGGCTGGAGACGCCCGGTCCGTGCTCGGCTACGACCTGGAGGCGCACCACCTCGCCGTCGTGCTGTGGGCCGACGTCTCGTCGGAGGTCAGCGCCACGCTGCTGGAGTCGGGTGCTCGATCCCTGCTGCGGCGTGCCGGCGCCACGGGAACGCTGGTGGTGCCGGTGGGGCGACGTCAGGTGTGGGCGTGGGGCTCGCGCACGAGCGACGGCGACTTCGAGGTGACGGAGGCCGACGTCCCGGAGGGAGCGCGGTGTGCGCTGGGCGTCGTCGGACGGGCACACGACGGATTTCGCACCGGGCACCACCAGGCGGCGGAGGCGGTCAAGGTCGCCGAGCTCTCGGTGCGGGACGTCCGGCTCTTCCGTTACGCCGACCTGGAGCTGGTCTGCATCGCAGCGCGCGACCTGCCGTCCGCACGCGCGATGGTGCAGCGGGAGCTCGGCGGCCTCGCCTCGCTCGACGACGCGGCGACCGAGCTGCGCGAGACGCTGACCCGCTACCTCGGCGAGGAGCGGAGCCTCAACCGGTCCGCGGAGGCGTTGCACGTCGCGCGCAGCACCGTCGCGTACCGCGTGCGGCGGGCCGAGGAGCTGCGAGGTGCTCCGATCGAGGAGCGTCGGCCGCAGCTCCAGGTCGCGCTGATGCTGGCCGAGGAGCTCGGTCCCCGGGTCCTGGGGTGAGCGTCCTGGGCTGGGGACCTACTCGCGCCCGCGCCGGGCCTGGCGGGCCACGATCGGAGCCGGTGCGTGGCGAGCGAAGGCCGCCAGGATCTTGTAGCGACGCGCGGGGATCGACACGGCTCGCCCGCGCTCGAGGTCGGCGAGCGCGTCGTGCACGACCGACTCGACGGTGAGCCACATCCACGGCTTGATGCCGCTCATGTCCATCTGGCCCCGCTCGTGGAACTCGGTGCGGACGAAGCCCGGACACAGGGCCATGACGCGGACGCCGCCGGGCGAGTACTGCAGGTCCGCCCACTGCGACAGGTTGACCATGTACGCCTTCGAGGCGGAGTACGTGCCTCGGGGGGTGAAGGCCGCGAGGCTCGCGACGTTGATGATCGCGCCGCTCCGCCGCTCGGCCATGGTCTTCAGCGCGGCATCCATCAGCACCATCGGTGCCCGCACGAGGAGATCGAGCTGGCGCTCCTCGTCGGCGATGTCGGTCGTGCCGAACCACGCGGCGAGTGACGAGCCGGCGTTGTTGACGAGCAGGTCGACGGGCTGCTCGGTGCTCGTGAGGCAGTCGGCCACGGTCTGCATGCCGTCACGGACCGACAGGTCCGCGACGACGGTCTCGACGCCGACCCCGTGCCGCGCTCGGAGGTCGCTCGACACGGCGGCCAGGCGCTCGGCGTCACGGGCGGCGAGGACGAGGTCGTGGCCCCGGCGGGCCAGCTCGTCGGCGAATCCGTGACCGATGCCGGCCGTCGCGCCGGTGATGAGAGCTCGAGTCATGGGCCGAACCATGGCACGAATCGGGCCATGAGGTTTCGGTCCGACGAGGGGGTCAAGGTCTTGGACTCGGGACCGATGACGGGTCCGCTCGCGGTCGTGAGACTGGACGGATGAGCACTCCGGGAGACCTGTCCGTGACCGCCCCTGCTGCTCGTCGGGGTCGACGATGATCCGGCTCGGCCGCTACGCCGACGAGGAGCGCGGACCGTGGTGGGCCGTCGTCGGCGCGGACGACACGGTCTCGCCACTGTCGAACCCGTACCCGACGACCGGCGACCTGATCCGCGACGGCGAGGCCGACTGGCGCGACGCGGCGCAGCGACCCGGCGAGGCCCACGCGGGTGAGCTCGCCTGGCTCGCCCCGATCACGACTCCGGCCAGGGTCATGTGTCTCGGCGCCAACTACCGCCAGCACGCGATCGAGTCGGGCATGGACCCCGACGATCGCGAGTTCAACCTGTTCTTCGACAAGACCGACGCCTCCGTCACGGGTCCGTCCGACCCTGTCGTGCGACCGGCCCACGTCCGACTGCTCGACTTCGAGATCGAGCTCGCGCTGGTCCTGCGCCGTGAGATCACCGAACCGGTCGTCGTGACGCGGGACAACCTCGCCGACTTCGTCTTCGGCATCACGATCGCCAACGACCTTTCCGCCCGCGACGTGCAGCTGCCGCAGGGGCAGTTCCTCAAGGGCAAGAGCTACCGGGGCTTCTGCCCGACCGGTCCCTACATCGTCGTGCCCGAGCGCGACGAGCTCGACGTCCTCGACCGGCTGGACCTGCGACTGGAGGTCAACGGCGAGCTGCGGCAGTCCGACAGCACCGCCAACATGCTGTTCGGTCCCGCAGAGTCGCTGACCGAGCTGAGCGACTTCTGCAACCTGTCGCCGGGGGACCTGCTGCTGACCGGAACTCCGCACGGTTGCGTCGCGACCTCGCCGCCGGCGATCGTGCGACGACTCGCGACCGCGATCCTGCCCGAACGCAAGCTCTGGGCCGCGTTCGTGAAGCGTCAGCTCGACAAGCCGTACCTGCAGCCGGGTGATCGCGTGACGGCCTCGATCCGCACCCCCGACGGATCGGTCGATCTCGGACGACAGGACACCCTCATCACCGCACCCCAGCTGGAGGCCACCCCATGAGCAATGACCACGCACCTTCGGATCGCGTCATCGTCCCCGACGTCCTGGCCCACTGGGTCGTCAAGACGGCCCGCCCGCGACAGATGATCGAGTGGTACGGCACGGTGTTCGGCGCCAAGGTCGTGCACGAGGACCAGCAGATCGCCTTCCTGACCTGGGACGAGGAGAGCCACCGGCTGGCGCTCGTCAAGCTGCCCGGCGCCCTGCGGTTCCTCTTCCCCCTGGCGCGGCTGCGCCGCAAGATCTACGGCGTCGACCACCTGGCCCTCACGTTCGGTCGTCTCGCGGACCTCCTGCAGACCTACGAGCGGCTGAAGCACGCCGGGATCCGCCCCGTCTGGTCGATCAACCACGGGCCGACGACCTCGTTGTACTACGAGGACCCCGACGGCATCCGCCTGGAGTTCCAGGTCGAGAACTACGCGACGCCGGAGGAGACTGCGGAGTTCTTCGCCAGCGCCGACTTCGAGGCCAATCCCATCGGCATCGACGTGGACCCGGACCACCTCCTCGAGCAGCTGCGAGCGGGAGTCCCCGAGCGCGAGCTTCTGGCGCAGGGGGCGGGCACGCGGCCGGGTACCGTGCCCCGGGCCAACAAGAAGGCCATCACGTGGAAGACGCTCTGACCGACGCGCCCGTCGTCGTGGTCGGAGCCGGGGCCACGGGAGCCACCACGGCTCTGCTCCTGGCCCGACTCGGCCTCAGGTCGGTCGTGCTCGAACGGCGCTCCACGCCGCTGCTGCACCCCGCCGCGCACGTGCTCAGCGCCAGGTCCTTCGAGATCTGGCACCAGGCGTCGCCCCGGCTGTGTCGCGAGATCAGTGCGCAGGTGCCGCCGATCGAGACGGTCAGCCGGATCCAGTGGCGATCGACCTTCGCGGCCGAGCCGCTCGGGGAGATCGACCTGCTGAGCGAGCCGGACCGTCTGCGCGAGGTGCAGTCGCACAGCGAGCACCTGATCTCGCACGTGGGCCAGCACCTGCTGATGCCGTTGTTGTGGGAGGCGCTGGAACGTGAGGAGCTCGTCGACCTGCGCCGGGCCACGACCTTGCGGCGCGTCGAGCTGGGGCCCGACGGTGGATGCGTGGTCGAGACGGTCGATGCCGAGGGCCGTGCGGAAGAGCTTCGGACGTCCTACGTCGTCGGCGCGGACGGCGCCAACAGCACGGTCCGCGACCTGGTCGGTGTGCCGATGGAGGGCAGCGTCCTGGCGAACATGGGCAGCGTCTTCTTCCGGTCGACCGATCGCTTCACGGGCCCGGGCCCGGTGCCGATGCTGTCGTGGATCTACCAGCCCGACTTCTGCGGCGTGCTGATCTCGCACGCCGACGACCACTACGTGCTGATGGGGGCGTTCGTCCATCCTGGTCAGGAGATGCCGCGTGACCCGGACGCGTACTGGCGGCGACTGCTGCCACGGGTCCTGGGCGAGGACGTCGCGACGGAGGTCCGGTCGACCGGCACCTGGATGATGCGTTCGGAGCTGGCGCGTCGCTTCCGGTCCGGTCCGGTGCTGCTCGCGGGGGACGCGGCTCACCGGTTCCCGCACACCGGGGGGTTCGGTCTCAACAGCGGTGTCCAGGACGCCCACAACCTCGCGTGGAAGCTGGCCGCCGTGCTCCGCGGCGCTTCGACCGACCTGCTCGAGACGTACGAGGCCGAGCGGCGCCCGGTCGTGCAGACCTTCGCGGAGCAGAGCGTCGCCAACCACTTCCTGCTCGATCGCGTCACGTCGAAGATCGGCGTGACCAACCGGTCGCTGCAGCAGGCAACCCTCGGTCTGCAGAAGCCACCGTTGTCGTGGCTGCCCGACCGGGTGGCCGTCCCGCTCGTCGAGCGGCTGACGGCACATCAGATGGGGCGCACGGCGGTCCTCACAGCGCCAGGCCCTCGGGGCGACCGCGCACGGCAGCACCTGGCCTCGACGATCCCGGAGCAGCTGGAGCACTTCGTCTCGACGGGCCTGGAGCTCGGCTACCAGTACCGCAGCTCCTTGGTCGACCACGCCGACCCGGTGACGCCGCTGGCCGACGTCACGCGCTACGCCCCGACGACCGAGCCCGGGTCGCGGGTCCCGCACGTGCTCGTGGAGTCCGCGGCCGGAGACGTCGGGGTGCACGCCGACCTGCCGCTCGATGCCCTGACGCTCGTGAGCCCGGAACCCGACGCATGGTCGGCAGAGCTGGCGAGGTCGGACCACGGTGTCGCGGTGCAGGTCGTCGGGCCCACGGCCGGGGAGTCCCGGGACCAGGCGGTCGCCCTGCTCGGCGTGGGTCCGCAGGGGGCGGTGCTCGTGCGGCCCGACGGGCACGTCGCCTGGCGGTCGCTCGGGTCGGCCGCCGAGGACGCTGACCTGCTGCTCGATCATCTCGGGCGGGTATGGGAGAGCGTCCTGCCAGAACGTCGGGAGTGACCCGGCCCACATCCGGGGTGCCGAATCCCTTGCAAGGGGTCGCGACGCAGGTCTACATTGTCGACGTTACTTAAATCGACATTAAGAGACTGGTGGATCGCTTCCCAGTCCTGCGAGAGGACACCCCGTGGCTCTATTGGCATCCACGTCCCGCGGCATCGGCCGGGTGGAGGGCGATCAGATCGATCTGCTCGACACCCCGCACCCCGACCTGGACACGGCGCTCGCCGCGGGTGAGGACCTGCCGGTGCTTGCGGGCTCGCCCGTCCGGGAGTCCGTGTCGCTGGACAGCGTCACGCTCCACGCCCCGATCCGTCGGCCGTCCAAGATCTGGGGTGTCGGGTACGCCTACCGCGACCACCGCGAGGAGACCGGATTCACCTCGACCGACGCCGCCCCGGTGATCTTCCTGAAGGCACCCTCGTCGGTGGTCGGTCCCGGCGACGACATCGTGCTGCCCCCCGTCGCTCCCGCGATGGTCGACTACGAGGGGGAGCTCGCGGTCGTGATCGGGCGCCGGGCCACGGCCGTCGAGGCCGTTCACGCCCTGGAGCACGTCGCCGGATACACGATCGGCAACGACGTCAGTGCGCGTGATGTGCAGCGTGGTGCGATCGAGGGCCGTCCCGCGGACACCTCGACTGCGAAGAGCTTCGACACCTTCACTCCGCTGGGGCCGTGGATCGCGACGCTGGACGGTCTCGACGACCCTCAGGACCTGGCCCTGCGGACCTGGGTCAACGGCGACCTGCGGCAGGAGGACCGCACGTCGCAGCTCGTGCACCCCGTCGCCGAGATCGTCTCCTACCTCTCGCACCAGACCACGTTGCTCCCGGGCGACGTCATCATGACCGGCACCCCCGGCGGCATCGGTGGCCGACAGGGCCTCTACCTGCGGGCCGGTGACGTGGTCCGGATCGAGATCGAGGGCATCGGGCGCCTCGAGAACACGGTCGCTGAATCCGCGTCGAAGGCGGACGGTCATGCTCACTGACACGCGTCGCGTCGTCGCGCCCGGAGACCTGCTCGGGGTCGACCACCTGCTGGACGCGGAGGAACGAGCCATTCGCGACACGACCCGTCAGTTCGCGGACGACCACCTCCGGCCGTATGTGGCCGACTGGTTCGAGCGCGGGGTCTTCCCCGTCGAGCTGGCTCGTCAGCTCGGACAGATGGGGCTTCTCGGCATGCACCTCGACGGCTACGAGTGCCCGGGCACGAGCGCCACGAGCTATGGGCTGGCATGCGCCGAGATCGAGGCCGTCGACAGCGGGCTGCGCAGCTTCGTCTCGGTGCAGGGCTCGCTCGCGATGGCCAGCATCTACCGGTACGGGTCCGAGGAGCAGAAGAGCCACTGGCTGCCCCGCATGGCCGCAGGCGAGCTCATCGGTTGCTTCGGCCTGACCGAGCCCGATCATGGCAGCGACCCGGCCGGGATGCGGACGTTCGCGCGGCGCGACGGCTCGGACTGGATCCTGCGGGGCACCAAGATGTGGATCACGAACGGCAGCATCGCGGACGTCGCGATCGTCTGGGCGCAGTCCGACGACGGGGTCCGGGGCTTCATCGTGCCCACGGGGACACCCGGCTTCAGTGCGGCGTCGATTCCGCGCAAGCTCTCGATGCGGGCATCGGTCACGGCCGAGCTCGTCCTGGACGACGTCCGGCTGCCGGCCGAGGCCGTGCTCCCCGGGGCGAGAGGACTGTCCGGCCCGCTCGGCTCGCTGAACGAGGCCCGGTTCGGCATCGTCTGCGGGGTCGTCGGCGCGGCACGCGACTGTCTCGACGCCGCCACGTCCTACGCGATGTCACGGCACCAGTTCGGTCGGCCGATCGGTGCCTTCCAGCTCACGCAGGCCAAGCTCGCCGACATGGCCGTGGAGCTCGGCAAGGCCCAGCTGCTCGCACTGCACCTGTCCCGCGCCAAGGACGCCGGCACGCTGACGCCGACGATGGTGAGTGTCGGCAAGCTCAACAACGTGCGTGAGGCGCTGCAGATCGCCCGGACCTGCCGGACGATCCTGGCCGGCTCTGGGATCACCACCGAGTACTCGCCGCTGCGCCACGCCAACAACCTGGAGTCGGTCCTGACCTACGAGGGCACGGTCGAGGTCCACCAGCTCACGGTCGGACGGGCCCTTACGGGCGAGAACGCCTTCGCGTGACCTCGACGTCGCGGCGGGTCGGCCAGGACCGGGGCTGAGTCAGGCGCACCTGCCTCAGGTGTTGCTGCCCACGAGTCGGGTGAGGAGGAAGTCCATCATCTCGTGCCCAGGTCGAGGGAGGGGGAGGAGGACGTTGAAGCCCTCGAACAGGAAGGTCGCGACCTCGACGACCCGCTCCTGGTCCTCCTCCGAGAATCCGTAGCCTCTGACGGTCTCGCGGACGAGGCCCGTCAGCCACGTCATGAAACGCTCGTGCGCGGCGTGGACCTCGGGTGACTTGTCCAGGCGTTCGTGCATCGCCGCGTGCAGGTAGCGGGTCACGCGCATGTCGGCCATGCCCTGGACCAGTCGTGCCCGTGCATCGCCGTCAGGCTGCGTCTCCTCGAGCTGGACGAGCTCACGGTCGAGGATCCCGTCCATCACGGCGGCGAACAGGTGATCCTTCGAGGGGAAGTACCAGTAGACGTTCGCCGGAGTCATCGACGCCGCGGTCGCCACGTTGCTGATCGTGGTGCCGTCGTACCCCTTGGCCAGGAACGCCTCCGTCGCTGCGTCGAGGATCTCGGCGGTGCGCTCGGCACGGGGGACGGCTTTCCGGTTGGACGGCACGTGTGTTCCTTCGCTGGGCGGGGTTCGGCGCTCAGTCTAGGCCGAGCGACGGCGTGGGCTGGCGCGGCTGCCGCGATCCAGCCCTGGAAACACGGTCCGAACGTGGCGGCCTTGGGGTCGCACTTAATTCTGCCTCAAGAAAGTTCGGCAAATCTCTTGCGGGAGGGGTAGGGCCCGCCTAATGTGATCACCATCACTTGAATCAGACTTAAGAAAAAGAAGGGTGTCGTCGATGGAAGCTTCGTTGCTCGCCGTGCGCGACCTGGTCGTCACCTACGGTCGCGGCGTCACCGCCGTGCGGTCGGTCGACCTGGACGTCGCCCCCGGCGAGGTCGTGACGGTCCTCGGGGCGAACGGTGCGGGCAAGAGCTCCCTGCTGCGCGCCGTCTCCGGATCCCTTCGGAGCCACGGCGGGTCGTCGACGGGTGCGATCTCCCTGCACGGCCGACCCATCCACGGCACGAGTCCCGAGCGCATCGTCGCGGACGGCATCGCGCAGGTCCCCGAGGGGCGCCGGGTGTTCAAGGAGTTCACCGTCGAGGAGAACCTTCGGGCCGGCGCCTACCTGACACCGCGCGGCGCTCAGCGCGATGCGGCCTTCGAGCGCGTGTTCGCGACCTTCCCGGACCTCGCCGACCGCCGGAACGACCACGCGGGTCTGCTGTCCGGAGGGCAGCAGCAGATGTTGGCGATGGGTCGCGCCCTGATGTCGGACCCGAAGCTGCTCCTGCTGGATGAGCCGTCCCTGGGCCTGGCCCCCCGCCTCGTTGAGCGGATCGGTGAGCTGATCCGACAGATTCGCGACCAGGGCGCGGCGGTGCTGCTCGTCGAGCAGAACTCGGTCATGAGCCTGGCGGTCTCGGACCGGGCCTACCTCCTGGAGAACGGCGTCGTCGCGATGCAGGCACCCGCTGCCGAGCTGGCCGCCTCCGACGAGATCCGAGAGCGCTACCTGCCCCCCGTCGAGCACGCGGCGAGGGCGAGCGACCGGTCCGGAGGCTCCGCGACCGTCGGCGTGAATGGGGGCACCGGCGTCTCGCTCAGCGCTCGAGGCGTGTCGAAGAACTACGGCGGTGTCGCCGCCCTGGCCGACGTCGACCTCGATGTCGGAGCGGGAACGATCCACGCCATCATCGGTCCCAACGGGGCCGGCAAGAGCACGCTCGTCAACGTCCTGAGCGGTGTCGCGACCCCTGACCACGGCAGCGTCGTGCTGGACGGTCGTGCGGTGACGGACGTCCCGTCCCATCGGCGCGCTCAGCTCGGCATGACGCGGACGTTCCAGAACCTCGCGCTGGCCGAGGAGTGCTCGGTGCTCGACAACCTGCTGGTCGGACGTCACAGCATCTGGCGCGGCGGCATCTGGAGCGACCTGCTGGGCCGACGCGCACGCCGGCAGGAACACGAGGTCGCGGTGCGCGACATCGCCGAGGCCTTCGGTCTCGGTGACCGGCTCGACACCCCCGTCAACACCCTCGCCTACGGCGACCGCAAGCGCGTCGAGCTGGCGCGGGCCGCATGCGCTCGGCCGTCGCTGATGATGCTCGACGAGCCCGTCGCGGGCATGAACCACGGCGAGTCGAGCGACATGCGCGACGCCATCCTCACGATCCACGAGCTCCTGCGGCCGACGATCATCCTGATCGAGCACGACATGCCGTTCGTCATGGACCTCGCGGAGCAGATCACCGTCCTGGACTTCGGGCGGGTCATCGCCACGGGTGATCCCCACACGGTCCGCCAGGACCCTGCGGTCATCGAGGCCTACCTCGGAGGAGACGCGCAGCATGCAACGCTTTCTTGAGCTCCTGTTCCTCGGGCTGTCCCTGGGAACCATCTACGCGGTCATCGCGCTCGGGTTCGTGGTGGTCTTCAAGGCCACCCGGATCGTCAACCTGGCCCATGGCTCGATCCTGCTGTTCGGAGCCTTCCTGCTCACGGAGATCCATGAGCCCCTCGGCTTCTGGCTCGGACTGGTCGTCACTCTCGGCGCCACGGTCCTGCTCGCCCTGCTCGTGGAGCTGCTCGTCATGCGTCCCGCTCGCGGACTGGACGACGGGGCGCTGGCCACGCTGACGATCGGCGTCGACATCCTGCTGCTGACCGAGCTGACGCGCCGCATCGGCGCCTCGGTCCCTGACAACGGCGCCCCGTGGGCGTCGGACGTCGTGACCATCGGCGGCATCGACATGCCCCTGGCCCGCTTGATCGGCTCGGGTGTCGTGCTCGTCCTGCTGATCGCCCTCGCCCTGGCGTTCCGCTACACCGACTGGGGCATCAGCATGCGGGCGGCCGCCGCGGACGGGCCGACGGCATCGTTGATGGGGATCTCCCTCAACCGCGTCGGGCTCTACGCGTGGGGTATGGCCGGGCTGGCTGCGGGCCTCGGTGGACTCTTCCTGAGCTCCTACCCCTCACCGGGTGTCACCCCGACCCTCGGCATCACGGCGCTGGCTGCGATCCCCGCCTGGGTCATCGGTGGCTTCGACTCCTTGCCGGGGGCCGTCATCGGAGGCCTGGTCGTCGGCGTGATCTATGCGTTCGTGACGGGCTACGGCGATCAACTGAAGTTCCTCGGCGACGACTTCGGCAGCACGGCCCCCTACGTCGCCATGCTCCTGCTCCTCGTCGTGCGTCCGCACGGCCTGCTGGGACGAAAGGACATCGTCCGTGTCTGAACTTCGACAGCGTCTCCTCGGGGCGCCCGCGATCGGTCTCGCCATCGCCGCGATGCTCGTGCTGCCCTTCGTCCTCGACGACTTCTGGCTGCAGATCGGGCTCTTCGCCATGGCCTACGCGGTCGGTGCGATCGGTCTCACGATGCTGATCGGCACGGCGGGGCAGCTCTCCCTGGCGCACGCGTTCTTCGTCGCCATCGGCGGCTACACCTACTGCTTCGTGACGGCGCCACGCGAGCCGATCGTGGGCGACCTCGACGGGCTCGGCCTACCTTCGGTGGTGGGACTCGCTGCCGGCATCGTCCTCGCAGGTCTGGCCGGCGCCCTCTTCGGTCCCGTGGCCAGCAGGCTCCGCGGCATCTACCTGGGTCTGGCATCGCTCGCGCTGGTGTTCATCGGTCAGCACCTGCTGCTCAACCTGACCAGCGTCACGGGCGGCTACAGCGGCAGGATCGTCGACCCCTTCACGGTGGCGGGATTCTCCTTCAGCGACAGCGACCCGGTCGGCCTCCAGGTCGCAGGCGTGGCCTTCGGCGGGCTCCACCGCAACTGGTACCTGTCCCTGGGCCTGCTGATCCTGGCGGTCGTGGTCGGCGCTCGCATCGTGGGCTCCCGGTCGGGGCGAGCCATGATGATGGTCCGCGACTCGGAGCCTGCCGCCGGTGCTCTGGGCATCGACGTCCCGCGGGTGAAGGTGGTCGCATTCACGATCTCCTCGATGTTCGCCGGCGCCTGCGGTGTCCTGCTGGCCCTGGCGTTCGGCTCGATCGTCCCGGAGTCCTTCTCCCTCGCGATGTCGGTCTCGTTCCTCGTGATGGTCGTCGTCGGCGGCGCCGGGCGGATCGGTGGCGCCGTGGCCGGCGCGACCTTCGTCAGCATGCTGCCGCTCGTCCTCACGCGGTACAGCGGCGACATCCCCTTCCTGGCGCCGGTCGGGAGCTCCGGTTTCGGAGCCCCGCAGCTGAGCCAGACCATCTTCGGCCTTGCGGTCATCGCGGCACTCCTGGTCCGCCACCGCCGGTCGAGCAACAGACGTCCGAGGTCGACGGGGACGACCACGGCGAACCCCTCAGAATCTGCGACAGCAGCCCAGGAAAGGTCCATCCCATGAAAGCTCGACTCATCGCCCCGCTGGCCGCCACCGCCATCGTCGGTCTCATCGCCAGCGGGTGCAGCACCTCGACCGAGTCGTCCGGGAACGTCCCCGGAGTGACCGACGACGAGATCCGGATCGGAGCCCTGACGGATCTCTCCGGCCCCTTCTCGGCCAGCGGGCGCGTGCAGATCAACGCCGCCCAGGCTTACTGGGACGACGTCAACGCCGATGGCGGTGTCTGCGGCCGCGACGTCGTGCTGGACGTCCAGGACCACGGCTACGACCCGCAGAAGGCGGTCTCGCAATACCGGGCGATCGCGGGGGACATCATCGGTGTCCAGCAGATCCTGGGCACGCCGATCGTGCAGGCGCTCCTGCCCACACTCACCGAGGCGAACGTCTACACCGGCGGCGTCGGATGGGCCAGTGTGGCGCTGGGCAACGAGGTCGCTCAGGTCCCTGGCGAGCCGTACCCCGTCGACATCGCCAACGCCGTGGACTACATGGTGACCGATCTCGGTGTGCCCGCCGGTTCCACGATCGGCTCGGTGTACCTCAAGGGCGACATCTCGGCCGACGTCAAGCTCGGCCTGGAGGCTGCGGGCAAGACCCATGACCTGACGTTCGTGGAGCGTGAGGTCGCTCCGCCGGACGCCGACTTCTCGGCGATCGTCGCCTCCCTGAAGCAGGAGGGCGTCGACGCGGTGATGCTGTCGGTCTCGCCCGCGCAGTTCGGCGGCCTGGTCAACCAGCTGCGGGCCAGTGGACTCGACGTGCCGGTCATCGGCCAGCACTTCGGCTGGAACCCGGCGGCCCTGGAGGGTCTCGCCGCGGACGTCATCGAGGACGACGTCTACGTCGTCAGCCCGGTGGCCCCCTACGCCGCGGACCTGGAGGGCGTCAAGGAGGCGGTGGCGTCCTACGAGAAGGCCCAGCCCGACGGCGAGAAGGACTGGAGTGCGATCTACGGCTACGGGATCGCCGACCTGATGCACCAGGCGCTGGAGGATTCGTGTGACGACCTCACGCGTGAGGGTCTCGTCGAGACCATGCGCGGTCAGACCAGCATCGACACCGGCGGCATCTTCGTGAGCGAGCTCGACTTCGAGGACCCGTTCCAGCCAGCCACGCTGTCGAGCTACATCTCGCGGGTCGACGCCGACGTGCCGGGGGGTCTGCAGCTGATCGGCCCGACCGAGGGCGAGAGCGCCCCCGACATCGCGTTCCCGAGCGGTTCGTGAGCGCGACGTGATCACGTCGTCCGGCCGGATCGGGGTGCGGCGATGACACGCCTGCCGTATCCCGGTCCGGCCGGCGACGAGGCAGCGCGAGACGTCGAGCAGCGCATCGCGTCGGAGCGCGGGAAGGTGCTGGCGATCTACCGGATGCTTCTGCATGCCCCCGGGATCGCCGACGGGTGGCGCCACCTCCTCACAGAGGTGAGACGCGACGCCGAGCTTCCGGGACGTCTGCGGGAGATGGTCATCATGCGAGTGGCGGCGTTGAACCGAGCCGTCTACGAAGCGGAGCACCATCATGCGATCGCGGTCAGGGAGGGGGTCTCGGAGCTGCAGCTCCAGCGTCTGGCAGCTTCGGGCCCGCTCGACCGCCGCTCGCTCGCGGACGCGGGCTTCACGGACGACGAGCTCGACGTGCTGGCGCTGACGGAGTCCCTGACCGCGGACGTCCGCGTCGACGACAACGTGTTCGCCAGGGTGGCTGATCGTCTCGGTCCCCGCCAGGTCGTGGAGCTCGTCGTCACGATCGCCGCCTACAACATGGTCTCGCGATTCCTCGTCGCCCTCGGCATCGAGTTCGAACCGCCCGTCGAGGGCTAGGCCCCCGACGGCTGGACGGGCCGGGGCACCACCAGGCGCGTTCTCTTAACTCTAATTCAAGAAACAAGTTCAGGTGCCCTCGGCATCGATCAGCACGACCAGCACGCCCGGCTCGGCCGGGCCCGAATCCAGGAGTCATTCATGCAGGGAGCGACCAGCGACCCCGTCGTCGTGATCGGCGGCGGCCCCGTCGGACTCTCCGCGGCGATCGCCATCGGGCGCCTCGGGGTACCGGTGACGCTCTTCGAGCGTCACACCGACACGGCGCGACATCCCCGTGGGCACGTCGTCAACGCCAGGACGATGGAGATCCTTCGCGGCTGGGGACTGGCCGACGCGGTGCGAACGGCAGGTCTGCCGGCGGAGCGCAACGTCGGGACCGCCTTCTGCGTGCGGATGACCGGTCCGATCCTCGGCACCATCATCTCGCGTGGGGCCGACCCGGATCACGACCACCGTGTGCGGAGCTGGGGTCCCGAGCTGAAGTCATCCTGCCCGCAGGACGTCCTGGAACCGATCCTGAAGGCGGGAGCCGAGGCGATCCCGGGAGTGACGATCAGGTTCGGCGCCGAGGTCACGGGTCTTCGACACGATGCTGACGGAGTGGACCTGGAGTTCAGCGACGAGCTGGGAGGCCCCGCGCGCATCCGCGCCAGCTACGTGATCGCCGCAGACGGTGCCTACAGCCCGACGCGGGACCGACTCGGGATCTCCATGACCGGGACCGACCAGATCGGGAACCAGATGGGCGTGTACTTCCACGCCGACCTGTGGGAGCACGTGAAGGACCATCCGTACCTGCTCTGGTGGGTCTACAACGCGCAGGCGTCCGGTGTCCTGATCGCCCTCGACGGCAGGCTCCGCTGGACGTTCAACTTCGCCTACGACGCGGAGCGGGACGACGTCGCCAGCTTCACCGAGGAGCGGTGCGTCGAGCTGATCCGCGCCGCCGTCGGAGTCCCGGACCTCGCGGTCGACATCCGGAGTGCGCGACCGTGGACCATGCGGGCCCAGACCGCCCAGCGCATGCGGGACGGGCGCGTCTTCCTCGCCGGGGACGCCGCCCACCCCCTGCCCCCGACGGGCGGGCAAGGGATGAACACCGGCGTCGGTGACGTCCACAACCTGGGCTGGAAGATCGCCGCGGTGCTCGCCGGGAGCGCCAGCCCTGCGCTCCTGGACACCTACGAGGCAGAGCGGGCCCCGGTGGCCAGGTTCAACGTCGAGCAGAGTCATCGGAACGCTCGCGTCATGGCCGACGCCGGACTCGGTGGGATGGTGCGCAACGACGACGAGCTCATCGCCTCGCTCGACCAGCTCGACGACGCCGGACTCACGGCGCTCCGGGCGTCGATCGAGTCCCAGCGGGACCACTTCGACTACCACGGCCAGGTCCTCGGGGTCACCTACCGCTCGGCAGCGATCGCCGACCGCGGCGAGCCGGTGCCACCACTCACGATCCGTGACTACACACCCGTCGCGCGACCGGGCTCGCGTGCTCCGCACGCCTGGGTCGACGCCGATCACACCCGGTCCCTGCTGGACGACTTCGTCGGCGACCAGTTCACCCTGGTGACGACCGACAACGGTCACCGACGCTGGGCCCATGCGCTCCGCGACACCGGCACGCCGTTGACGATTCGTGCCTTCAGGACGGATCCCGCGGCCCCAGAACGTGAACGCGACGTCGTGACGCTCTACGAGCTGGGCGTCGACGGCGCGGTCCTCGTGCGGCCGGACGGTCACGTCGCGGCCCGCGCGGACGCCGCTGACGACAGCTCGATCGACGTGATCCGCGACGCCCTGGTCCGAGCTCTCGGGCACGAACCCGATCCGGCTCCCGACCTGCAGCCAGTGCCCACCCGAGAGGAACGACCATGACCGAGTCCACCCCAGCACGCACCCTGCCCGACCTCACCGGATCGGTGTCGCCGCAGAGCCTCGCCCACATCGTCTTCAGGACGAACGACATGCCTCGCATGATCGCCTGGTACTCCACCGTGTTCGGTGCGCACGTGGTGTTCCAGACCGACAAGATCGCGTTCCTGACCTACGACGACGAGCACCACCGGGTGGCCCTGATCGCGAACGAGACCTTCGCGGAGAAGCCCGCCGAGACGACCGTGGGCTTCTACCACGCGGCCTTCACGTTCGCCGATCTCGGCACGTTGCTCGCGACCTACCGTCGACTCGCGGCCGAGGACATCCATCCGCGCCGCAGCATCCACCACGGGCCGACCGTGTCCTTCTACTACCAGGACCCCGACCTCAACGACATCGAGATGCAGGTCGACGTCTTCGCGACGGCTGACGAGGCCACCGAGTGGATGCGCGGCCCCGTCTTCTCCGCCAATCCGATCGGCACCGACTTCGACCCGGAGGAGCTCATCGCCCGGTTCGAGTCCGGGGAGTCGATCGAGACGCTCATGCGCCGCACGGACGATCCGTCGTGAGCGTCCAGGACGAGCGCGTGTCGGCGGAGACCCGGGAGCGCGCTGAGGTCCTCGAGGTGGTCTACCTGTTCCATCGACACATCGACCGTGGGCAGGCCACGAAGGCCCTGGACCTGGTCGCGGACGACGCCGACTTCACGATCCGTGGTCAGCGCATGCGTGGTCGCGCCGAGGTCGGCGAGTTCCTGACCTGGCGTGAGCAGCAGACGGACCGGAAGACGCTCCACCTCATCGCGTCGCCGATCGTGACTCGTGGCCCGAGTGGCGAGGTCCTGGTCGAGGCCGTGCTGGCGATGCACTCGCGGGACGACTCGGGCGCGCTCCGCCTCGACAACGCCTTCGAGATCACGCACACCCTCGTCCCGGCGGACGGCGGATGGCGGATCCGTGACCGCGCCATGAGCCCGATCCACCCGTAGCCGACCAGAAGGAGCATCACGATGTCAGCCTTCCTGTACACCTCCGCACGGACGCCCTTCGGTCGGCACGGAGGGGCGCTGGCCGGAGCCCGGCCCGACGACCTCGCGGCGACCGCGATTCGCGGCGTCCTGAACGGCACCGATCTCGATCCCGCCCTGGTCGACGACGTCGTCTGGGGAACGGCCAACGGCGCCGGTGAGGACAACCGCAACGTCGGACGCATGGCCTCGTTGCTCGCGGGTCTTCCCCCCTCGGTGCCGGGGACCACGGTCAACCGTCTGTGCGGGTCGAGCCTCGACGCCGCGTTCATGGGGTCGCGTGCGATCGAGTGCGGGGACGCCGACATCGTGCTGGCGGGAGGCTCGGAGTCGATGACCCGGGCACCGTGGGTGCTGTCGAAGCCCGGGCGCGGGTTCCCGACGGGTGACGTGTCGGCCGTCTCCACGACGTTGGGCTGGCGCCTGGTCAACCCGCAGATGCCCGCCGAGTGGACGGCCTCGCTCGGGGAGTGCAACGAGCAGCTGCAGGTCGAGCTCGGCATCAGCCGGGAACGTCAGGACAGGTTCGCGGCCCGGTCACACGCCCTCGCGGAACAGGCCTGGGCCGACGGCTTCTACCGCGACCTGGTCGTCCCGGTTCCCGGCGTGGACCTCGCACGGGACGAGTCCGTCCGTGACGGGGCCACGGCCGAGGGTCTGGCAGGACTTCGCCCTGCCTTCCGTCCGGACGGCACCATCACCGCCGGCAATGCGTCACCTCTCAACGATGGTGCCGCGGCCCTCCTGCTCGGTTCCGAGGCGGCTGCGTCGCGGATCGGGCGCGACCCGGTGGCCAGGATCGCCGGTCGAGGGACGTTCGCCCTCGAGCCGCAGCGGTTCGGGCTCGCCCCCGTCGAGGCGGCCACGAGGGCGCTGGCCGGTGCCGGGATCGCGTGGCAGGACGTCGCAGCGGTCGAGCTGAACGAGGCGTTCGCCGTGCAGGCCCTGGCGTGCATCGACGCCTGGGCCGTCGATCCGGAGATCGTCAACGCCAAGGGCGGCGCCATCGCGCTCGGGCACCCGCTGGGCGCCTCGGGAGCTCGCATCGTGTCGACGCTGGCCGCTCGTCTGCGCGAGTCCGGCGGTCGATGGGGCGTCGCCGCGATCTGCATCGGTGTCGGCCAGGGGCTGGCGCTCGTGCTGGAGAACGTCGCGGACGGGGCACCCCGATGAGGGCGCAGGTCACGGGTGATCCGGCGGCCGCCGTCGCCGAGGTCCGCGACGGTGACGTCGTGATGATCGGCGGGTTCGGCGACGCCGGGATGCCGGTCACGCTGATCGACGCCCTGATCGCGCAGGGGGCGACCGACCTGACCGTCGTGTGCAACAACGCCGGCGGTGGCGACCACGGCCTCGCGGCACTGCTGGCGGCGCGACGGGTGCGCCGCATCATCTGCTCGTACCCGAGGCAGGTCGACTCCTGGGTCTTCGACGGCCTGTACCGCGACGGCGACATCGAGCTCGAGCTCATCCCGCAGGGCACCTTGGCCGAACGGATGCGTGCCGCGGGGGCCGGCATCGGGGGCTTCTTCTGTCCTACCGGGGTGGGCACGCCCCTCACGGAGGGGCGGGAGGTACGCGAGCTCGACGGGCGCACCTACGTGCTGGAGCTGCCGCTGCGGGGCGACGTCGCTCTGGTCGGTGCCCATCGCGCGGACCGCGCCGGCAACCTCGTGTACCGCAAGACGGCACGCAACTTCGGTCCGGTCATGGCGACCGCCGCCGCCCGGACGATCGTGCAGGTGTCCGAGGTCGTCGAGCTCGGCGGCATCGATCCCGAGACCGTCGTGACACCCGGGATCTACGTCGACACGATTCTCGACCTCTCGCTCGCCGAGGTGGGGGCCCGATGAGCGGGCTGCGGCTCGACGCGAGCGCCGTGGTCGAGCACCTCGACCGCGGTCCGCTGGACCGGGTCGAGCTGGCCCGGCTGGTCGCCCGCGACATCCCGGACGGCGCCTACGTCAACCTGGGCATCGGCCAGCCGACCCTGGTCGCCGATCACCTCCGGCCGGGTTCCGGGGTGACTCTCCACACCGAGAACGGGATGCTGGGGATGGGCCCTGAGGCCCGCGGGGACGAGGTCGACCCCGACCTCGTCAACGCCGGCAAGATCCCGGTGACCGAGCTGCCAGGCGCTGCGTACTTCCACCACGCCGACAGCTTCGCCATGATGCGCGGTGGGCACCTCGACGTGTGCGTGCTGGGCGCCTATCAGGTCTCGTTCGCCGGTGACCTCGCCAACTGGCACACGGGCCGTCCGGGGGCCATCCCCGCTGTGGGCGGAGCGATGGACCTGGCGATCGGGGCGAAGGAGGTCGTCGTGATGATGACGCTGTTCGGCAAGGACGGTGCTCCCAAGCTCGTGCCCGCCTGCACGTATCCGCTCACCGGTGTCCGGTGCGTCAGCCGTGTCCACACCGACGTCGCGACCTTCCACGTCACGCCGCACGGTGTGTCAGTGGTCGAGACCTTCGGGATGACCGCCGCCGAGATCCTGTCCCGACTCTCGTCCGAAGGCTGACCACGACGGGGGCGCACCTCGTCGGTGTGCGCCCCCGGAGCTCAGCCGAGGTCGAACTCCGCCTGCTCGAGGCGCGCTCGCACCGTCTGCAGGAACCGCGCCGCGTCGGCGCCGTCGACGATGCGATGGTCGTAGCTCAGCGCGAGGTAGACCATCGACCGGATGGCGATGGCCTTCCCGTGATCGGTCCGGACGACCACGGGCCGCTCGACGACCGCCCCCGTGCCCAGGATGGCCGACTGCGGAGCGTTGAGGATGGGGGTGTCGAACAGGGCGCCACGGCTGCCCGTGTTCGTGAGGGTGAACGTGCCGCCGCCGAGCTCGTCGACCCCGATGGAGGCGTCGCGGGTGCGAGCGGCCACGTCGGCGATGCCGCGTGTCAGAGCGGCGATGGAGAGGTCGCCCGCATCGCGGATGACCGGCACGATGAGCCCGCGCTCGGTGTCGACCGCGACGCCCAGGTGCTCGTGCGGCGGGTACGTGACGACTCCGGCGTCCATGTCGAGGGTCGCGTTCACGACCGGGTGCTCGCGCAACGCGTCGAGGGCGGCCCGGGCGAAGAACGGCAGGAAGGACAGCCCGAGTCCTTCGCGCTCCCGGAAGGCCTGCTGGTGAGCTCGTCGCAGCTCCGCAACGGCCGTGACGTCCACCTCGACGACGGTCGTGAGCTGCGCGGACCCGTGGAGCGACTCCATCATCCGGTTCGCGATCGTGCGGCGGACGCGGCTGAGCCGCTCGGTCGTGCCGCGGCGGGGGTCGGTGGTTCCGGACGGGGTGACCTCGGACGGGGCCGAGGACGTCACCGGGACGGGTTCGCTCGGAGCGGCCGCGGCGGCCGGGAGGACAGGGACGTCAGGAACGGCCGGTTCGGCAGGAGCGGAGTCGGCGCGTGCGGTCGAGCTGGCGGGCGCGATGACACCCAGTGCTGCGCCCACGGCGACCGTGTCACCCTCCGCCGCGTGACGTTCGGCCAGCGTCCCCGAGACGGGGGCGACGAGCTCGGTGTCGACCTTGTCGGTCGAGATCTCCACGAGCGGCTCGTCAGCCCTGACCTCGTCGCCGACGTCCTTCAGCCAGAGGTTGACGGTGGCCTCGGTGATGCCGTCGCCGAGCGGGAGCAGCGTGAAGGTGTGCATGGGGCGAAGTCCTGACGTCGACGATCGGGCGACCCGATTGGACCGGCGGCGCCAGGTGCTCGGCAAGGCCATTCACCACATCGTGCCCGAGTCGACGTAATCGTGCGTCCGGGCCGGCCGATCGGCTGCGAAACCGTCAGAAGGTGGCTCGGATCGAGCGCACCGAACCGTCGCTACACGTCCTCGCCACGGGTCCAGTCGTACATCACGATCAGGGTCTTCGTCCCCGTGGCCTTCCCGGTCCTGCGGATCGTGTTCACGACGCGCTGGAGGTGGTCGACGTCGCGCACACGAAGGCGCACCAGCACGTCCGGGTCGCCCGCGACGGTGAAGAAGTTCTGCACCTCGTCCATCGTGCGCAGGGCCTGTTCGAGCACGCCCGTCTCGGTGTCACCCGTCAGACGGATCTCGACGAACGCGTCGAGGTCGCCGACCACCTGGTCGTCGATCACGGTCACGTAGCCGCGGATGACGCCGTGCCGCTCGAGCCGTTCGATGCGCCGGCTCACCGGAGCGGGCGACAGGTTCACGGCTCGAGCGAGCTCGCTGATCGGGGTCCGTGCGCTGCGCCGCAGGAGGTCGAGCAGGGAGCGGTCGATCTCATCGAGGTGGATCGTTCGAGGCGCCGATTCGTGCGTGGACATGTCACTATCATGCGCGCTGAACCTTCTTAAGGGGTGTTTATGTGCATATTCGGCGGATTCGACGCGGGGATCTGTACGTCTTGTCCCCGGGCTCCGATAGTGGGACGACTGACCACAGCACGAGAGAAGAACCGCCATGACCGAGACCCTGCCGGCTGACACCTCGTTGCCGCGCGACACGGCGCTGCTCGGCGAGATCGCCCGGAAGACCCTGTGGCTGTCGACGGCGATCGTCGACGCTGCGAACCGTGGTCGTCCGAACTCGTCGGGCGTCAAGGTGGGGGGACACCAGTCCTCGAGCGCCTCGATGGTCGACATCATGACCTCGCTGTGGTTCTCCGAGCTCACGCGCCACGACCGGGTCAGCGTCAAGCCGCACGCGTCGCCCGTCCTGCACGCGCTCAACTACCTCATCGGAGATCTCGAGCCGCAGTTCCTGACGACGCTGCGCGAGAAGGGCGGCCTGCAGTCGTACCCGAGCCGGCTGAAGGATCCCGACACGGTCGACTTCTCGACGGGTTCGGTCGGCATCGGCGCCACCGCGGCGCTCTGGGCGGCCGTGGCCCACCGGTACGCGTCGTCGCACTTCGCGAGCACGCCGCAGGCGGGCCGTTTCATCAGCCTGCTGGGCGATGCCGAGCTCGACGAGGGGGCGATCTGGGAGGCCGTTGCCGACCCGTCGGTCGCGGGCCTGGGCGAGCTGTTGTGGATCGTCGACCTCAACCGTCAGTCGCTGGACCGGGTCGTCCCGGACGTGCAGATCCACCGGCTCCAGGGCATGTTCGAGGCGGCGGGCTGGCAGGTCGTCACGCTGAAGTGGGGCCGGACGATCTCGGATCTCTTCGAGCGCCCCGGTGGCGCGGACCTGCGGGCGCGTCTGGAGTCGATGCCGAACGAGGAGTACCAGCGGATGCTGCGGGTCGACACCGCCGAGGTGGCCGACCGCATCATCGGCCGCGACGGGTCGGACGAGCTCCGACGGCTCCTGGCCTCGATCCCGGCCGAGACGCTCGCTCGGGCGATCCGGGACCTGGGCGGGCACGACATCGGGCTGCTGCTCGACACCTACGACCACGTCGACGACGACCGTCCGACGATCATCTTCGCGTACACCGTCAAGGGGCGCGGTCTTCCCACCGAAGGGCATCCGAACAACCACTCGGCGCTGCTGACCGGGGAGCAGATGGCCGCGTTCGCCGAGACGGTCGGCGCGGACCTCGACGACCCGTGGGCCGCGTTCGCACCGGGGTCGGCAGCGGCCGAGCTGTGCCGACAGCGCGGTGAGGCGTTGGCTCGCACTGCCGTGACGTCGCGGCGCAGCGATGCGGTGCCGAAGCAGATGCGGCGGAGCCACCGGTCCCCGATCTCGACGCAGGCCGCGCTCGGCCGGCTGCTCGCCGACCTGACGCGGGAGGCGCCGGAGGCGGCGGCGCGCGTCGTGACGTGCAGCCCGGACGTCGCGTCGTCGACCAACCTCGGCGGGTGGATCAACAAGACGGGGGTCTGGTCGGCCCACGATCGTCAGGACTGGTTCGCCGACGACACCGAACGTGTCCTCAAGTGGTCCGAGGTCCAGAGCGGCCAGCACATCGAGCTGGGCATCGCCGAGGTCAACCTGGTGTGCCTGCTCGGCGAGCTCGGGGCGACGTGGTCGAGGTGGGGGGAGCGGCTGATCCCGATCGCGACGCTGTACGACCCCTTCATCTCGCGTGCCCTCGAGCCGTGGTCGTACGGGATCTACGCGGGCGGGCAGTCCATCATCGTCGGCACTCCGTCCGGCGTGACCCTGGCGCCGGAGGGTGGGGCCCATCAGTCGATCACGACACCGTCGATCGGTCTGGAGCAGCCGGGGTGCATCGCGTGGGAACCGGCCTTCGCCCAGGACCTGGAGTGGTGCTTCCTCGAGGCGATGAACCACGTGGGCGTCCCCGGCGGCACGTCGAGCTACTTCCGTCTGTCGACCCGGCCTCTCGACCCGGAGCTGGCGGCCCTGCCGGAGGACGAGGTCCTGCGCGAGCGGCGCCGTCGCCACGCCGTGGCCGGCGGGTACCGCCTCACGTCGCACGATCCGGCCTCCGAGCAGGTGACCTTGGTGGGTGTCGGCGCGATCATGCCGGAGGTCGTGGCGGCAGCGCAGGCCCTCGAGCAGTTCGGCGTGCGCGCCGGGGTCGTGTGCCTCACGAGCGCCGACCTGGTCTTCCGTGCCGCACAGGGCGATGGCTCCGACATCGCGGAGGTGCTGTTCCCGTCGGATCACCCGGCGCCGCTCGTGACGGTCCTCGACGGCCATCCCCACACGCTCGCGTTCCTGGCCGGACTGCGCGGCGACCGCACGCGCAACCTCGGCGTGCGGGAGTTCGGGCAGTCGTCGAATCTCGAGGACGCCTATGCGCTGCACGGGATCGACGTGGCGTCGATCGTCGACGCGGCCATGGGTCTGACGGGTCGCTGAGGTCCGACCCGCCCAACCGCCTCACGTGAGGCCACGTAGCACGAACGCCGTGGTGCCCGCGACGAGCTCCTCGATGTCGCCGCGTCGGGGATCCCGTGCCGCGGCGACCTGGTTCACGGCCCCGGTGACGAGCGCCTGGGCAAGGCGGAGGTCGAGGTCCGGGCGCAGCTCGCCGGCGTCGCGCACCGCCGTCAGCAGGCGTGCCCAGGTGCCGTCGTAGGCGCGATGCTCGATCGCGTAGCGGAGACGGACAGCCTCGGGCACCTGGTCGGCGTTCCGGAGGGCGGCCACGGCGTAGGTCGAGAGATCCAGCTGGTGGCGCAGGTGCTCCTCGATCGCGACCGACAGTCGGCGCAGCGGCGGGGTGCCGTCCGACAGGGCGCCCAGGGCGGACTCGAGGTGCTCGCGCATCCGGACGATGCCCGCGTGCAGGACCTCCTCCACCAGGTCCTCGCGCGAGGCGAAGTAGTAGTAGATGGCCGGCGCCTGCACCCCCGCCTTCTCGGCGACCTCACCGAGACGGGTGCCCGCGTAGCCGTGGACGCGGAGCACCTCGGCGGCGGCGTCGAGGATGCGCCGGCGGGTGCGCGCCGACTTGGATTCGGCGTCGCCCGAGCCGCTCTGCGTGCGGACCATGGAGGCGATCCTAGGTCCGTGGGCGGCGATCACCGGGGGTCGGGGCGAGCTCCGGAGCACCCGCGGGCGCATCCCCCTCGAACTCGAGGAGGTCGTAGACCTGCGGGTCGTCGACGTCGAGTCCGGCCTCGACCGCGCGCGTGTAGGTGACCGCCTCCTGGGCGTCGCGCTGCGTGCTGGTCGTGCCGGCGATCCAGTAGGCGGTCGCGTGGAGCTGCCCGCGCGGCACCCCGTGGTCGAGCAGGTGGCGGCGGATCGCGCGGACGGTGCTCGACTCCGCCGAGACCCAGTACTGCGCGTCCGGGCGCGTCGGGAGGTCGCGGGCCGCGGTGGCGAGGGGGCTGTCGGTGCCGACCGACGGTGCTCCGATGATCGGCCGGAGCTCGACGTGGGGACCGACCGCGAGGAGGTCCAGGTCCTCCGGCGTCGGGGCCTCCGCGAGCACGACGACCCGGTGGTTGCGAGGGATGGCCTCGAGAATCGTGGCGACGGCCGGGATCGCGCTGGCATCGGCGACGAGGACGTGCTGATCGATGCCGTCGCCGATCGCGAAGTCGCGCCGGAACCCGAGGAAGCGCAGGGGTCGATCAGGGTCCGGCCCCTGCGCCCACGTGGCCGAGGGGCTGTTCGCGTGCACGTGCACGTCGAGGTGCAGCGTCAGGTCCTCGTGGTCGAACCGGCGGACGGTGAATCCGCGGATCGCCGACTCCTCCGGGGTGCCGAGCTCGATCTTGAACCCGTCGGCCGGGCGCACCGTGTCGTAGGCGGACAGGCAGGTGCCGCGGAGGGCGACCCGCTGGAAGCTGGGGGAGATGCGCTCCGTCGAGGTGACCGTCACCTGGTCGTCGATCGAGACCAGGCGGCTCTGGCTCAGGGTGCGGATCTTCTCGCGAATGGTCGCCATCAGAAGGGTCCTCTCGGGAGCGTGGGCCGACGGCTCGAGGGCGATCTCGGGGGCTCGGCGGGTCCACCGTAGCGGCGTGGCGCTCGGACTCGACATGCCTCCGCTGTTCCACGGTCCTTGCTCGCCACGGCACTCACGGCTGCGGGACTGACGACGTTCGGCGTGCTGCTGCGCTCGGTCCGTTGAGCAGACGGGGGACGCGTCGCGGCGTCCCCCGTCTGCTGCTGGTGATCGGCGTGCGTCAGATCATCGCGGTCCGGGTGCGCCGCAGACGCAGCGCGACCGCACCACCGATCACGGCCACGACACCGAACAGGAGCAGCCAGAAGGCCGGACCGCCCGTGGTCGGGAGCCATCCGGTGTCGCCGGTGTCGCTGCCGGCATCGGTGACCGCCGAGGCCGGACGGGTGTCGCCCGCCCCGGCGACGTCCGTCTCCGGCGTGCTCTCGCCACCGCTGCCGACGTCGGTGCCGGTCACGCAGTCGGCGCGGCTCGTCAGAGGAGCCCGGCCGGCGGTCCAGTTCTGACCGGCGTAGGTGCCTCCGTCGTAGGCGAACGGCGGGATGATGTCGTCGCCGTGCCCCCCGTGGCCGGTGCCCTTGACCACGGAGTTGATCGAGACCGTGATGAGCGAGTACTCCTTGGTGCCGTTGTTGGCGTGGCACAGCGTGACCTTGGCGTTCGCGTTCGGGTCGGGGTTCGGGCCCACGGCCGCCGTGTCGCAGCCCGCGGCGTAGACGGCCTGGCCGGCGGCGTCCCAGTTCAGACCGGCGAAGCCCTCGAACGGCGGGATGATGTCTCCGGCGTGACCGGCGTGGCCTTGGCCGTTGAGGATCGAGCTGGACGACACCTCTTCGGCGCCGTAGCCCGGTCCGCCGGCGTGGCAGATCTCGATGCGGTCGGGCGACTCGGCGCGCGCGGCCGGGGCGGCCTGGGCGCCCTGCTGGCCCGGTGCCGTCGACAGGCCTGGGGCCGTCGACAAGCCCGGGGCGGACTGCTGGCCGGGAGCGGACTGCTGGCCCGGGGTGGACGGCTTGCCCGGGGGCGCCGCCGGAGGACCTTGCGGTGCCGGCGCAGTCTGCTGGCCGGGGGCGATCTGCAGTCCCGGTGCGGTCTGCTGGCCGGGGGCGT
>CAYRZN010000005.1:30645-37346 GCA_964428825.1 uncultured Aeromicrobium sp.
GTCTGCTGGCCGGGGGCGATCTGCAGTCCCGGTGCGGTCTGCTGGCCGGGGGCGTCCTGTCGTCCGGTCGGGTCGGCGGGGCTTCCGGGGTCGCCGGGAGCGGCGGTGGCAGGAGCAGCGATCAACGCGGTGCTGGCCAGCAGGGCCAGCACGGGAAGCATCTTCTTGATCATGGGGGGAGATCCGTTCATGGGGGAGGGCTGTGGGGGAGCCGGCGCGTCACGGGCGCGCCAGTGCGGTCCTGCCGGAGTCGTCGAGACGACGAGGGGCGTCGGCGGATCTCTGCCGGTGCCACGGGACCTGCCGTGGCCGGATGGGGACCTGAACAACATCACGTGCTCCTTGGGACTCCCCTCCCGGGGAGAACGCTAGGTGCATGCGTATGGCCCCGCATGTCGAGCGAGATGCGGGGCCACGCTGGGTCGAGCGACGGCCGACGGCCGGTGGTGCGCGCTGGTCAGGCCAGGGCGAGGAAGAGCTTCTCGAGCTTCTTGGTGTCGACGCTGTCGGGGCCTTCCTCGGTCAGGCACTGGTGAAGGCCTGTCGCGACCAGGGCGTAGCCGCCACGGTTGATGGCCTTGTTGACCGCGGCGAGCTGGGTGAGGGCGTCCTCGCACTCGGCACCCTCCTCGAGCATGCGGATGACCGAGGCGAGATGGCCGTGGGCGCGCTTGAGGCGGGTCGTGACCGCCTTGACGTCGTCAGCGTCGAGCTGCATGGGAGTCCTCCGAGGTGCCGTCGAGTGCGGCCAGCATGCCAGCGAGCAGGTCGCGGGCCTCGGCCGCCACGGTCGCGAGCTCTGGGGCGTCGCTGAACGCCGTCATGACGGCGGGTTCGAACACGTCGACCCTCGTGGTGCCGTCAGGCTGTGCTGCGACGACGACGTTGCACGGCAGCATCGCGGCCAGCCGCGGGTCGGCCTGCAGGGCACGGTGCGCCAGCTGCGGACGGCACGCGCCGAGGATCACCTGCGGCTCCACCTCCACGCCGAGCTTGGCGCGCAACGTCGCCTGGAGGTCGATCTCGGTCAGGATCCCGAACCCCGCCTCCGGCAGCAGCTCGCGCACGCGCTGCACAGTCTCCTCGTACGTGGCCTCGAGCGTCGTGCTCATCGTGAACGTGGTCATGGTCGGCTCCTTGTCCGGGTGGTTCTCGTAACCCCCCTGGGGGATATGTTAACGTACGAACCAGATCCCCCCGGGGGGATACCTTGAGACCGAAGGAATGCCGATGAACCCGCCCACCGCAACGGCGCCCGACCGGGTGACCACGACCACGACGGCGCCGAGCAGGCCCGGCCCTCTCGGCCGCCTGGGTGTGGCGGTGACGCGCCACGGTCGGGGAGTCGCCCTGATCTGGGTGGTCCTGGTCGTCGGGCTCGGGGTGTTCGCCCCGTTCGTCGAGCACCGGCTCTCCGGCGCCGGCTGGCAGGCCGACGGCTCGGAGTCCGTGCAGGTCCGCGACCTGGCCCAGGAGCACTTCGGCGGCAACGCCAGCCACGCGATCCAGGTCGTCGTCCACAGTGCTGGCGCGCCGCTCACGGAGGGCGACGGACCCGCAGTCCTCGCCGAGGTCACGGACGTCCTGGAGTCCGACGAACGTCTCGCCTCGATCGTGCCGCCGACACCCGGCGCGAGCCTGTCCGCCGACGGCCGGACCGCGGTGGTGCTGGCCGGGGCGGGAGTCGACACCAACGAGATGGTCCGGGTGGCCTCCGACCTGAAGGATGAGCTCGAGGCGCTCTCGACCGGCGACGTCCAGGTCAACCCCACGGGGTCGTCGCTGCTCTGGTCGGACTTCAACGAGGGCAATCTCGAGGCGATGCTGAGGTCCGAGATGATCTCGTGGCCCGTGACGCTCGCGATCCTGGTCCTGGCCTTCGGCGCGCTCGTGGCGGCCGGGCTTCCGCTGCTGCTGACCCTCGCCGGTCTCGTGGCCTCGGCCGGGTCGCTGGTGCTGATCAACGAGCTCGTGCCGGTCTCCATCTGGGCCATGAACTTCGCGATGATGTTCTCCCTCGCCCTGGGCATCGACTACGCGCTGCTGATCGTGGCGCGCTACCGAGCTGCACGGGCCCGCGCGGGCAGCACCCGAGCCGGAGCCATCGCCGAGACCATGGACACGGCCGGCAAGGCAGTCCTCCTCTCCGGCGTGACGGTGCTGGTCTCGCTGTCGGCGGTCATGCTCGTGCCGTCGCCCTCGTTCCGGTCGATGGCCGGCGGCATCATGCTCTCGGTCGTCTTCGTGCTCGCCGCGACGTTGACGTTGCTGCCGCTCGTGCTTCACCGCCTCGACGACCGCATCAACCGCTTCGCCCTGCCGTGGTCGAGGTCGGGTGAGCACCGGTCGGCCCGCTTCGAGCGCTGGGGGCAGAGGCTGTGGGACCAGCCCCTTCGCTGGGGCGCGGGAGCCCTGGCGGTGCTGATCGCCCTGGCGCTCCCGATCGCCGGCCTGCAGACGGCGATGCCGTCCATCAAGGTCCTGCCCGAGGACGCGAGCGCCCGCGTCGGCTACGACGCGGTGCAGGCCGCCTTCGGCGACGGTGCACCCGGCACGATCCAGGTCGTCGTGCCCGAGGCCGAGCTGGCGGCGTCCGCGGCCGTTCTCGCGGCCGACCCGGGCATCGCTGGCGTCATGCCGGCCGTCTCGGTCACTGACGGCAGCGACCTGGCCATGATCCAGGCTGCGCCGACGGTCGACCCGTCCGACCCGGCCCTGGCCGACACGGTCGATCGCCTTCGCGCGGATCTGCCGACCGAGGCCCTGCTCGGCGGCGCCGCGGTCGAGAACCTCGACCTCAAGCAGCAGCTCGACACCTCCACGCCGCTCGTCATCGGCATCGTCCTCGCCCTGGGATTCCTCCTGCTGCTGGTCGCCCTCCAGGCGCCGCTGATCTCGCTGCTCGGCACGCTCGTCAGCCTGCTGTCGACGGCCGCCGCCTTCGGGGTCGCGCGGATGGTGTTCCAGGAGGGTCACGGCTCGGGACTCATCGGGTTCGAGCCGCAGGGCTTCCTCGACGCCTGGGCCCCCGTGTTCTTCTTCGCGATGATCTTCGCCATCGCGATGGACTACACGGTCTTCCTGCTGGCCTCGGCCAAGGAGCACTGGGAGCGCACGGGGGACGCGAAGGACGCGATGGTCGGTGCCGTCGCGCACTCCGGGCGCATCATCTTCGCCGCAGGCGGCGTCATGGTCGCGGTGTTCTTCACGTTCGCCCTGGCCGGTCCGCTCCCGCCGAAGGAGATGGGCGTGATCCTCGGCGTCGCCGTGCTCCTCGACGCCTTCCTGGTCCGGCTCGTGCTGCTGCCCGTGATGCTCCGGCTCACCGGGCCCGCGGCGTGGGCCAGCCCGGCGTGGCTGCGCCGCATCCTGCCGACCATCTCCTTCGCCCACGACTGACCGACCGACGTCCTGCACGACCACGACACCGACGAGAGGCACACCCATGACCACGAACCAGACCGGCGCCCAGGTGCTGCACGACCTGCGCCCGCTCCACCGCGACCTGCGCCGCGCGATCCCCGACGTCTACCGCGGCTTCGGGGAGCTGAGTCAGGCCGCCTTCGCCGACGGGGCGCTCGACCGGCGGACCAAGGAGCTCATCGCGTTCGCCATCGGCGTCGTCGAGGGCTGTGACGGCTGCGTGGCTTCTCACGCCCAGGCGGCGGTCCGCGCCGGAGCGACGACCCAGGAGGCCGCCGAGGCGATCGGGGTCACGTTCCTCATGCACGGCGGTCCGGCCACGATCCACGGTGCCCGGGCGTTCGAGGTCTTTCGCGGGCTCGCCGACGACTCCGCCAACGACGACGAGGAGGGCTGACGCGATGTGCCGACCGGTGCGATGCCGGCAGTGCGGCAAGACCACGTGGGCCGGGTGCGGGCAGCACGTCGGCGCGGTGCGGGCGATGGTGCCCGGCGACCAGTGGTGCGCCGGGCACCAGGGAGAGCGTCCGTCACTCCTGGAGCGATGGCGGGGCACCCGTCACGGGTGAGCGCCACTCGAGCAGGATCGTGTCGCGCCACACGCCGGCGAGCTGGGCGATGCGCTCGCGGCGGCCGACGACCCTGAAGCCGGCCGCCTCGTGGATCCGGAGGCTGGCCAGGTTCTCGGGGAAGATCGACGTCTGCAGGGTCCAGAAGCCAGCAGCCTGCGCAGCGGTGACCTGGTGCGCCACGAGCTGCCGCCCGAGCCCCTGCGCGCGAGCGAGCCGATCGACGTAGACCGACGTCTCCGCGACGCCGCGATAGCACTCGCGCGCGGATGTCGGCGAGGCCGACGACCATCCCACGACGTGGTCGTCGGCGACGGCCACGAAGACCTGGCCGCTCACCCAGCGGCGCTCGAGCTCGGCCCGCGGTGCGACCTCGGTCTCGAAGGTTGCGTGGCCGGTGGCGATGCCGTCGGCGTAGATGCGGTGGATGTCATGCCAGTCGGCGTCCTCGACCGGCCGGATCGCGGCGCTCGCCGGACCCATGGTCAGAGCGTGACGGGAGTGCGGAGCAGGTCCGCGAGGTCGTCGAGCGCTCCGGGCACGAGGGCGTAGAACGACCACGTGCCGCGCTTGCTGCGGGTCAGGAGCCCGGCGTCGACCAGGACCTTGAGGTGGTGGGAGACCGTGGGCTGCGACAGCGCGACCGGCTCGGTCAAGTCGCACACGCAGGCCTCGGCCCCTTCGTGCGCCGCGACGAGCGACAGAAGACGGAGGCGGGTGGGGTCGCCGATGGCCTTGAACTTCACCGCGAGGGTGACTGCACTCTCCGCGCTCATCGCCTCCCGCACGATCGGCGCGCAGCACGGGTCGCTGTCGTGCGGCGCGCTGGCGGTCAGGAGGGTGGGTTCGGAGGCCATGGGACCAGTATGACCCATGCATTGACATCCGTCGATGAAACGTTACTGTGGGCCTGGATCGAAGATCATCGATGGATGTGAACGGCGAGTGAACGACTCGACGTTCGCTCGCAACCGAAGGACCACCTGTGACCCAGTCAGCTCCCACCGCGAGCAGCGACGCCGACGTCGTCGGCAAGCTCTCGACCCTCGACCGGTTCCTGCCGGTCTGGATCGCCGTGGCCATGGCGGTGGGCCTGGTGCTCGGGCGCACGTGGGAGGGCCTCGTCGACGGGCTCGAGTCGTTCACGGTCGGCTCGATCTCGGTGCCGATCGCCGTCGGGCTGCTCGTCATGATGTACCCGGTCCTCGCGAAGGTCCGCTACGACGAGACGCGACGGATCACGGGCGACCGCAGCCTCCTGATCGCGTCGCTGGTCCTGAACTGGCTCGTCGGTCCGGCCCTGATGTTCGCGCTGGCCTGGCTGCTGCTGCCCGACCTGCCGGAGTACCGCACCGGGCTGATCATCGTCGGGCTCGCGCGCTGCATCGCGATGGTCATGATCTGGAACGACCTGGCCTGCGGCGACCGTGAGGCCGCGGCCGTGCTGGTCGCGATCAACTCCGTCTTCCAGGTGTTCGCGTTCGCCGCCCTGGGGTGGTTCTACCTCCAGACGCTGCCGGAGTGGCTCGGGCTCTCCACCACGAGCGCAGAGTTCTCGATCGGAGCCATCACCGCGAGCGTCCTGGTCTTCCTCGGCATCCCGCTGCTCGCGGGGTTCCTGACCCGCGTCCTCGGCGAAAGGGCCAAGGGGCGCGAGTGGTACGAGGAGACGTTCCTGCCTCGCCTCGGCCCCTGGGCGCTCTACGGCCTGCTGTTCACAATCGTCCTGCTGTTCGCCCTGCAGGGCGACGCGATCACGAGCAACCCGCTCGACGTCGTGCGGATCGCACTGCCGCTGCTGGCCTACTTCGCGATCACGTTCGCGCTCGGCATGGTCCTGGGCCGGGCGCTGCGCCTTGGCTACGCCAAGACCGCCACGCTCGCCTTCACCGCGGCGGGCAACAACTTCGAGCTCGCCATCGCCGTCGCGATCGGCACCTTCGGCGCCACCTCTGGCCAGGCCCTCGCGGGTGTCGTCGGACCCCTCATCGAGGTGCCCGTCCTGGTCGGCCTCGTCTACGTGGCCCTCTGGTCGCGCCGCTACTTCACCCCTTCAGGAGCACACGCATGAGCACCACGGCACGTGATACCCACGAGGCGACGATCGACGACCTCGCGTACGCCTTCGACGGCACCTTCGACCGCGCCCGCGTCGAGCAGGCGGTGACCGAGGCCCGCGAGGCGCTCGAGCCCAATGCCGCCATCACGACCTACCTGCCGATCCTGGTCCGCCGCTACGCGACCGAGCTCCTCACGGCACAGGCCCAGGCCGACGGCACTCGCGCCAAGACGGTTCCCGAGATCCTGTTCGTCTGTGTCCACAACGCGGGCCGGTCGCAGATGGCGGCCGCGATCGCCGAGCACCTCGCGCCCGGGCGGATCCACGTCCGGTCGGCAGGCTCGGCGCCGACCGGCGAGATCAACCCCCAGGCCGTGACCGTGCTCGCCGAGCGCGGCATCGACCTGACCGCCGCCTACCCCAAGCCCTTGACCGACACCGTGCTCCACGCCGCCGACGTCATCATCACGATGGGATGCGGCGACACCTGCCCGGTCTTCCCGGGCAAGCAGTACCTCGACTGGGACGTCTCCGACCCGGCGGGCGCGAGCCTCGACCAGGTTCGTGACATCCGCGACGACCTCCAGGGCCGCATCACCGGCCTCCTGCGCGACCTCGACCTCTGACCACGAAAGCGACACCGTCATGAC
>CAYRZN010000006.1:0-2313 GCA_964428825.1 uncultured Aeromicrobium sp.
AGGTTGATCTCGATGATGCGCTGGAACTTCTCCAGCGGGTAGGGCGCGTTGTCGCGGCCCACCGTCTTGATCGCATCGCCGGTGCCGGCGCAGTTGACGACGATGCGGAGCTCGCCGAGCTCGGCGGCGGCGTCGATCGCGGCCTGCACCTGGTCGGCGTCGCGGACGTCGGCGCCGACGACCTTGACCGAGTCGCCGAGGGCGGCGGCGACGTCGTCACCCGCGCCGGGGAGGTCGAGCACGACGGCCTTGGCGCCCTTGGCCACGAGGGCCTCGACGGTCGCCCGACCGAGTCCGGACGCGCCACCGGTGACGAGGGCGACGGTGTTGGAGATGTCCATGGAGAATCCCTTGCTGGAGGTGGGGTTGCGGAGACGGTGTGGCCGCCCTCACGCTGCTACAGTCAGCGGTGACTGTAACAGGTGGCGAGGACCGCTCGCGACCAGGATCGAGGAGCGGATGAACCCGACCGACCAGGCGCCCGACGGCGATGACTCGATCGCGTACTCCGACTACGCGGCGCGCAGTCGGGTCACTCAGCAGCACCTGCTGGACACCGCGGTCGAGGTGCTGATCGAGCACGGCTACAGCGGCGCGTCGACCCTGAAGATCCAGCAGCGGGCCGGTGTCAGCCGTGGACGGCTCCTGCACCAGTACCCGCACCGCGACGCCCTGCTGGTGGCCGCGGTGCAGCACATCGCCGAGGGTCGGGTCAGGGCCACGCACGGCCGCACCGGCTGGCCGGAGGACCCCGCGCAGCGCGTCGCGGCCGCGATCGACTCGATGTGGACCACGTACCACCAGGGCTACTTCTGGGCCGCCACGGAGCTGTGGCTCGCGGCCCGCCAGAACGAGGCCCTCGCGGAGGCCCTGCGCCCGCGCGAGCACGCCCTGGGTGCCGCGATCCGCGAGGCGGTCGACGGTCTGTTCGGTCCGGACGTCACCGCCCACCCGCGCTACCCGGCGGTGCGCGACCTCCTCAACTCGAGCATGCGCGGGGTCGCCCTGACCTATGCGTTCGACCCGCGGGACCCCGCGGCCGACCCCAACCTCGCGACGTGGCGGAGCCTCGCCCTGCGGGAACTCGGTCTGGACGGCTGAGCGGGAACTCGGTCTGGACGGCTGAGCGGGAGCTCGGTCTGGACGACTAGCTGCGCATCGCGCGGTCGATCGCCGCGCCGCCGCTGAGGGCGAGTCCGCCGTCGACGCACAGCACGACGCCCGTGACGTAGGACGCCTGCGGCGACGTGAGCCAGGTGACGGCGTTGACGACGTCGTCGGTCGTGGCGAAACGGCGCAGCGGGACGGCCTCGGTCCACGCCTCGACCGACGCAGGCGTGGGCGCGAGCCGTCGCATGCCCTCGGTGCCCTCGACGGGACCGGGCGCGACGGAGTTGACCCGCACTCCGGCGGGTCCCCACTCGACGGCCAGGCCACGGGTGAGCTGGTCGATGCCGGCCTTGGCCGCGCCGACGTGCACCTGGCCGGGCACCGGGACCCACGACTGGGCCGCCGTGATGTTCACGATCGACGCGCCAGGTCTGCGCAGGTGCTCCCACGCGCCGCGCATGACGTGGAACGTGCCCTGCAGGTCGATGTCGACCACGGTGCGGAACCCGTTCGGGCTGAGCTCCGCGGCGGGTGCGACGAAGTTGCCTGCGGCCCCGGAGACGAGCGCGTCGATCGGACCGTGCCGCTGCGCCGCGGCGGCCAGGGCGGCGGCGACCGCCTCGGCGTCGCGAACGTCGGCCGCGACGCCGGTGGGCTCGGGCCCGCCGGCGGACGCCGCGCGCAGCTGCTCGAGCGCCGCGTCGACCTTGTCCTGCGAGCGGCTCAGGACCGAGACGGCCCAGCCGTCGGCAGCGTAGCGCCGCGCGATCGCGAGGTTGATGCCGCTGGTGCCGCCGGCGACGAAGGCGTGCCGCGCCGTCACGACTGCAGCTTCTGCAGCTCGGCACCCATGGCCTCGATGAGGGCCTGGAGGCCGCGGAGCGGACGGGCCATGACGGTGAAGTCGACGATCGCACCGTGCTCGTCCCACGCGATCATGTCGACGCCGTGCACGTCCTTGCCGGCGATCGTGGTCGTGAACTCGAGCACTGCGGAGTCCTCGGCGTACCACTCGCGGTGGTAGGTCAGGCCCGGTCCGAGCACGGCGAGGGCGGCCCAGAGGTAGGCGAACGTGAGGTCGGGACCCTCCTGCGGCGTGTGCACGGCGGGGGAGCGGAACGTGACGTCGGCGGCGAGGAGGTCGCGCAGGCCCTGGGGTGTCGGGTCGGCGACGAGGGCGTGCCAGGCCCGGATCGTGGGCGG
>CAYRZN010000006.1:2413-31248 GCA_964428825.1 uncultured Aeromicrobium sp.
GGCCCTGGGGTGTCGGGTCGGCGACGAGGGCGTGCCAGGCCCGGATCGTGGGCGGTGTGGGGCGGGGGGTGGGGGGGGAGTGCGGTCGGTCGTCATGACAGGCCTTCCTGTTGCGCAGTCAGTGCTGACCGTAGGCTACGCTGCTGGACGTCCCGCCCGTCCCTGTGGAGGTCCCCATGTCGCTGCCCGAAGTCCTGCGGAGCCCGCTGACGCTGCCGCTCGTCGCGTCGCCGATGTTCATCGCGTCCGGTCCCGCGCTCGTGACCGCGCAGTGCCAGGCCGGGGTGATCGGCGCGTTCCCCGCGCTGAACGCCCGTCCCGCCGCCCTGCTCGACGACTGGCTGCACGAGATCGCCGAGAGCAACGCGACGTTCGCGGCACAGAACCCCGACGCCGTCGTGGCGCCGTTCGCCGTCAACCAGATCGTGCACAAGTCGAACGACCGGCTCGACGCCGACATGGAGCTCGTGGTCAAGCACGAGGTCCCGATCGTCATCACCTCGCTCGGCGCGCGACCGGAGATCAACGAGGCGGTGCACTCCTACGGCGGCATCGTGCTGCACGACGTGATCAACGACCGCTTCGCGCACAAGGCGATCGAGAAGGGTGCCGACGGCCTGATCGCGGTGGCCGCGGGTGCCGGAGGCCACGCCGGGACCCAGTCGCCCCTCGCGCTGCTGCAGGAGATCCGCGCCTGGTTCGACGGCCCCCTCCTGCTGTCGGGGGCCATCGCGCACGGACGCTCGATCCTCGCCGCGCTCGCGGCGGGCGCCGACTTCGCCTACGTCGGCTCGGCGTTCCTCGCGACCCACGAGGCGAACGTGGTCGACGGCTACAAGCAGATGATCGTCGACTCCGGCGCGGGTGACATCGTGTACAGCAACCTGTTCACGGGCGTGCACGGCAACTACCTGCGCGGCAGCATCGAGGCCGCGGGCCTCGACCCCGCCGCCCTGCCGACGTCCGACCCGTCGGCGATGAGCTTCGGCACCGACGACTCCAAGGCCTGGCGCGACATCTGGGGCTCGGGCCAGGGCGTCGGCGCCGTCGACGAGGTCCGCACCGTGGCCGAACTCGTGGCCCGCTTCCGCACGGAGTTCGACGCCGCCAAGGCCGACCTCGACGCCAAGCTGGCCTGACCCGCGGGGGCAGCCTCAGCCGCCGACGTACTCCTTGAGGTGCTGGCCCGTGAGGGTGCTCGCATCGGCGACGAGGTCGGCCGGGGTGCCCTCGAACACGACCGTGCCGCCGTCGTGGCCCGCGCCGGGACCGAGGTCGATGATCCAGTCGGCGTGGGCCATGACCGCCTGGTGGTGCTCGATGACGATGACCGACTTGCCCGACTCGACGATGCGGTCGAGCAGGCCGAGGAGGTTCTCGACGTCGGCCAGGTGCAGACCCGTGGTGGGCTCGTCGAGCACGTAGGTGCCGCCGTCGTTGCCCAGGTGCGTGGCGAGCTTGAGTCGCTGTCGCTCGCCACCGGAGAGCGTGGTGAGCGGCTGGCCGAGGCTGACGTAGCCGAGGCCGACGTCGTCCAGGCGCTGGAGGATCTTGTGGGCCGCCGGCAGCCTGGCGTCGCCCTCGGAGAAGAAGGCCTCGGCCTCCGCCACGGGGAGGGCCAGGACCTCGGCGATGTTCTTGCCCCCGAAGGTGTACTCGAGCACGGCGGCCTGGAAGCGCTTGCCCTCGCAGTCCTGACAGGGCGTGGAGACGGTGTCCATGACGCCGAGGTCGGTGTAGATGACGCCGGCGCCCTTGCACGCGGGACAGGCGCCCTCGGAGTTGGCGCTGAACAGGGCGGGCTTGACCCCGTTGGCCTTGGCGAACGCCTTGCGGATCGGCTCGAGCAGGCTCGTGTACGTGGCGGGATTGCTGCGGCGTGAGCCCTTGATCGCCCCCTGGTCGATCGCCACGACGCCCTCGCGTCCGACCACCGAGCCGTGGATCAGCGAGCTCTTGCCCGAGCCCGCGACGCCCGTGACGACGCACAGGACGCCGGTGGGCACGTCGACGTCGACGTCGCGCAGGTTGTGCGACGACGCACCGCGGATCTCGATCTGACCGGTCGGCGGGCGCACCTGGTCCTTGAGGTGGGCCCGGTAGCCGAGGTGGCGACCGGTCAGGGTGTCGGCGGAGCGCAGCTCGTCGAGCGTTCCCTCGAAGACGATCTCGCCACCTGCGGTACCGGCCTTGGGGCCCATGTCGACCACGCGGTCGGCGATCGCGATGGTCTCGGGCTTGTGCTCGACGACCAGGACGGTGTTGCCCTTGTCGCGCAGCTGGAGCAGCAGGGCGTTCATGCGGTCGATGTCGTGCGGGTGCAGGCCCACCGTGGGCTCGTCGAACACGTACGTGACGTCGGTCAGGGAGGAGCCCAGGTGCCGGATCATCTTGGTGCGCTGCGCCTCGCCACCCGAGAGCGAGCCCGACGAGCGGTCGAGGCTCTGGTAGCCCTGGCCGATGTCGACGAACGAGTCGAGCGTGCCGCGCAGGCCCGTCCGCAACGGCGCGACGGAGGGGTGGTCGAGCTCGTGCACCCAGCCGGTGAGGTCGCTGATCTGCATCGCGCACGCCTCGGCGATGTTGATGCCGGCGACCTTCGACGAGCGGGCCTGCTCGTTCAGACGGGTGCCCTCGCAGTCGGGACAGGCCGTGAAGACGACGGCCTTCTCGACGAACGCGCGGATGTGCGGCTGCATCGCCTCGGGATCCTTGCTGAGCATCGACTTCTGCATCTGGGGGATGAGCCCCAGGTACGTGAGGTTGATGCCGTCGATCTTGATCTTGGTGGCCTCCTTGTGGAGGAGGTCGGACATCTCGGCCTTCGTGTACCGCCCGAGCTTCTTGTCAGGGTCGAACCACCCGACGCCGCGGAAGATGCGCCCGTACCAGCCGTCCATCGAGTAGCCCGGGATCAGGATCGCGCTCTCGTTGAGCGACTTGTCGGCGTCGAACAGGGCCGTGAGGTCGAAGTCGCTCACTCGCCCCATGCCCTCGCACGTGGCGCACTGGCCGCCCTGGATGCTGAACTCGCGGCGCTCCTTGACGGTCTCGCCACCCTTCTCGAACTTCACCGCGCCGGCACCGCTGATGGACGCGACGTTGAAGGAGTAGGCCTGCGGGCCGCCGACGTGCGGCTCACCGAGCCGGCTGAACAGGATGCGCAGCAAGGCGTTGACGTCGGTGACCGTGCCGACCGTGGAGCGGGAGTTGGCGCCCATGCGCTCCTGGTCGACGAGGATCGCGGTCGTCAGGCCGTCGAGCAGGTCGACGTCGGGCCGGGCCATGGTGGGCATGAACCCCTGCAGGAACGCGCTGTAGGTCTCGTTGATCAGGCGCTGGGACTCGGCCGCGATCGTGCCGAAGACCAGCGAGCTCTTGCCGGAGCCCGAGACGCCGGTGAAGACGGTGAGGCGCCGCTTGGGGATCTCGACGCTGACGTCCTTGAGGTTGTTGACCCGTGCGCCCTGCACCCGGATGAGGTCGTGGGTGTCGGCGGGGTGCTCCGCCGGGGTCTGAGGGGTCGTCGCGGCCATGGCCGACATCCTGCCGCAGCCGACCGACCGGGCGGCGCAATTTCCTTCTCGGATGCTGCTCGATCAGCCCCGTGGTCTCCGTACGCTGAGGACGTGACCCCCGACGAGCTGGACGAGCTGGCACGCCTGCGCCGAGCCCGTGACTTCATGGATCGCGAGTTCGCGCGTCCGATCGGCGTGGCCGACGTCGCGCGGGTCGCGCTGATGTCGCCTGCGCACTTCACGCGCCGGTTCCGAGCCGCCTACGGCGAGACCCCGCACGGCCACCTCATGATGCGCCGCATCGAGCGCGCGAAGCTGCTGCTGCGCCGGCGTGAGCTCTCGGTCACCGACGTCTGCCTCGCCGTGGGGTGTACCTCGCTGGGCTCGTTCAGCGCCCGGTTCACGCAGGTCGTGGGAGAGACGCCGACCGCCTATCGTCGCCGCGACCACGGCGTCCTCGACGCGCTCCCGTCCTGCGTCGCGAAGCACGGCACGCGGCCGGTGTACCGAGCAGGATCGGAGAAGCCTGCGGAGCCGCAGCGCTCCTAGTCTGGGTCGCATGAGCCTCTCCATCTCCAAGTGCTTCGTCCAGGTCACCGACGTCGATGCCGCGGTGGCGTTCTACACGGGCGCCCTCGGTCTCGAGGTGCAGCTCGACGTCCCGAACGGCGAGTTCCGCTGGGTCACGGTGGTCCCGCCGGACCAGTCTGACGTCGCGATCATCCTGTCCAACTACGTCGAGGGCAGCGACGCCGACCGTTCGGCCGTCGCCGGGCTGGTCGCCAAGGGCGCCTTCGGCGGTGTCCACTTCCGCTCGACCGACCTCGAGGCGACCTTCGCCCGACTCGTCGAGCACGGCGCCGAGGTGGTCGACGAGCCCGCGGACCAGCCGTGGGGCGCCCGCGACGGATCGGTCCGCGACCCCTCCGGGAACCTCATCCGCATCGACCAGGCGTGACCTGACGTGTGCCACCCACTGTGGCGCGAGGCCCGCGTGTCGTGGGCAAATTATGAGAGCGACCTGAGCATCCGGGTCGCCCGCGATTGCAGGGTCGAGGGGCGGTCCATCCTGTCGACGTCCTGTGCTCCAGAGCACACATCGCCGCGCGAGGTCCGGAATCCCGTGATTGGGTGAAACGTCCAAGAAAGCGGCGAAGGGTCTCCGAGGCATGTGGGAGTTCATCTCTGAGCGCTGGGACCTCATCGCCTACAACGCGCTGCAGCACGCCAACCTGGTGCTGCAGGCCGTGCTCGTGGCGACGGTCGTGGCCGTCGGCATCGCCGTCGTGGTCGACCGGTTCAGGTTCCTGGACCCGATCGCCAACACGGTCTCCGCGATCGGGCTGACGATCCCCTCGTTCGCCTTAGTCGGTCTGCTGCTGCCGCTCACGATGATCGGCGCCCTGACCGCCTTCATCTGCGTGGCGTTCTACGCGACGCTGCCGATCCTGCGCAACGCCGTGGTCGGGTTCGCGCAGGTCGACAAGACGCTGATCGAGTCGGCCCGCGGCCTTGGCATGTCCGAGACCGGGGTGCTCCTGCGCGTGCGCCTTCCGCTGGCCTGGCCCGTCATCCACGCCGGCGTGCGCACCTCGGTGCAGATGTCGATGGGCATCGCCGCGATCGCCGCCTACGTGCTCGGTCCGGGGCTCGGCGGCTACATCTTCACCGGCCTCTCGCAGGCCGGTGGTGTCAACGCCGTCAACTACGCCGTGGTGGGCACCGTGGGCATCGTGCTCGTCGCCCTCGTCGCCGACCTGCTGATGCTCCTGCTGGGGCGAGTCACCATCTCGAAGGGAATCCGCGCATGACGCAGACCGACCAGGCCGCCGCGGGGAGCATCAGCGGCGCCGAGCTGCGGCTCGAGAACGTCGTCAAGAAGTACCCGGGGCAGAAGACCCCGGCCGTCGAGTCGCTCTCGCTGACGATCCCCGCCGGCGAGATCGTCGCCTTCGTCGGCCCGTCGGGCTGCGGCAAGACGACGTCGCTCAAGATGATCAACCGGCTGATCGAGCCGACGTCGGGCACGATCCGCATCGACGGTGAGGACATCCGCAAGGACAGCGCGACGAGCCTGCGGCGCAAGATCGGCTACGTCATCCAGGGCGGCAGCCTCTTCCCGCACATGAGCGTCGCGTCGAACATCGCCGTCGTGCCGAAGATGCTGGGCTGGGACGGCAAGCGCATCACCAAGCGCGTCGACGAGCTGCTCGACCTCGTGGGCCTCGACCCCGACCGCTACCGCGACCGGTACCCGCGCGAGCTCTCCGGTGGCCAGCAGCAGCGGGTGGGCGTGGCGCGCGGCCTCGCTGCCGACCCGCCCGTGATCCTCATGGACGAGCCGTTCGGCGCGGTCGACCCGATCACCCGCCAGCGCCTGCAGGACGAGCTCATCAGCATCCAGCGCGAGCTGCGCAAGACGATCGTGTGCGTCACGCACGACATCGACGAGGCCATCAAGCTCGGCGACCGGATCCTGATCCTGCAGGAGGGCGCCAACATCGCCCAGTACGACACCCCGGACGCGATCCTCGCGGCGCCGGCCAACGACTTCGTGCACGACTTCGTGGGGGCTGGCTCCTCCCTCAAGCAGCTGTCCCTGGCCCGAGTGCGCTCGCTCGACCTCATCCACCCGACGACCGCGACGGTCGGCGAGGACACCGGCCCGGCCGTGCGTCGTGCTGAGCAGGCCGGCGACGACGCCATCGTGGTCCTGGACGACCGCGAGCGGCCCGTGGCCTGGCCGTGGCTGCGGCAGGTCCGCAACAACGACAAGGTCAAGGGCTCACCGCGCGAGAACCTCGTGACGCTCGACCAGGCCGCCACGCTCAACGACGCGCTCGACACGATGCTGACGGCGGCCCACTCCAAGGTCATCGTCACGGGCGACCGCGACAAGTACCTCGGCGTCCTCGACTTCGAGACGGTGACCGAGCACATGCGCAAGACCGAGCGCGAGGCCGCCGAGGCCCAGATGGACCTCGAGGAGCAGGAGAAGGGGGCGCGGGTCGATGGCTGACACGCTCCCCGCGAACGATCCGGACACGACCCAGGTCGTGGGCGACGACGACGTCGCGCCGGCGACCTCGGCACGGGTCATCACGCGCGAGATGGTGTTGATGCTCGTGGTGCCGCCGGTGCTGGTGGCGGCCGTCTTCGGGGCGTTCGTGTGGTGGCGGCAGACGGCCGAGCTCGACTCGGTGGAGGCCCAGCAGCTGCGCTGGTCGGAGCTTCGCTCGCTCGGCTGGGAGCACGTGCAGCTGACCGTCGTCGCCGCGATCATCGTGGTGGCGATCGCGGTGCCGCTCGGCATCCTGCTCACCCGTGGCCGGTTCCGGGCCGCGTCGCCGGTCGTGATCGGCATCGCGAACGCCGGACAGGCGGCGCCGTCGGTCGGACTCATCGTCCTGCTGTTCCTCTGGCTCGACGGCGGGTTCTGGACCGCGATCTGGGCCTTGAGCCTCTACGGGATCCTGCCGGTGCTCCGTAACACGATCGTCGGCATCCAGGGGGTCGACCCCACGTTGGTGGAGGCTGGCCGCGGGCTGGGCATGACCAACGCGGCCACGTTGCTCAAGGTCGAGCTGCCGCTGGCGGTCCCCGTGATCATGTCCGGCGTGCGGACCGCGCTCGTGCTCATCGCGGGCACCGCGTCGCTCGCGTGCTTCATCGACGCCGGAGGGCTGGGCGAGGTGCTGCAGACCGGCATCACGCTGTTCCGTTTCTCGCTCATGGTCACCGGCGCCGTGCTGATCGCCCTGATCGCGCTGCTCATCGAGTGGGTCGGTCGTGTGCTCGAGCTCGCCACCCGGCCGAAGGGGATCTGACATGACCCGGACCCGACTCGTGCGCCGTGCCGGACTGGCCACGGCTGCGCTGATGACCATGACGCTCGCGGCCTGTGGGCTGGGCACGGCCGCGGGGCCGATCCTGTCCGGCGAGCTCGACGGTCCCGTGGCCGACGTCGACCTCGAGGGGCTCGAGATCGCGGTCGGCTCGAAGAACTTCACCGAGAACATCATCCTCGGCAAGATGGCCGTGAGCCTGCTCGCGTCGGCGGGTGCCGAGGTCGACGACCTGACCAACATCCCCGGCAGCGCTGCGGCGCGCCAGGCCCAGCTCGATGGTCAGATCGACGCGATGTGGGAGTACACCGGCACCGGCTGGATCACCTACCTCGGTCACGAGGACCCGATCCCCGACGAGCAGGAGCAGTACGTCGCGGTGCGCGACGAGGACCTCGACACCAACGGCCTCGCCTGGCTCCCGCCGGCCCCGATGAACAACACGTACGGGTTCGCGATCACCCAGGAGACGTCGGACCGGCTCGGCATCACGAAGCTCTCGCAGATCAAGGACGTCCCCGTCGAGGAGCGCACGTTCTGCGTCGAGTCGGAGTTCACCAACCGGCCCGACGGACTGCCGGGCATGCTCGAGACCTACGAGGTGCCCCTGGGCGACCCGAACGGGGTGCCCGAGGACAACCTGCGGACGTACCAGACCGGGGCGATCTACAGTGCGACCGACAAGGGCGAGTGCACGTTCGGCGAGGTCTTCACGACCGACGGCCGGATCCTGGCGCTCGACCTCACGGTGCTGGAGGACGACCGCCAGTACTTCCCGAAGTACAACGTGTCGCTCGTCATCGACGACACGGTGCTGGAGGACAACCCGGAGATCGAGGAGCTGTTCGCACCGGTCAGCGAGGCGCTGACCGACGAGGTGCTGATCGAGCTCAACGCGAAGGTCGACGTCGACGGCCAGGAGCCGGTCGACGTGGCCTTCGAGTGGCTGAAGTCGGAAGGATTCATCTCATGAGCAAGGACCTCCGCCAGGGCGACAAGGTGACCTGGCAGAGCCACGGGGGCACCGCCGAGGGCGAGGTGGTCCGCAAGATCACCTCCGACACGGAGGCCGGCGGACGCACCGTGCGCGCCAGCAAGGACGAGCCGCAGTACCTCGTGCGCAGCGACAAGAGCGGTGGCGAGGCCGTGCACAAGCCCGAGGCCCTCACGAAGAAGGACTGAGCCCCCCGCCCTGGTCGCGGGGCGTACGGTGGCGTCACGACTGCCAGCCAGCGGGTCGTCGTCGCGGACGTCGCGGCGGCAGGGACCTGACGGCGACAGCGATCACGGGTGGCGGTCCGCCGCCGCTCGCAGGAGCAGGACATGAACGACAAGTCACCGCGCCAGAGCTCGTCCAAGAAGTCCACGAAGTCGATCAAGGAGAAGCGCGCCGACAAGCGCGCCAAGGCCTCCGGCGACGATGCCGGGATCTCGATCGTGAACAAGCCCAAGGGCGGCCGCGGCTGAACCGACGTTGACCCGCGAGGTCGTTCAGACGGCGGTCACCCGTTCGCCCTAGGGTCCTCCTCATGCCGGCACACCAGGGTTCGTTGGCGCGGCGTCTGGGGTTCGCCGACGCCGTGGTGGTCGGCGTGGGCGCGATGGTCGGCGCTGGCGTCTTCGCCGTTCTGGGTCCGGCGGCCGAGGCGGCGGGCTCGGGCCTGCTCGTCGCGCTCGTCCTCGCGGCCGGGCTCGCCTACCTGAACGCCGTCGCGTCGGCGCAGCTCGCCGCGGCGTACCCCACCTCGGGGGGCACCTACGTGTTCGGCCGCGAGCGCCTCGGCCCGTGGTGGGGCTTTGCCGCGGGCTGGTCGTTCGTGATCGGCAAGACGGCGTCGTGCGCGGCGATGGCCCTGGTCTTCGCCGCCTACGCCGTGTCGGGACCGGAGTGGGTCCAACGCGTCGCAGCAGCGGCGGCGGTCGTCGCGCTCGCGGCGCTCAACTACCGCGGCGTCACGAAGACCGTGGTGCTGACGAAGATCCTGCTCCTGCTCACCCTGACGGCGCTGACCGTCGTGGTCGTGGTCATCGTCGCCGGCGACGGGGCCGGACCGGAGCGTCTCGGTGGGTGGGGCTCCCTCGGCGACGGCGGGCCGTTCGGCACGCTCCAGGCTGCGGGCCTGCTGTTCTTCGCCTTCGCGGGCTACGCGAGACTGGCCACGCTGGGGGAGGAGGTCGTGGACCCCCGGCGCACGATCCCGCGCGCGATCGTGACGGCACTCGCGTTCTCGGTCGGCCTCTACCTGCTCGTCGCCGTGGCCGCGCTGTGGGCCGCCGGACCGGAACGGCTCGCGGGGTCGTCCACGCCCCTGGTCGAGGCCCTCGATGCCGTGGGCCAGGGCTCCTGGGCCCCGGTCGTCGGTGCGGGCGCAGCCGTCGCCGCCCTCGGGGCGCTGTTGTCGCTCATGGCCGGGATCGGACGCACCGCGCTCGCGATGGGCCGCAACCGTGACCTCCCGGGGTGGCTCGCCGCGGTCCACCCCACCTACCGGGCGCCGCACCACGCCGAGGTGGCCCTCGCGGTGGTCGTGGCCGCGTTGGTGCTGACGGTCGACCTGCGCGACGCGATCGGGTTCTCGTCGTTCGGTGTGCTGCTGTACTACGCGATCGCCAACGTGAGCGCCTTCACCCAGCCGGCGGACCAGCGGCGGTGGCCGCGGTGGTTCTTCGTGGTGGGGGCCGTGGGCTGCGTCGCCGTGGCGGCGGCGCTGCCCGTCGAGGCCGTCGTGACGGGGGCCGTGGTGCTCGCGGTCGGGCTGCTGGGCCGAGCCGTCGCGCTGCGACTGCGGTCGGGAACTCGGTGACGCCGCTGTCCGTTGAAGAGCCTGATCACCGCCGAACGAGCAGGAGCCATGACCAGCGAGTCGAGTTCTCGACCAGGTGTCTGTCCGAGTACCGAGCCGGGGCGGGGTGACCGCAGGTGATGACGCTCCTCTCGCTCCTGCTCGGCATCCTCGTGGTCCTCGCGATCACGGCCGCCACGGGCTACTTCGTGGCCCAGGAGTTCGCCTACATGGCGGTCGACCGGTCGAGCCTGCAGGCGGCAGCCGCGCAGGGTGACGCCACGGCGGCCCGCGCGCTCGACGTCACCCGGCGCACGTCCTTCATGCTCTCGGGAGCCCAGCTCGGCATCACCGTCACGGCCCTGCTGGTCGGCTACGTCGCCGAGCCGCTGATCGGTGAGTCCGTCGGCGAGATGCTCGGTGGGGTCGGCGTGCCCACGGCCGCAGGCATCGCGATCGGCACGGTGCTGGCGCTGGTCCTGTCGACGCTCGTGCAGATGATCTTCGGCGAGCTGTTCCCGAAGAACCTCGCGATCGCCCGACCCGAGCCGTTGGCGCGCTGGCTGTCGCGCTCCACCGTGATCTACCTGGCCGTCTTCGGCTGGCTGATCTGGATCTTCGACCAGTCGTCCAACCTGTTGCTGAAGGCCCTGCGGATCGAGCCCGTGCACGACGTCGAGCACTCGGCGACGGCGCGCGACCTCGAGCACATCGTCGCCGAGTCGCGCGAGAGCGGTGACCTGCCGCACGAGCTGTCGATGGTGCTCGACCGCATCCTCGACTTCCCGCGCCAGGACGTCGAGCACGCCATGATCCCGCGCTCGCGGGTCGGCGCGGTCGAGGCCGGCGACACGGTCGGCCACGTCCGCGCGGAGATGGCGTCGGGCCACTCGCGCTATCCCGTGCTCGACGAGGAGCGGGTCGTCGGCGTCATCCACCTCGACGACGTGCTCGCGGGCGCTGACCCGGCGGCTCGGGCCGAGGCCGTGATGCGCCCGGCGCTCGTGATCCCGACGCTGATGTCGCTCCCCGACGCGTTGTCCGAGCTGACCACGACGCGCAACCAGATCGCGTGCGTCGTCGACGAGTACGGCGGGTTCGCCGGCGTCCTGACGCTCGAGGACCTCGCGGAGGAGCTGGTCGGCGAGATCACCGACGAGCACGACGACGAGCCCCCGCCCGCCCTGTTCGAGGACGGCAGCTGGATCGTGCCCGGCGACGCCCACGTCGACGAGGTCGAGCGCATGATCGGCCGCGACCTGCCGGAGGGCGACTACGAGACGATCGCCGGGCTGGTCATCGCGACGCACGGAGGTCTGCCGGAGGTGGCCGACGTCGTGACGGTCGAGCTGCCCGCCGACCCCGCCGACGTGGCCCTGCTGGAGAGCACGCCGACGCGGCGCCTGACGCTCGAGGTCAAGGAGGTCGAGCACCACGTGCCTGCCCTGCTGCGGCTCGAGCTCACGACGGAGGTCGCCCGATGAGCGGGTCCTGGGTCGTCGCGGTCGTGACCGTCGTCATCATCGCCCTCAGCGCGTTCTTCGTGGCGATCGAGTTCGCCCTGATCGCCGCGAAGCGCCACCGTCTCGAGGACGCCGCGGCCACCAGCCGCTCGGCGCGGGCGGCACTGCGGTCGTCGTCGGAGCTGACCCTGATGCTCGCCGGCTCGCAGCTCGGCATCACGGTCTGCGCCCTGGCGCTGGGCGCCATCACCAAGCCCGCCGTGCACTACTGGCTGACCCCGATCTTCGAGGACTGGGGTTGGGCACTGTGGGTCGCCGACGCGGCCGGCTTCGCGCTCGCGCTGCTCGTCGTCACGTTCCTGCACCTGGTGATCGGCGAGATGGCCCCCAAGTCGTGGGCCATCGCGCACCCGGAGCGCTCCGCCACGCTGCTGGCGATCCCGATGCGGGGCTACATGTGGCTCACGCGGCCGCTGCTGCGCGGCCTCAACGCGGCGGCGAACTGGTGCTTGCGCCGGGTCGGCGTCGAGCCCTCGGACCAGCTGGGCGAGGGCCGTGACCCGAGCGCCCTTTGCCAGCTCGTGGAGCACTCGGCCGAGACCGGCTCGCTCGAGGAGGGCTACTCGTCCCAGCTGGCTCTCGCGCTCGACCTGCAGACCATGACGGTCCGTGACCTCGTGGCACCGGACTCACCGCCCACCGCGGTGCCGCGCGGCTCGACGGTCGCCGACGTCCAGGAGGCCACGCGACGCTCGGGGCACCTCCGCATCCTCGTGGGAGACGCCGACGCGATCGAGGGCGTCGTGCACGTCCGCGACACCCTGACGGCGTCGCTCGACGGGGGAGTGGCCGACCTGACCCGCCCCGTGCTGCACCTCCCGGCCTCGACGGCGGTGCACACGGCCCTGGCCACGATGCGCGAGACCGGCACCCACCTCGTGGTGGTCGTCGTCGACGACGATCCGGTCGGCGTCGTGACCCTGGCCGACGTCCTCCAGCGCCTCTTCCCGATGGCTCGCTGACCCGTTCGGCGTCGGTTCAGGTCGGCAGCGCCCAGACGGGGCCGTCGACGGTGAGTCGCCACCGCGCGCCGACCGTGGGCGGCCGACCGGAGGTGCGGGCGACCAGGCGCGTGCCGCTGGCCAGGCGGCAGCCGACGATCGAGCTGTGGCCGTGGAACTCCACCGACTCGACCACGGCCTCGGCCCCGTGGTCAGCCTCGACCAGCTGCTCGGGGCGGATCAGCACCTGGGTGCCCTGGGCGCCGGCCGCGGCGACCAGGGGACCGAGCTCGGTCGTGAACGTGCCGTCGGCGCCGGGGCCGGCGGACAGGATCGTCGCGTCGCCCACGAATCCGGCGACCCAGGCGGTGGCCGGTCGGTGGTAGACGTCGTGCGGCGAGGCCTGCTGCACGACGACTCCCTCGTGCATCACGGCGACCTCGTCGGCCAGGGCCAGTGCCTCGCCCTGGTCGTGGGTCACGAGCAGAACCGTGGCGCCCTCCGCGCGGATCAGCTCCCGCACGTCGCGGCGCAGCTCTTCTCGGAGGTGGGCGTCGAGGGCCGAGAACGGCTCGTCGAGCGTCACGACGTCGGGGCCCGGCGCAAGCGCGCGGGCGACCGCGACCCGCTGCTGCTGGCCACCGGACAGCTCGTGCGGGAACCGGTCGCCGTGCCCGACGAGGCCGACCAGCTCGAGCATGTCGGTGGCCCGCGGCCCGCGCCGTTCGGCCCGGGACAGCCCGTAGGCGATGTTGCCGAGGGCCGTCAGGTGGGGGAACAGGGCGCCCTCCTGCGGGACCACGGCCACGCGGCGGCGTTCGGGTGCGACGCGGCGACGGCCGTCGTCGACGACGCGTCCGTCGATCACGACGGTGCCCGAGTCGGCGTCGTGAAAACCCGCGAGGACCCGCAGCAGGGTCGTCTTGCCGCAGCCGCTGGGTCCGAGGACCGCGGTGAGTGATCCGCGCGGCAGGCGCAGGTCGACCCCCCGGAGCACCTCGCTGTCGCCGAACCCTGCGCGCACGCCGCGCACCTCCACCTCGACGCTCATCGGTTCCTCTCCCACGCGGACTGGCGTGACAGCCAGAAGGCGGGCAGGACGGCCACGACCACCAGGGCCAGGGCGTACGGGGCCGCGGCGCCGTACGCCGCCGCCGTGGTGCGCGACCAGATCTCGGTGGCCAGGGTGTCGAACCCGGTCGGTCGCAGCAGCTGCGTGGCGGGCAGCTCCTTCATCGCGGTGAGCGTCACGAGCAGGGTCGCCGCGGCCAGCCCAGGGGAGGACAGTCGCCAGGTCGTGGAGGCGGAGGCGGCGACAGGGCCGCGGCCGAGCGACCGGGCCACCTGGGGCAGCGTCGGCGGCACGAGTCCCACCGAGCCACGGACGGCAGCGATGGCCTGCGGCAGGAACAGCACGACGTAGGCGAAGACCAGGATCGTGAGGCTCTGGTACAGGTCGGGAACGACCCGCAACGACAGGTACACCAGCGACAGCGCGACCACGATGCCGGGCAGGGCGTGGCCCGTGTAGCCGCCGGTCTCGACCAGAGCCACGGCGGCGCCCCGGTGGCGGGCCGCCAGGACGCCGATCGGGAGGGCGAGCAGGAGGGCCGCGACGGCCGCGGCGGCCGAGACCATGGCGGTGTTCGCGGTCGCCGTGAGGAGCTCGGTGCGGTCCAGCGAGCGGGAGGTGCCGGCGAGCAGGCGTTGCCCGAGGGCCGCGACCGGCACCCCGAGGGCGATCACGGCCGGCAGCAGGAGGAAGGCGGCCACCGGCAGGGTCCACCGGCCGGCGTCACGGCGGTCCGGCGCGCGGCGGACGCCCGACCCGGTGCGCCACCGCTGGCCGCGACCGCGGGCGAAGCGTTCGGCGCCCACCACGGCCAAGGCGATCACGACGAGCACGATCGCCAGGACGACGGCCGAGTCGCGTCCGATGAACGAGCCGTACTGACGCGAGATCGCGAACGTGAAGACCTCGAACCGGAAGATCGACACGGCGCCGTAGTCCGAGAGCACGTAGAGGCCGACCAGCAGCGAACCTGCGGCGGCCGCCGGGGCGACCTGCGGGAGGGTCGTGGTGGCCCAGGCCACCGCGGGCGAGCGACCCAGCGAACGGGCGACCTCGGCCGGAGAGGTGTCGGCCGATCGCAGCGAGGCCAGGACGGGCAACGTCACGTACGGGACGCTGACCGCGGACAGCACGAGCCACGACGGCACGAAGCCGTTCCACCCGGGCACCGTCGCGAGCCATCCGGTCGCCGCGACGTAGGACGGTGCCGCCAGCGGCAGCGCCGCGGCGACCATCCAGAGTCGTCCGCCCGGCAGGCGCACGCGGATCAGGACCCAGGCGGTCGCCGTCCCGATCGCGAGGCACGTGACGCAGACCGCGGCGGTCAGGAGCAGGCTGCGCACCATCAGGGCCGTCGTCTGGGGCCGGGTGAGCGTCGCCACGACGTCGGCGCGGTCGACCTCGAGGCCGCGGATCGCCAGGTACACCAGCGGGACGCTCGCCACGACGGCCGCCACCGCCCCTGCGGCGAGCAGGAGCGGTGGCGGTCGGAGGCGGGACCCGGTCAGCTGAGACCGGCTTCCTCGATCATCGCGATCGTGGTGGCCAGGTCGGCGAGGTCGGACAGGTCGATGTCGGGACCCTGCAGGTCCGCCAGGGCCGGCAGCCCCTCCGGGGCGGCGATGCCCGGGGCGAGCGGGTACTCGAACGTCTCGTCGACGAAGTACTGCTGGCCCACCTCCGACACGAGGTAGGCCACGAAGACCTCCGCGTCGGGGTGCTCCGAGAGGATCCCGGCCCCGGTGACGTTGACGAGGGCGCCCGGATCGCCCGCATCGGCGAACTTCAGCTGCGCGCGCATGTTCTCGGCGCCGACCTCGGCCGCGAGCTGGAACCAGTAGTAGTGGTTGATCAGGCCGATGCCGAGCGTGCCGTCGTTGACGGCGGCCAGCGTGAGTCCGTTCTTCTCGTACGACTGGAAGTCGTTCGCGGCGATGCCCTCGAGCCAGGCGCGGGCGGCGTCGTCGCCCTCGGCGACGCGGAAGCCGGTCACGAACGCCTGGAAGCTGGCGTTGCCGGGCGGGAAGCCCACCTGGCCGCTCCACTGCGGGTCGGTGAAGGACGCGACGGTGCCCGGCACCTGGTCGGCCGTGTAGGTCTGGCTGTCGTAGGCGATGACGCGGGCCCGACCCGTCACGCCGACCCACGTGTCGTCGGTCGAGGTGTACTCCGGCATCACGGCGTCGGTGATCTCGGCGGGCAGCTCCAGCAGCATGCCCTCGTCCGAGACGGCACCGAGGGCGCCGGCGTCCTGCGACAGGAACACGTCGGCCGGTGTCGCGTCACCCTCCTCGAGCAACGTCGCGGCGAGCTCGGGCGAGTCGCCGTAGCGGGCCTCGACCTCGATGCCGGTCTCCTCGGTGAACTGCTCGATCAGGGGCTTGAGCAGCTCCTCGTCACGTCCGACGTACACGACCAGCGGCTCGTCGCCGCTGGCGTCGTCGTCACCGGTGCCGCCTGATCCGCACGCGCCCACGACTACCAGGCTCGACAGGGCGACGGCCGCGAGGCGCAGGCGGGTGGAACGGGGGCGCTGGGGGGTACGCATGTGTATCCTTCGAGACGGCTAGAGTGGGACGGAACCAAGGAGAGGCTAAGTTCACCTGGTGGTGGATGGCACTCCCCAATCTGAGGGGGTCCCGCTGTGACGACGGAGGTCGTGGTCGCCGTGCAGCGGGTGCTCGTGGTCGACGACCACCGGGTCTTCACCGACCTGCTGATGCTCGCCCTCGACGCCGATCCGGGCTTCTCCTGCGTGACTCCGGCCGATTCGGTGGCCCGGGGCCGCGAGGTGGCGGCGGCCGAGGACATCGACGTCGCCGTGATCGACGTGCAGCTCGGCGACGGCGACGGCTTCGTGCTCGCCGAGGAGATCCTCGCCACACGACCCGAGGTCCGCGTCGTGATGCTGACGGCCTACCCGCGGCCCGACCTGGTGCGGCGGGCCGTGTCGATCGGCACCAGCGGCCTCCTGGCGAAGGACGGTTCGCTCGCCGACCTGGTCGAGGGCCTGCGCAGCGCCTCCCCGGCGCTTCCGGTCCTGGTCGACCTCCCGGGCCCCGACCACGACCTCACGGTGCGCGAGCTCGAGGTGCTGTCCCTGCTGGCGGGTGCGGCCGACGTGCGCGCGATCGCCCGCACCCTCGGCATCAGCCCGCACACGGCGCGCGACCACGTGAAGTCCGTGCTCGCCAAGCTCGGCGCGACCTCCCAGCTGGACGCCGTCGTCGAGGCCGCACGGCGAGGGATCGTCGCGATCGGCCGTCCGTGAGCGGCCGCCTGGACCACCCGCTGCGCTGGGTGCTGGTCCGCCACCTCGTGAGCATGGCCGTGATCCTCCTGGCGGTCGTCGCGCTCGCCGTGGCGATCGCCGACCGGATCGCGACGCGCGAGGCGGCCGAGCACGCCGAGCTCGACACGCGCACCCTCGCGGCGGAGTACGTCGTCCCCCTCACGATCAGCGACCTGCACGAAGGCGGTGACGAGCTCCGGCGCGAGCTCGACGCAGCCTTCGCCGCCCGGATCGAGCGCGACGAGATCCGCGGCGTCACGATCTGGGAGTCGGTCGGAGGTTCACGGGCCAGGGTCCTGTACTCGGCCCGGGACGAGCTGCTCGGACGGATCTTCGACCTGGGCCGCTCCGCCGAGCTCTTCGGCACCGAGGACGCGATCGCGCACCACGTCGGGCCGGGCGACTACCCGGGTGACCCCTATCCCGAGGGCACGTTCGAGGCGTACGTCGGCTTCCTGGACGGTGCCGGGTCCTCGTACGTGTTCGAGGCGTACCTGCCGACGCCGAGGATGGCGGCCTCGCGGTCGGACCTGCTGGCGAGCTGGTTGCCGCTCGTGGTGGGGTCTCTCGTCGTGCTCGGCCTGACGACGGCGGGCCTCTCGGCCCGGCTGGCCCGCCGGGTCGCGGCGGCCGAGGCGGAACGCCGTGAGCTGGTCGGCTCCGCCCTGCGCGCCGGTGAGCTCGAGCGTCGCCGGCTCGCCCAGCGCCTGCACGACGGCGTGCTGCAGGACCTGTCGGGTGCCGGGCTCGCGCTCGACAGCGTCGGCGCCGACCTCGACGAGCCGCGGCGCTCCGTGCTGCAGCAGGTCGCGGGACTGCTGCGCCGCGACGTGGGTCAGCTCCGCTCGATCGGCGAGGACCTGTTCCCGGCGGTCACCGAGGCCGATCTCGGCTCGGTCGTGCGCGGCGCCGTGTCCGAGGTGCCGGCCGGGCTCCTGGACGTCGAGGTCGACGTCGGACCCTCACCGATCCTGGACGGACCCGGCGCTGCGGTCGTGCGTGACGTCGTCCGAGAGGCGGTGCGCAACGCCGTGCGACACGCGAACGCCGGGCACGTCCGCGTGACGACGCAGGACGTCGACGGGGTGCAGGTCGTCGTGCAGGACGACGGCGACGGGTTCGAGCGACGACCCGCGGTGCCCGGACACCTGGGACTGCGCCTGATGGAGCACGCCGCACGCTCGGTGGGCGGCCACCTCGAGATCGAGACCTCGCCGGGAGCCGGAACCACCGTGGTGCTGACGATCCCGGTCCGGGCACCTGCCACGATGGAGGCATGACGGCCTACTGGATCAGCACCTACCTCGAGGTCCACGACGAGGACAAGCTGAAGGCGTACGCCACGCTCGCCGGCCCCGCGTTGCAGGAGGCCGGCGGCACGTTCCTCGCCCGCGGCCTGCCCGAGAAGATCTACGAGGCCGCGGTGCAGCAGCGCACCGTGCTGATCCGGTTCGACTCGGTCGAGGCGGCCGTGGCGGCGCACGACGGCGAGCCCTACCAGCAGGCGCTCGCGGCCCTGGCCGACGGGGTCACCCGCGACATCAGGATCGTCCCCGGCGTCTGACGCTGGTCCTCTGGCCTAGGATCCGGGGCATGACCCGCGCCGAGATGCTGAACGCCTCGGTCAGGGGACCCGCAGGGGCGCCCGCGATCGTGTTCGTCCACGGGTTCGGCTGCGGCCAGCACATGTGGCGCCACGTCGCGCCCTCCTTCGAGACCGACTTCCAGGTGGTCCGGCTCGACCTGCCGGGCTCGGGCGACGCCGACGAGTCCAGCTACGACCCCCAGCGTCACTCCTCGCTGGAGGGGTACCGCGACGACCTCGCCGCCCTGCTCGTCGAGCTCGAGCTGAGCGCGGTCGTGCTGGTGGGCCACTCGGTGGCCTCGATGATCGGCGTGCTGCTGCAGATCGATCGCCCCGACCTGGTCTCGCGCCTGGTCCTCGTGGCCCCGTCGGCCCGGTACGTCGACACCGCCGACTACGTGGGAGGCCACTCCGAGGCCGACATCGACGAGCTGCTCGACCTCATGAGCCGCAACCACCTGGGTTGGCAGGACCCGCTCGCGCAGATGGTCGCCGGAGGCCCGGACGCGGCGGCGAAGGGCGAGCTGGAGCAGGCGTTCTGCCGCACGCGCCCCGAGCACGCGGCGCAGTTCGCGAACGTCACGTTCCGGGGCGACAACCGCGCCGACCTGCCGCACGTCACCGCTCCGACCCTCGTCCTGCAGTCGAGCGACGACGCCGTCGCGCCGCAGTCGGCCGGACAGTTCGTGCGGGACGCGATCCCCGACGCCGAGTACCGCCTCGTCGAGACCCGGGGCCACGCCCCGCACCTGACCGCGCCGCAGGAGACCCTCACGGCCATCCGTGAGTTTCTCGCGGTCGCCGCGGACCCGGCGTGACCGACCTCTTCGAGTCCGCGCCGTGCGGGTACGTCCTGGTCGGCGACGACGGGTTGATCGTGCGCGCGAACGCGGAGTTCCGGCGGCTCGTCGACCGGGAGGAGCACGAGCTCGTCGGCACGGCCACCTTGGAGTCCTTGCTCTCGACCGGGGGACGCCTCTACGCCGAGACCCACCTGCGCCCGATGCTGCAGCACGACGGCTGGGTGCGCGAGGTCGCGCTCGACCTGGTGCGTCCCGACCGCACCCGGGTGCCGGTGCTGTTCAACGCCGACACCATGACCGGCCAGGGCTTCGCGTTCCGCGGCGTCGTGGTGGAGACCCGCGAGCGGCACCGCTACGAGCAGGACCTGCTCGTGGCGACCCAGCGCGCCGAGCGGTCCAGCCGTGAGGCGCACGCCCTGGCCAACGCGCTCCAGCAGACCCTGATCCCGCCCGCGCCGCCCGAGATCCCGTTCCTGCAGGTCGCGGCGGCGTACCGGCCCGCAGGCGACGGCAGCATCGTCGGCGGCGACTTCTACGACGTGTTCCAGGTGGGCGCCGACGACTGGTGGATCGTGCTCGGTGACGTCAGCGGCAAGGGCATCCGCGCCGCCACGGTCACGTCCTTCGTGCGCCACACGGTGCGCGCCCTTGCCTTCGACCATCCCGACCCCGCCGACCTGCTGCGCCACCTCGATCGCGCGATGCACCTCGACGGCACCGAGCACTACTGCACCGTGGTCCTGGCACGCCTGAACCGCATCGAGACCGGCTGGACCGTCTGTCTGGCCCTGGCAGGTCACCCACCGGCGCTCGTGCGCAGCGCTGACGGCAGCGTCGTGGAGCTCGGCGTGCTGGGCACGCCCGTGGGCCTGATCGAGGACCCCACGTTCACGACGGTCCACCACGACCTGCGTGACGAGAGCATCACGTTCTACACCGACGGCGTGACCGAGGCGGGTGGTCGCGACGACCTGTTCGGCGAGACCCGTCTGCGCGAGCTGCTGGGCGAGCTCCCGCACGATCCCGCGGTCATCGCCGAGCAGCTCGCGCACGAGGCGGTCCGCCACCAGGGCGGGGCGGCCGTCGACGACATCGCGGTGGTCTCGTTCGCCGCGGGGCACGGCCTCGAGGACGTCTGAGCGGGCCCTGCTCGACCTGCGGACCCACGGAGACCGACCTACCGTGAAGTAATGACTTCAACTACTTCCGCCCTCTCCGTCCCCGCCGCCGGGAAGTCGTTCGAGACTGTCGAGATCGACCGTCGCGACCTGCGCGCGAACGACGTCCGCATCAAGATCCGCTACGCCGGCATCTGCCACTCCGACATCCACCAGGCCCGCGACGAGTGGGGCCAGGCGATCTTCCCCATGACGCCGGGGCACGAGATCGTCGGCACGGTCGACGAGGTCGGCAGCGACGTCACGGGACACGCCCTCGGCGACACCGTGGGAGTGGGCTGCTTCGTGGACTCGTGCCTCGAGTGCGAGCCGTGCCGCGACGGCGAGGAGCAGTTCTGCGAGAAGGGCGTCGTGCAGACGTACTCCGCCGAGGGCTATGACGGCGAGATCACGCACGGCGGCTACAGCGGTGAGGTCGTCGTCCGTGACCACTTCGTCGTGAAGGTGCCGGACGGCGTCGACCTCGCGGCCACGACCCCGCTGCTGTGCGCCGGCATCACGACCTACGCGCCGCTCCGGCGCTACGACGTGGGTGAGGGCAGCAAGGTCGGCGTCATCGGCATGGGCGGGCTCGGGCACGTGGCGGTCAAGATCGCCGCCGCCCTCGGTGCCGAGGTGTCGGTGCTGAGCCGCACCGACGCCAAGAAGGACGACGGTCTCGCGTTCGGCGCCACGCACTACTACGCGACCGAGGACTCGTCGGTGTTCGACGAGCTCGCCGGCTCGTTCGACCTGCTGGTCAACACCGTCGGTGCCGCGGTCCCGCTCGACCAGTTCCTGGGCCTGCTGAACCGCGGCGGCACGATGGTCAACCTCGGCGCGCCGAGCGAGAACCTCGAGGTCGGGGCGTTCTCGCTGCTGAGCCACCGCCGCGCCGTCGCAGGCTCGATGGTCGGCGGGTTGCCGCAGACGCAGGAGATGCTCGACTTCTGTGCCGAGCACGGCATCACGGCCACGATCGAGCTGATCGACGCCTCCGAGGTCGACGACGCCTACGACCGGGTCGTCGACGGCGACGCGCGCTACCGCGTCGTGATCGACGCCGGCACGATCGGCGCCGCATGAGACGCCCCCAGGTCCTCGTGATGTTCGGGGCGACGGGTGATCTGTTCTCGCGCAAGCTGCTGCCGTCGCTCGTGCGGCTGCACGCCGACGGATCGCTCGGCGAGCTTCGCGTCGTCGGCACCGGTCGCCACGCACCCGACGACCTGGACGCGTGGACCTCGGGGCTGCGCGACGCCGCCACGGAGGCCGTGCCCGAGGACGCGCGCGGCTCGGTGGACGCCGTCGTCGACCGAATCTCCTTCGTTGTCTCCAGCGCCGAGGACGGCGAGGACCTGGCGCGCGAGGTGGCCGACGCCGAGGCAGAGCTGGCAGGTGCGGGGTTCGGAGAGGCCGACCGCGTGCTCTACCTCTCGGTCCCGCCGACGGCGCTCGAGGACCTGCTGGGCATGATCGACCGCACCGGCCTGTCAGAGCGTGCCCGCCTCGTGGTGGAGAAGCCCTACGGTCTCGATGCTGAGTCGGGCCGCTCGCTCGACGCCGCCCTGCACGACGTCGTCGACGAGGACCGGGTCTACCGGATCGACCACTTCCTCGGCTCGGCCGCCGTCGACGAGCTCGCCGGCCTCGTCCCCGATGGGGTGCGGCAGGTGCAGGTCGACGTGCCGGAGACCCTCGGGCTCGAGGGGCGCGCCGGCTTCTACGAGTCGACCGGGTGCCTGCGCGACATGGTGGTCACGCACCTCGCCCAGCTCGTCGGCGTCATCGCGGCACCGGCCCGCGAGGGTGAGGCGTGGCGCGACACTCGGGCCGAGGTGTTCGCCGCGATGGCGCCGCTGAGCGACGAGGAGACCGTGCTCGGCCAGTACGTCGGGTACCGCGACGAGCACGACGTCGACGACGGCTCGACCGTCGAGACCTACGCCGCGACGATCTTCCACCTGCGGGAGGGTGCCTGGCGCGACGTGCCGTTCGTCGTGCGCACCGGCAAGAACCTCGCGGTGGACCGTTCCGTCGTGGTCCTGCAGCACGACGACGGCTCCGAGCAGACGATCGACATCGACGCCGCGGAGGAGGGTCTCGCGCTCGACCCCTACGCGCGCCTGCTGGCCGACGTGGCGGCGGGTGACCCGAGTCGCTTCGTCCGTGGCGACCACGCGGAGCAGCTGTGGCGCGTCGTGGCGCCCGTGCTCGACGACGACCGTCCGCCCGCACCGTACGAACCGGGGTCCTGGGGCCCTGAGGAGGCCGACGAGCTGCCCGGCCCGGGCGGCTGGAGCCTCTCGCGTGGCTGACGCCGGCAGCGAGATCGCCGCGCACGGGCTGATCGGGGACCTCCGCAGCGCCGCCATGGTCGCCGAGGACGGCACGATCGACTGGTTCTGTCCCGGCCGCTTCGACGCGCCCAGCATCTTCGCCGGCATCCTCGACGAGCAGCGTGGTGGCAGCTGGGCGATCTGCCCGGACGAGACCGTCCGGCGGACGCAGCAGTTCTACCTGCCCGACACCGCGATCCTGGCCACGCGTTTCCTGACGGACGCCGGCGTCGTGGAGGTCAACGACTTCATGCCGATCTCGTGCGCGCACGACCCCGACCACCGTCAGCGCATCGTGCGCCGGGTGCAGGTCGTGCGCGGGTCCGCCACGGTGCGCACCCGGATCGCGGTGCGACCCGACTACGCCCGGGCCGCTGCGCAGGTCCGGACCGTCGACGGCGGACTCCTGATCACCGGTGACGCCACCCGCCTCGGGCTGAGCGCCACGACCGATCTGGAGGTCGACGGTGACGACGTCGTCAGCACGTGCCGGCTGGGCCTGGGGGAGACCGCGCTCTTCGTGCTCGAGGTGCTCCCGCCGGAGGGCGAGCTGCAGCCGTGCGTCACCGACGACACCGCCACGCTGTTCGACACGACCTCGGACTTCTGGCGGACCTGGATCCACCGGTCGACGTACCGGGGCCGGTGGCGCGAGGCGGTCAACCGGTCCGCCATCACGCTGAAGCTCCTGACCCACGAGCCGAGCGGCGCCATCGTCGCGGCGGCCACGACGAGCCTGCCCGAGGAGATCGGTGGCGAGCGCAACTGGGACTACCGGTACGTGTGGATCCGCGACGCCGCGTTCAGCCTCTACGCCCTCCTGGCCCTGGGGTTCACCGACGAGGCCGAGGCGTTCATGCGGTGGCTCTCGGAACGCCTCGGAGAGGACGCCGACGGTGGACTCGGCCCCCTGCGGGTCATGTACGACATCGACGGAAGGCCGCCGGCCGAGGAGGTCGAGCTCGACCACCTGTCCGGGTACCGCGGTTCACGACCGGTGCGCGTCGGCAACGCGGCGGCCGACCAGCTGCAGCTCGACATCTATGGCGAGATCATCGACTCGGTCTACCTGTTCGACAAGCACGGCTCCGGCATCAGCCACGACGCGTGGGCCGACGTGCGGCGGGTCGTCGACTGGGTCGCCGAGAACTGGGACCGTCCCGATGCCGGCATGTGGGAGATCCGCGGTGACGCGCGTGAGCACACGACCTCGCGGCTCATGTGCTGGGTCGCGCTCGAGCGCACGATCCGCATCGCCCGCAAGCGGGGGCTTCCTGGTGACCTTGTCATGTGGGCCCGCGTCCGTGACGAGATCTACGAACGCATCCACGCGGAGTCGTGGAACGGTGAGACGTTCACGCAGACGGCGGGCGGCTCCGCGCTCGACGCGGGTGTGCTGCTGATGCCGCTCGTGAAGTTCGGCTCGCCGGTCGACCCGCGCTTCCTCTCGACGCTGGAGGCGATCGAGGAGCGTCTCGTGACCGACAGCCTCGTGCTGCGCTACGACTCCGACGAGTCGCCCGACGGCGTGGCCGGCGACGAGGGCACGTTCACGCTCTGCTCGTTCTGGTACGTCGAGGCGCTGACCCGCACAGGACGGCTGCGCGACGCCGAGATCGCCTTCGAGAAGATGCAGACGTACGCCAACCACGTCGGGCTCTACGCCGAGCAGATCGGCGCCACGGGTGAGCAGCTGGGCAACTTTCCGCAGGCGTTCACCCATCTGTCGATGATCAGCGCGGCGATCAACCTGGACCGCGCACTCGGGTGATTTCCGCGGTGCTGCGCGGAACCAGGACGTGCGGACCAGAAGATCTCAGGAATTTCTTGCTCTCGCCGTGCGGAAGCTGTGATGTGGGTCATATTGGTATCAGCGCTCTGCGCTGGTCTCGGTCTCGGATCCGTAGCTCGGGACGTTCTCCCCTCACCATCAGGAGTGATTGATGTCCAGTTCGTCCCGGCGCCATGGGCGCCTTCTCGGAGCAGCGGCCGCCGGCCTTGCTCTGTTGCTCGTCCCGGCGGGCTTCACGGCCGCCCACGCCGCCCACAACGCGCCGGTCACCGGCCTGCAGGTCGTCGAGGACCTCGACGCGCCGGCCGGTGAGCTGACGTTCGTCTGGAACGCGTCGAGCTCGGCCAACGTCGTCGGCTACGAGGTCGAGGCCGACACCCAGCCGTTCAACAACTCTGCCGAGTACACCGACTTCATCGGTCCCGACGAGGCGCTCGAGGTCACGCTCGACGGCCTCGAGCCGGGTCAGCCGGTCAAGTTCACGGTGCGGACTGTCGGCGTCAACGCGGAGGAGGTGGAGGAGGCCGGCCAGCCGGTCTCGGTCGTCGCCAACACCCTCGGTGACGTGAACGAGGACGGCACGTTCTTCGACACGGTCGGCAACAACTTCGAGTACGAGATCGCGTGGCTCGCCACGAACGGCATCACGACGGGCTACGACGACGGCACCTACCGTCCGTCGCAGGCGGTCCTGCGCGAGCAGATGGCGGCGTTCATCTTCCGTCTGGTCGGCGACAGCGGCTACGAGGCGCCGGAGTACTCGCCGTTCACGGACGTGCCCACCACGCACACGTTCTACCGCGAGATCTCGTGGATGGGCGAGAACGGCATCTCCACCGGTTACGCCAATGGCGACGGCACGCGGTCGTTCGCCCCGGCGCAGCCGGTCCTGCGTGAGCAGATGGCCGCGTTCCTGTTCCGTGCCGGCACCGGGTTCGGTGGATCGTTCTACTCGTTCCTGTACTCGCACGGCAGCGACCCGGCGTCGTTCACCGACGTGCCCCGCAGCTCGGTCTTCTTCGACGCGATCGAGTTCATGGCCCTGGCCAACATCACGACCGGCTACAAGGAGGCCAACGGCACCCTGACCTTCCGCCCGTCGCAGCCGGTCCTGCGCGAGCAGATGGCGGCGTTCCTCTACCGCCTCATCGGAACGGTCTACTCCGACGCGATCTCGCCCGAGTTCGTCGAGGGGGAGTCCTTCGAGGTCGAGCCCATCCCGGGCAGCTGATCGCCGTCTGACCAGCTGAGTCGCGAGGCCCCGGGACCACCCACGGTCCTGGGGCCTCGTGCTGTCTGGACGTCCGTCCGAGTTTTCTTCAGGTTTTTTTCGGGTTCCCGGGGCAGGGCCCGTGATGTGGGTCATATTGAGGGTGGCGCTCGGCGCCGGTTCCGGTCTCGGATTGTGGCTTGGGACGTCTTCCCTCATTCAGGAGTGATTCATGTCAATCTCGTCCAGGCGCCACGGGCGCCTCATGGGAGCAGCAGTCGCCGGCATGGCGCTGCTGCTCGTTCCCGCGGGCTTCAGCTCGGCCCAGGCCGCCGTCGACCCCGCGCCCATCTCGGGTCTGCGCGTCGTGACCGAGCCCGTCACCCCGGCCGGCGACCTGACGGTCGAGTGGGACGCCTCGCCGTCCGACAACGTGTCGGAGCAGATGGTCGAGGTCAACGACTACCAGGGTCCTGACTTCATCGACTACATCGGTGCCGACGAGACCGAGTACACCGTCAACAACCTGAACCCCGGTCAGGCCGTGCGCATCACGATCACCGCGCTGTCGGCCGACGAGAACGACGAGGGCTACTCCAAGCCCGTGTCGATCGTCGCCAACACGCTCGGTGACGTGAACGAGGACGGCACGTTCTTCGACACGAACGGCAACACGTTCGAGTACGAGATCGCGTGGCTGGCCACGACCGGCATCACGACCGGTTACGACGACGGCACCTACCGCCCGACGGGTGTGGTGCTTCGCGAGCAGATGGCGGCGTTCATCTTCCGTCTGATCGGCGAGGACAACTACGAGGCTCCGCAGTACTCCAAGTTCGAGGACGTGCCCACGACGCACACCTTCTACCGCGAGATCTCGTGGATGTACGACCGTGGCATCTCGACCGGCTACTCCAACGGCGACGGCACGCGGTCGTTCGCGCCGCAGGCGCCCGTCCTGCGTGAGCAGATGGCGGCCTTCCTGTACCGCGCCGGTTACGGCTTCGGCGGTGGGTTCCTCTACTCGCACGGCAGCGACCCGGCGTCGTTCTCCGACGTCCCGTCCTCGCACCCGTTCTTCGACGAGATCGAGTTCATGGCGCTGGCGAACATCACGACCGGTTACGCCGACGGCACGTTCCGTCCGGGCCAGCCGGTCCTGCGTGAGCAGATGGCGGCGTTCCTGTACCGCACGGTCGGCGCGATCTACTCCGACGCCTTCGGTTCGTTCCTGATCGAGGGCGAGCAGTTCACGATGGCGGATCCGGCGGCGGTGCCGGCGGCCGAGTGATCCTCGGCTGACCGAACCGCGGTCGGCGAGGCCCCGGGACCACCTCGGTTCCGGGGCCTCGTGCCGTCCGGAGGGTTTGGCGGCCCGGGGCCGGGGTACTGGCGTTCTGGTGGTCGCCGGGGGGACGCCGCCACGAACGTCGTCCCAGGATCGGATCCCGCATGAAGACCACCCACCCGGCCGTCGCCGACGGCTCGACCGGCCGTCTGCTGAACGGCCGCTACGAGCTGGGCCAGGTCCTCGGCAGCGGTGGCATGGGCACCGTGCACCGTGCACTCGACCGTCGGCTGGGACGCCAGGTGGCCGTGAAGCTGCTGCGGACCAGCACGCACGACGGCCCGCACCACCGTCGTCGGCTCGAGGCCGAGGCCACGATCGCCGCCTCGCTGCGTCACCCCTCGATCGCCCAGGTCTACGACCACGACGAGGACCGGGACTCGCCCGACCGCACTCCCTTCGTCGTGATGGAGCTCGTCGAGGGCGTGACGCTCGGCCGTCTGCTGCGCGAGCGCGGTGCCCTGACGTGGGAGGAGACGCTGGCGCTGGTTCGGCACGTGGCCTCCGCGCTCGCCCACCTCCAGGCCCACGGCGTGGTCCATCGCGACCTGAAGCCCGCCAACATCATGCTCACGACGGACTCGCGCGTCGTCCTGGTCGACTTCGGCATCGCCAGGGCCGAGTCGAGCACGGCGATGACCACGACGGGTGCTCTTCTCGGCACCGTCGAGTACCTGAGCCCGGAGCAGATCGGTGGCGCCTCAGCCACCGCGTCGTCGGACCTCTACGCGCTCGGCCTCGTGGCCCACGGCTGCCTGACCGGCGTGTCGCCGTTCCGACGTTCCTCGCACATCGCGACCGCGTGGGCGCAGGTCAACGACGACCTGCCGGACCTGCCGTCGTCGGTGCCGCCCGTGGTTCGAGGGATCGTCACCTCTCTGGCCGCGAAGGCGTCGGCGGACCGCCCTGCCGACGCCGAGACCGTGGTCCGCACGATCGACGGGCTCGGCCTCACGCTCGAGCTGCCGGCGGTGGGTGCGGAGGACGTCCCTGCGGCCCAGGGGCCCGCGATCGAACGAGCCGCGAGCGCGACGGTCACCGCCGCTCTCGGCCGTCGTCGCCCGCGCTGGGCGACGGCGGCGTCGGCTGCGGCGGTGGCTCTGCTCGCGGCGTTGCTGCTCGCCGGGGAGCGGTCACCGTCGGTGGCCGAGTTGCCCGAGACGTCCGTCGACGCCGAGCCGACGCCGCTCGCCCCGGAGCCCGTCGTGCCCACGCCGGAGCCGACACCGGAGCCGGTCGTCGTGTCGGAGACCGTGAGCGTCGAACCCGTGGCGCCCCAGGCCCCGGCGGCCGCCACCGTCCCCGGCAACGGCAACGCGAACGGCAACGGCAACGGCAACGGCAACGGCAACGGCAATGCGAACGGCAATGGCAACGCGAACGGCAAGGGCAAGGGCAAGGGCTAGTAGGCGGAAGGCGTGCTGCTCAGGCCGTCTGCTCCGCCAGCAGTCCGAGGAACTCGTCGGCCATCTCGAGCTGCCGTACGAGCCTGCCCCGCCGGTCGTGGGCATCGGCGTGGATCGAGGCCAGGTGCTCCCGGGCCGACGCGCGCTCGGCGTCGCTGGAGGCGGGGGAGCGGAGGACCGCGAGGTCGTCCATGACGGCCTTCATCTCGTCGAGGCTGAAG
>CAYRZN010000007.1:0-30142 GCA_964428825.1 uncultured Aeromicrobium sp.
CGGTCCGGATCTGCTGGAGCGAGACCCCCGCGTCGAGCAGGCGCTTGATGATCTTGAGCAGGAGGATGTCGCGGAAGGAGTAGAGGCGCTGGGTGCCCGAGCCGGTGGCCGAGCGCACGGAGGGCTCCACGAGCTTGGTGCGGGCCCAGTAGTCGAGCTGGCGGTACGTGATGCCGGCGGCCGAGCAGGCCGTGGGGCCGCGGTAGCCGGTGCCGCCCGGAACGGGTGCCAGGTCGTCGTCGAACAGCAGACCTTGGTCGCCGGCTGCGGCAGCAGCGTCGTCGCGCCCCGAGGTGTCAGGTGCAGCGTCGCGGGGTTCGATCATGGCACGGCCCTTCAATGGCGTCGGTACGGGGAAGACTACCCCGTACGAATTGCACTGGGGTCATTTCGACAGCACCCTCAAGTTAAACGTGAGGGTTAGGGTGGTCAAGCACCACGGCGGCGTGTCGCCGCCCCGAACCGGGGCCCGGGTCGCGCGCTACGCGAAGTCCTCCGGGTCAACGTCGTCGAGGAACTCCCGGAACCGCTCGACCTCCGCCTCCTCGTCGGACTCCGGCACGAGGCCAGCCTCGTCCAGGACGTCCTCGGCGACCAGCACCGTCGCGCCCGCCCGGAGGGCGAGCGCGATGCCGTCGGACGGACGTGCCTCCACGACCGCGCCGGACTCGAAGTGGAGCTCGGCGTAGAAGATCCCGTCGCGCACGTCGACGATCTCGACCCGCTGGAGGTCGTCGCCCAGCGCCTCGACCATGGTGGCCATGAGCTCGTGCGTGAGGGGGCGGGCAGTGGGCGTGGCCTGCAGGGCGAACGCGATGGCCGACGCCTCGACCGCGCCGATCCAGATCGGCACGACGCGCGTGCCGCCCACCTCGCGCAGCAGCACGAGCGGCTGGTTGGCCGGCATGTCGACCCGGACGCCGACGATCTCGACCTCGCGCACGGCCAGATCAGCTCTGCAGGAGGGACCGGAGCACCAGCGTGTGCAGGCGGATCGACCCCGCCGCGAGGGCGGCTGCCGTGGCCTCGGCGTCGTCACCGGAACGGGGACCCACGACCTGGTCGACGAGATCGGCCTCGCGCTGCGCGGCCGTGCGGACCTGGCGCAGGTGCCGCGGCTCGACACCGAGCCGAGCCAGCTCGGCCACCGCGCTCGCGATCGCGAGGTCGTCGCCGTCGTAGTACTTCTGGCGGGCGCGGCGCACGATCAGGCCGTGGGCCTCGATCTCGGCGAGCAGCGCATCGTCGATGCCGGCCTGCTCGAGCACGTCCTCGCGCGAGAGGCGCTCGCGGCTGGGGCGCTCACTGAAGGTCTCGACGGTGGGCAGACCGTCCTCGGCCAGCGACAGGTGCCGGCCGGTCTGGTCGGTCGGGACGCGTCCGTTGTCGAGGTCGTCGAGCACCTGACGGATGTGGCTCAGCGGCCAGAACGCGTCGCGCTGCTGACGCAGGATGAACCGCAGACGCTCGACGTCGTCGAAGCTGAACTTGCGGTACCCGGACGGCGTGCGCTCGGGCTCGAGCAGACCCTCGGACTCGAGGTAGCGGATCTTGGTGATCGTGAGGTCCGGGAACTCCGTCAGGAGCTCGTCGAGGACCTTGCCGATGCCGAGGCGCTCGAAGGAGGCAGCGCCCCCGGTGCCACGATCAGCCACGACCGCGCGTGGTGCTGCTGTCGAAGTACAGGAGCCGGAACTTGCCGAACTGGACCTCGTCGCCGCCCGCGAGCGTGATGTCGCGCTCGATCCGGTCGCGGTTGACGTACGTGCCGTTCAGGCTGCCCTTGTCGGACACGACGAAGGTGTCGCCCTCGCGCCGGAAGGTGGCGTGGCGGCGCGAGACGCTGATGTCGTCGAGGAAGATGTCGCTGCCCGGGTGGCGACCCACCGTGACCTCGTCGGCGTCGAGGAGGAAGCGCGCGCCGGCCTCGGGCCCACGCTGCACGAGCAGCATCGCCGAACCGGTCGGCAGCTTCTCGACCGTGGCCAGGTCGTCGGCCGACATCTCCTCGGTGTCGTGATCGACGTAGGGGATGTGGGTCGTGTGCTCGACCGAGTCGCGCGGGCCCGGCTCGCCGTCACCTGGCGTCGTCATGTCCACTCCCTTCGTGCTGCGAAGCGCCCGCGCGGGGCGCGCGGCGTTCGGTGCTCAACCTAACATCCGGGGGCGTCACGCCGAGGTGAGTCCGGCGTACTCCTCGGGCGTCAGCAGGCCCTCGGTGGCGTCCTCGCCGACACGCACCTTGAAGAGCCATCCCTCGCCGTACGGATCGGAGTTGATGACCTCCTCGCTGCCGTCGAGCGCCTCGTTGCGCGAGACGATCTCGCCCGACACCGGGCTGAAGATGTCGCTGACCGACTTGGTCGACTCGAGCTCACCCACCGTGGCACCCGACTCCACCGCGTCGCCGACCTGCGGGAGCTCGACGTAGACGATGTCGCCGAGCTGGTCCTGGGCGAAGTCGGTGATGCCGATCGTGACGACGTCGCCATCGACGCGCACCCACTCGTGCTCTTCGCTGTAGTGCAGGTCCTCGGGGATCACGGGCGCTCCTTCAAGCAGTCCGAACAGGGGTCGGTGGGGTGGTGCGGAGGTCTTAGGAATCGCCCCGAGCGTACTCGGGGGTCACCACGTCAGCCAGGGCCGTGATCGTGATGCTGTCGACACGCTCGACGGAGAGTGTGCCACCTCGCGACTCGACCCGGTCGGCGATGCCGCCGCGGAAGTCGATCGCCGGCGCCAGCGTGGCCGGATCGCCGATCGCCTCGATGACGTAGGGCCCCTCGACCGCCCGGCCCGAGACCAGGACTCCCCCGGACTCGGCGTCGTCGGCGAACCACGTCTGGGCGACGACCCGGGCGAACCCGTTGATGACGATCGCCTCCGCCCCCGCGTCGCGCAGCTCCTGGACGGTGTCGAGCAGGAGCGAGGCTCCGATCGTGCCATCGGGGTCGGACAGCGTCAGGCGCACGCCCGGACCGGTGGCGCCCACCGTGCCGGCGAGGATCGAAAGGTCGTCGAGGCGACGCTGCGCCTCCTTCTGGGCCGTCTCCGACGCGTCCGTGGACGTCCTGAGGTCGTCGCGCGTGGCGGTCAGGTCCTCGATCTGGTCCGACAGCCGCCCGTTCGTGGCGTCGAGGGTCTTGAGCAGCTCGACGAGCTCGACGCTGCGGAGGTTCTGGTAGCCGTCGGCCTCGTCCTGGCCGAGCTGCACCGTGACCGTGAAGGCCAGCAGGCCCAGCAGGGCCGCGGTGAGCAGCTGGCGCGACCGCTTGCGCACGACCGGGGGCGGGTCCGCAGCCTCGGCCTCCTCGGGCGACTCGTCGAGCTCAGGCATGGAACACCCGCCGGCGGATGGCTGCGGCGTTCGCGAAGATCCTGATGCCGAGGACGACGAGCACCCCCGTCGAGAGCTGGGAGCCGACGCCAAGCTGGTCGCCCAGGAACACGATGAACGCGGCGATCAGCACGTTCGAGACGAAGGACACGACGAAGACACGGTCGTCGAACCGACGTTCCCCGAGCGCGCGCAGCGCGCCGACCACGGCGTCGAGCGCCGCGACGATCGCGATCGGCAGGTACGGCTGGAGGGCCACGGGCACCTCTGGCTGGAGCACCAGACCGACGGCGACGCCCACGACGAGACCGAGGATCGGGATCACGAGGTTCCTCCCTCGGTCGGCGCCGGAGTGGCGCGGGTGATGGTGGTGCGGTGTCCAGGAGCTGCGGGCAGCACCTGATCGTCGGCATCGAGCACGTCGTACGTCAACTCGTCCTGGTTCTCGCGCCGCTGCCAGTATCCGTCCTCGCCGCTCGTCTCGAGACGTTCACGGACCGCGTCGCGGTCTCCGACGACCGAGAACACGTAGGGCGCCCCGATGGAGCTGAAGTTGACCGTGATGGCGCCACCGGCCGCGCGCAGCGACGTGAGGGCGCCCCAGCGCTGCCCGTTGACCGCGATGGCCTCGGCCCCGCCGATCCAGAGCTCGTTGACGAGGGCCCGCAGCTCTCCGTCGCCGAGGGCGACACCGTCGGCAGGATCGATCGTGATGCGCAGCCCGTCGCCGCGCACCTGGGACGAGCCCGCGGCGATCTCGTCGGCGATCTCCGCCGGTGTCTTCTCCAGGTCACCCTGCAACGACGCGACCTCGGCCTCGAGCGCAGCGACCTGGAGCTGCAGGTCGCTCTGCAGGGTCTGGCCCTGCTCGATGTCGGCGAGCAGCGCGTCCCGGGTCTCGCTGCGCGACGGACGGTCCTGGTAGTACTGCACGGCGGTGATCGTGACCATCAGGGTGAAGAGCGTGAGCACCAGGGCCGTCGCCGCGGTGTTGAGGCCGCGCGACCGGGAGTACCTCCCCGGACGCACGACGTAGTAGTCGTCGTCGAGAGCCCGCTCGGCGATCTGGTCCAGCAGGCTCGTGGCCTCCCGGCTGTAGGGGGTGCGCTCGGGCCTGGGGGTGCGGACACCGGAGGCTCCCGACCGGTCGGGGCGCACCGGTCAGCCCCGGTGGCGCTCGCCGCGCACCGGACGGTCCTCCGGCGCCAGCCGCGGCGAGGTCGTCAGCAGACGGCGGACCTGGAACGCGTACAGGACGCCACCCCACCAGTAGAGGCCGACGCCCCAGATGGCGAACGCCCAGCCGAACACGTTGGCGAGGTCGGCCACCGTGCCCGCGCCGTCGCCGAGCAGCAGGAGGGGGAAGGCGTAGAGGAGTCCGGCCGTGGCCGCCTTGCCCAGGAAGTGCACCGGCAGCGAGCTGAACCCGCGGGTGCGCAGGAAGGGCACGAGGCTGAACAGGAAGACGTCGCGCAGCGGGATGGCGACCACGAGCCACCAGGGGATGATCTCGCGCAGGCCGAGACCCACGACGACCGCCAGGATGTACAGCCGGTCCGCCACCGGGTCGAGGATCGCACCGATCTTCGAGGTCTGACCGAGGCTGCGAGCCAGCTTGCCGTCGAGGTAGTCGGTGATGCCGGAGACGATGAGCACGAGCAGGGCGAGCTCGTCCCACTCCGGTCCCAGGACGAGCCACAGGAACACGGGTACCAGCAGCAGCCGGACGAAGCTGAGGGCATTGGGCACCGTCAGCACGCGATCCTCGGTGTTCATCACCGGCAAGACTAGGCCATCGGGCCGCGGACCCGGCGCCGTGCGCGCCGCGTCGTCGTTCCACATCGAGAGACACCGCAGGGCTCGTGCTGCGCGGTTCACCGCGAGTGCCAAGATGGAAGCGGAAGAACATCTCCACACCCATCGAACTAGGCGGGGCCTGGTGGTCCCGACCCGAGGAGGACGCGTGGCTGACTACAGCTTGCCCGATCTGTCGTACGACTACGGTGCCCTGGATCCGCACATCTCCGGCAAGATCATGGAGCTGCACCACTCCAAGCACCACGCCAACTACGTCGCCGGCCTGAACACGGCCCTCGAGAAGCTCGAGGAGGCGCGCGAGACCGAGAACTTCGGCGCGATCGCCGGCATCGAGAAGAACCTGGCGTTCAACCTGGGTGGTCACATCAACCACTCGATCTTCTGGAAGAACCTGTCCCCCGAGGGCGGCGACAAGCCCACGGGCGACCTCGCGGCCGCGATCGACGAGAACTTCGGCTCCTTCGACAAGTTCCGCGCGCACTTCGAGCAGACGGCGCTGACGATCCAGGGGTCCGGCTGGGCCATCCTGGCGTGGGACTCGCTGGGCCAGAAGCTGCTCGTCGTGCAGCTCTACGACCAGCAGGCCAACATCCCGGCCACGCTGATCCCCATCACGCAGCTCGACATGTGGGAGCACGCCTTCTACCTCGACTACCTCAACGTCAAGGGCGACTACGTCAAGGCGTTCTGGAACATCGTGAACTGGGCCGACGCCCAGGAGCGCTTCACGGCGGCGACCTCGGGCGGCCAGATCATCTTCTGATCTCCCCCGACCACGACGAAGGCCCGCACCTGCTGGTGCGGGCCTTCGTCGTGCCCCGTCAGCGCCGGTCGTTCTCGGAGATGCGACGCAGACGCTCGTTGTACGCCTTGAGCTCGGCGTCGTCGTCGCGGTCGGCGGCGCGGTCGATGCGGCGCTGCTCGCGCAGGTCGGTGCGGAACCACTGCGCCAGGAGCGCGACCATGACGATCAGCAGCGGCACCTCGCCAAGCGCCCAGGAGATGCTGCCGCCGAGGTACTGGTCGTGCACGAGGTCGGTCAGGTAGGGACGATCGAGGTCGCGCCAGTACGCCTCGCCCGTCGGGACGGTCGCCGACATCACGGCGATCGAGAAGAACGCGTGGAACGGCAGGGTCACGAGCATCACGCCAAATCGCGCCAGGGGCACCAGCCGTCGCGGGGACGGGTCGACGCCGATGATGACGTAGTAGAACAGCGTGCCGACGGCGAGGAAGTGCAGCTCCATCCCGACGTGGCCCAGGATGCTGCGCATCAGGGTGTCGAACAGCGGGGTGAAGTACAGGCCGTAGAGGCTGCCGATGAAGAGCACCGGGCCCACCACCGGGTGCGTCAGGAAGGTCGCGACCCGCGAGTGGAGGACGGCCGTGAGCATCCCGCGCGGCGAGACCTCGCCCGCCTGACGCGGGCCGGGCAGCGCCCGCAGCGCCAGCGTGACCGGGGCGCCCAGGACGAGGAAGATCGGCGCGACCATCGAGAGCAGCATGTGGCTCACCATGTGCGCGCTGAAGAGCACGTGGGAGTAGGTGCCGAGGCCGCCCATCGTGGCCCAGGCGACGACGAGCATGCCGAGCGCCCAGGCGATGGACCGGCCGACGGGCCAGCGGTCGCCGCGGCGGCGCAGCACCAGCACGCCGGCGACGTAGAGCGCGGTGCCGAGGCCGACCACCGCGATGCCGATGCCGCTCGGGTAGAACCCGGTCAGGAACCGCTCGACCGTGGGGGCGGCCGGCATGGGGCCACCGAGGAGGTCCTCGGCGGGCGTCAGCAGGACGTCACCTGCGGGGGGCGGGGTCCGCGAGAGCGCCACCGCGACTCCCACGGTGCCGACCATGATCAGGGCCTCCGTGGCCGCGAGGCGCAGGAACCCGCCGCCTGACGCCACGATGCGGCGTCGCTGGTACCACCCGAGAGCTCCCAGGACCAGGAACGCTGCGGCCTTGAGCACGACGATGCGGCCGTAGGAGGAGCCGAAGAGCTGGTCGAGGGACGTGGCCCGCACCGAGGCGTTCAGCACGCCGGACACCCCGACCACGACGAAGCACCACAGCGCCAGGGTGGAGTAGCGTGCGACGGCCGCCTCGAGGCGTCGGCTCCCCCGCCGCGCGACCCACCCGAGGGCGACGAGCCCGCCGACCCACACCGCCACACCGATGACGTGCAGGTAGAGGCTGACCGAGGCGAGCGAGTGCGAGCCCCCGGAGGCCGCGTGGCCCGTGAGCGCGGCCGGCAGCATGACGGCGAGCGCGAAGGCGCTCCAGCCGGCCAAAGCGCGGACCCCGATGGTCCAGCGCAGCGCGACGGCCAGCACGAGCGCGCCCACCGCCTGGAGCACGATGCTGCGCCCGATGTCGCTGTCGCGGGTCACGGCCGTCAGGACGTTGCGGTCGAGCTGCGAGATCGGGACGGCGAACAGGTCGGCGGCCGTCACGACGTAGAGCAGCACGGAGGCCCAGAACCACGTCCAGGCCGCACGGCGGGCGATGCGGATCCCGTCGACCGCCAGGCCCTGCGCGTCGCCGCTCGGCGACGGCAGCAGCACCGCAGCCAGCACCAGGAAGCCGACGACGCCGATCGCCATGAGGTCCGCGACGAGGGTCACGGCCGGCAACAGCCACCCGACGAGCGGTCCCGGGTCGGGCAGGCCGACGGCGGCCGGCTCCGGGGACGACCCAGCCACGACGAGGGTCAGCACCAGGGCCGTGAAGGCGGTCGTGGCCCCGACCGCGATCGCAAGACCCGGCCCGGTCGATCCGGGGCTGTCGGCCTCGGCGACCGGGCCGGTCGCCTGCTCGGTCGTGGTCTGGTCAGTCATGGGTCTGCCTGGATCGTCGGCGTTGGAGCAGCAGCGCCGCGAGGGCGAGCCACGGGAGCGTCACGAGAGCGACCCACCACCAGGTCGACGACGTGACCTGCGCGACGGGGCCGGACTCAACGGCCTCCCCGGTGGTGACGTCGAACTCCAGCGCCCCCTCCACGGGGTGGCCGTCGGCCGAGATCACCCGGTAGTCGACGCGGTACGTGCCGGCCTGGCCGGGGTCGTCGACCTGCTGGACGACGTCGGCACCGTCGACCGCGCCCTCCCCCTCGGCCAGGACCGTGCCGTCCGGCGACGTCACGGTGACGTAGGACGGCCGGTTCATGGCCTCGTTGAAGGTCAGCCGGACCTCGGGGGGCATCGCCTCGAGCTCGGCGCGCGAGGCGGGGTCCGACGACAGGAGCCCGGCGTGCGCGGAGGCGGAGGACGCCGTACCCAGGAGCGCGGCACCGGCCAGGAGCGGAGTCGCCAGCAGGACCGCGACCACGAGTCCGGTGGCCCCGGCCGACGGGCGTGGGGGAAGGTCGGTCATGGCGCTGCCGAGCGTACCTGCCGGGGACGAGACCCCCGATCCCAGTGCTAGGGTCCGGCGCATGTGGGATCCGGGCCGCGGAGGCCTGCGCCTCGTGCGCGCCGGGGCGGTCGGCGTGGTCGTGGCCGTGCTGGCCTCGGCCTCCCACGTCGCGGGCGGCGGCGCCCACACGTCTTGGCTCGCGGTCGTCCTGGTCGGTCTGGCGGTCACGGCCGTCGCCGCGACGATCGGCGCTCGCCGCATCGGCGCCCCGACCCTGCTCGCCCTGCTCGTGGTCGCGCAGGTCGGTGTGCACGCACTGACCGGCTACCTCCACGGCCTCGCGCCGTGGCACGACCCGATGATGCTCCTGGCCCACCTGGGCGGCGTCGGCGTCAGCGCCGTCGTGCTCGCGCGCGGCGAGGCGCTCCTGTGGCGCCTGCACGCCTGGCTGCGTCCGTCGCTCGTCGGCGGGCCGACGCCAGCGCCCGTCGTGGCACGTCGCGTCGCCGCGGCGGCGGTCGTCCCGCGCGCCCTCCCGCGCCTGCTCACCGGCTCGCTCAGCCGTCGCGGTCCCCCGGTGTCGGTCGCCTGACACCCCGGGCGCACCCGCCGTGGTGCGTCCGTCGTCGCCGCGCGCCCTGCGCGGCGGCGTCCCGACCGACACCTGAAGGACCACTTGCATGAACCACTCCACCCTGCCCCGCCGCGCCCTGACGCGGCTCGCCCTGGGCGGCGCCCTCGGCCTCGGCCCCACGATGCTCGTCGCCGGTGCCGCGAGCGCGCACGTGACCGTCACGCCGAGCACGACCGCGTCGGGGGCCTACTCCGTTCTGACGTTCAGCAACGGTCACGGCTGCGACGGATCACCCACGACCCGGATCAGCATCTCGATCCCGGACGGGATCTTCGCGGTCACGCCCACCCGTCACGCCGACTACACGATCGAGAAGGTCATGGAGGCGCTCGACGAGCCGGTCGACGACGGACACGGCGGCGAGTACACCGAACGGGTCGCGGAGGTCGTCTACACCGCGACGACGCCGTTGCCCGACGGCTACCGCGACGCCTTCGAGCTCCAGCTGAAGCTGCCGGAGGGCGAGGCGGGCGACCAGCTCGCGTTCCCCACGATCCAGACCTGCGAGACCGGCGCGACGGCGTGGATCGACGAGTCGGTCGAGGGCGAGCCGGAGCCCGACGCCCCCGCACCAGCCTTCACACTGACCGCGGCGGCCGACGACGGACACGGTGGCGGTTCCACCACCGATTCCACCCCGGCGGCGGCCGATGCGTCCGAGTCCGGCAGCGGGACCGGACCGGTGGGCTGGATCGCCCTGGCGCTGGGCGCTGGAGGCCTGCTGCTCGGCGGCGCGGCCTTCGTCAGGAGCGGCGCGACGTCGTGATCTCCACGACTCGCCGACGGGCACGGCTCCTCGCCGTGCCCGTCGGGCTGCTCCTCGTGGCCTCGGGCGTCCTGGCGTCCCCCGCGTCGGCGCACGCGTCCCTCGTGTCGACGACGCCCGGGGACGGCGGGGTCCTCGCCGAGGCGCCCGACGAGATCAGTCTGACCTTCACCGAGTCGGTCCGGTTGACCGAGGGCATCGAGCTGCTCACGGGCGACGGAACCGCCGTCGCCGTCGACGTCGGTGCGTCCGACGAGGTCGTCACGATCACCCCCGACGCTCCCCTGGCCGACGGCACCTACATCGTCGGGTGGCGGGTCATCTCGGCCGACAGCCACCCGATCGCCGGCGGGCTCAGCTTCTCGGTCGGCGCACCGTCCGCCACCACGGTCCAGATCCCGACGATCGACGCCCCGCGGGACGTCGACCTGCTGCGCAAGACGGCCGAGGCCGTGCGGTACGGCGGGGTGCTCGTGGCCGCCGGACTCCTCCCGTTCGGGCTCCTCGTGGCAGGGTCGGCCGTTCGCGACTCGCCGACCGCCCGTCGCCGTGTGCTGCGGGCTGGGGGTGCGGCGGCGGTGCTGGCCGCACTCGCGGCAGCGGCGCTGGCGCCTCTCACGGCTCTCTGGCAGAACGCGGGCGAGCTGAGCGGCATCGGCACCGTCCTCGTCGACGGCTCGACGTGGCGGAGCGAGACCGGTGCCGCGGCGTTGCTGCTGACCGCCTCGCTCGGCACCGCGGCGCTGACGCTGCGCCGCGCGCCCGCCCTCGCCCTGACGGCGGCGGCCGTGGCCGTCGGATCCTTGGCCGTCGTCGGCCACACCCGGACCTTTGGACCCGTGTGGCTGGTGCTCACGGCCGACGTCCTCCACACGGTCGCTGCTGCCCTCTGGGCCGGTGGCGTCGTGGGCCTGGTGCTGCTGCTGACGGCGGGGCGGGCGGTCCGGGGCGCCCAGGTCCAGCAGGCCGTCCGGCGGTTCTCCGCGCTGGCGCTGGTCTCGTTCGCGGTGCTCGTGGTCTCGGGCGCCGTGCTCTGGTGGCGCATCCCCGACACGGTGCGCGACCTCCCGGACAGCTCCTACGGCGTGCACCTGATGGTCAAGGTCGTGCTCGTGGGCGGCATCGTGCTGGTCGCCGCCTGGAACCTCCGTCACTTGCGGACCCAGCGCGCGATCGACCTCACGATGCTGCGGCGCACCGTCGCCGCCGAGGTGACGCTCGTCGCCGTCGTCACCGCCGTGACCGCGGGCATGGTCACCCAGGTGCCCCGCTCTCCCGAGACCCTCCCGGCGCCAGCCGCCCCCGCGCCGACCGAGATCGACCTTGACCTGGGCGGCGGCACGACGGCCACGCTGGTGCTGACCCCGGGGCGGGTCGGCACCAACAGCGCCCAGCTCACCGTGACGGACGCCGACGGCAACCCCGTCACCGCGGTCGAGCCGCCCCAGGTGTCCGTCGGGATCGAGGAGTTCGACCTCGGACCCTTCCGGCACGAGCTCGTGGAGGTCGCTCCCGGCTCCTACGAGGGCAGCGTCGACCTGCCGATCGAGGGCACGTGGCGCATCGAGGTCGGCGTGCGCACCTCGACCTACGAACGCCCGTCCGACTCCGCCACCGTGGAGGTGACCGAATGACTCGCCCAGGACTCAGGGGGCCCGTCGTGACCGCGCTCGTCGCCGTCCTGCTGTGGTGCGGGGTGGCACCGGCCTCGGCGCACGTGCTGCTGGAGCAGGCGGTGCCCGTCGGCGACGGCTCGGTCGAGCTCTCGATCACCTTCGACCACAGCTGCGACGCCTCGCCGACCGTCGAGCTGGTCGTCGAGGTGCCCGACGGCGCCGAGATCCTCGGTGGCGTGGGCCCGGCCGGCTGGACCGCGACGACCGAGGAGTCGCGCATCGTGTTCGCGGGCCCCGGGATCGGCGACGGGGCCAGCCCCCGCTTCACCGTGGTCGCCCGGTTGACCGGGGCAGTCGGTCAGACGTTGCTGTTCCCGACACGGCAGACGTGTGCCGACGGCGGCGGGTACGAGTGGACCGACTCCTCCGAGTCCGAGGAGCGCCCGGCCCCCCGGCTCGTCGCCACCGAGGCCGTGCTGGCCGAGGTCGTCACCCCGGCTGCCACACCTGCGGCTCCGTCCCTGCCGGACGACGGCGCGTCCCCGGCGCAGCTCGCGGTCGCACTCACCGTGCTCGCCGGTGTCGCGTACGTCGCGGCTCGCGGACTTCTGCGCGGTGCCCGTCCAGGGAGCGGTTAGCGTGGGGGCATGGCCGAGCATCTGACGACCCAGTCCGTGATCGAGCTCGACGACGCATGGGGGGCGCACAACTACCACCCGCTGCCCGTCGTGATCGCCGAGGCCGAGGGGGCGTGGGTCACCGACGTCGAGGGGCGGCGGTACCTGGACTTCCTGTCGGGGTACTCGGCGCTGAACTTCGGCCACCGCCACCCGGCCCTGATCGCGGCGGTGCGCGACCAGCTCGACCGCCTCACCCTGACGTCGCGGGCGTTCCACAACGACCGCTTCGGTGCCTTCTGCCGTGACCTGGCCGAGCTCACCGGCACCGAGATGGTGCTGACGATGAACACCGGCGCCGAGGCCGTCGAGTCGGCCATCAAGGTCGCGCGCAAGTGGGCGTACGAGGTCAAGGGCGTCGCCTTCGACTCCGCCGAGATCATCGTGGCCTCGGGCAACTTCCACGGGCGCACGACCACGATCGTGTCCTTCTCGGACGATCCCGTGGCCCACGACAACTACGGGCCGTTCACGCCCGGTTTCGTGACCGTGCCCTACGGCGACGCCCAGGCCGTGCGCGACGCGATCGGACCGAACACCGCGGCCGTGCTGATGGAGCCGATCCAGGGCGAGGCCGGGGTGGTCGTGCCGCCGGAGGGGTTCTGGGCCGACGTCCGCAACGCCTGCGACGAGAACCAGGTGCTGCTGATCGCCGACGAGATCCAGTCGGGCCTGGCCCGCACCGGCACGTTGTTCGCCCTCGACCACGAAGGTGTCCGCGCCGACCTCTACACGCTGGGCAAGGCCCTCGGCGGCGGCATCATCCCGGTCTCGGCCGTCGTGGGGCGTCGTGACGTGCTCGGTGTGCTGAAGCCGGGCCAGCACGGCTCGACGTTCGGCGGATATCCCGTCGCCGCCGCAGTCGGTCATGCCGTGGTCGACCTGCTGCGCACCGGGGAGTTCCAGGAGCGCTCCACCGAGCTCGGCGCCCACCTGCACCAGCGGCTCGAGGGCCTCGTCGGCCACGGCGTCGCCGCGGTCCGCGGCCGTGGCCTGTGGGCCGGGGTCGACATCGATCCCGCCGCCAAGACGGGTCGGGAGGTCTCGATGGCACTGCGCGACCAGGGCGTCCTGTGCAAGGAGACGCACGAGCGCACCCTGCGGATCGCTCCGCCGCTGGTGATCACCCGCGAGGAGATCGACCACGCCGTCGACGCGCTCGCAGCCGCCCTGCAGGCGTAGATGGGTCCACGACTGGCAGCTGACCGCACGGGGACGCAACCTGATGTTCCGTGGTCGCTGAGGCAGCCGTCAGCCATCAGTTTCCGGTGAGCGAGGACGCCCCGGGTCCCTCAGGCCCGTGACCTCGAGCGCTTGCGCAGGAGCCCGAGCGGGAACGGCTCGGCCGGGAGTCCGGCCTCGATCGCGGCGGCGTAGTGACCGACCAGCTCCCCGCACACCGACGACCAGCGGCGGTCCTGCACGGCACGCCGGGCCGCCGTGCCGAACGCCCGGCGCTTCGACTCGTCGCCGGTCAGGTCGCGGACGTGGTTGGCCATGGCGGCGAGGTCGCCGACGGGGTAGAGCCAGCCCGTGCGGCTGTGGTCGACGAGGTCGAGCGGGCCACCCTTCGCGACCGCGACGACCGGCACGCCCGCCGCCAGGCCCTCCTGGACGACCTGGCAGAAGGTCTCCGTCTCCCCCGGGTGCACCATGACGTCGAGGCTCGCGACGTGTCGCCCGAGCTCGGCGCCGTGCAGCATCCCGGTGAAGTGCGCTCCCGGCAGCGCGGCAGCGAGCTTCGCGCGATCCGGACCGTCACCGACCACGACCACCCGGATGCCCGGCACCCCGGCGAGGGCTGCCAGGTCGGTGACCTGCTTCTCAGGCGCGAGCCGGCCGACGAAGCCGACGAGCTTCTCGCCGTTCGGGGCCAGCTCCCGGCGCAACGCCTCGTCGCGGTGGCTCGGGGAGAACCGGGCGGAGTCGACGCCGCGACGCCAGATGCGGATGCGCTGGACGCCCTGCGCCTCCAGCGCGGCCACGGCGCTGGACGAGGGAGCGAGCGTCAACGCGGCCCGGTCGTGGATGTCGCACACGCGACGCCAGAGCAGACGCTCGGCCCACGGCATCCCGTACTCGGCGGCGTACGCCGGGACGTCGGTCTGGTAGATCGCGACGGTCGGCACGTCGAGCTCGCGGGCCGCGAGCGTCGCCCGCCAGCCCAGCACGAACGGCGAGGCCAGGTGGACGACGTCCGGACCAAAGTCCTCGAGTACGCGCTGCAGACGGGCCACCCCGCCCGTCGCGACGCGCACGTCCGGGTACATCGGCAGCGACCAGGACGGGACGGTGACGACCTGGGCGCCGTGCACCTCGGTCGGCACCTCCCCCGCGGCGCTGTCCGGCACGATCACGAGGACGTCGTCACCACGACGTTCGAGGTGCTGCAGCACGTGCAGCACGGACGTGACCACTCCGTTGGTCTGCGGGAGGAACGACTCAGCGACAATGGCAATCCTCATGCCACCCACGTTCGGGGCGCCGTCTGACCGGACGGAGACGTCGTGATGACGTGTCGGCGAACTGCCGGTGCGCGCGCCGGTGGGCTGCGTCACACGAGGCGGCGCCAGGGGCGGTCAGGGACGCGCGTCGTAGTTTTTCTGCTGCGCCGGCAACGGCTCGGCCAGCAGGCTCAGCAACGAGTCGAGGTCGGTCCCGAAGCTCACGAGCGCCGCGTGCTCGACCGTCAGGAACCCGGTCTCGACCATCGAGTCGACCAGGGTGGACAGGGGCCGCCAGAAGCCCCCCACGTCGTAGAAGGCGCTGCGCTTGGCGTGGATGCCGAGCTGGGTCCACGTCCACTGCTCGGTGATCTCCTCGAGCGTCCCCATGCCGCCGGGCAGCGCCAGGAAGGCGTCGGCGCGGTCGGCCATGATCGCCTTGCGCTCGTGCATCGTCTCGACGACGTGCAGCTCGGTCAGGCCCGCGTGGGCGACCTCGCGCTCGTCGAGCGACCGGGGGATCACGCCCACGACCTCACCACCGGCGGCCACGGCGGCGTCGGCGACCGCGCCCATCAGTCCGACGCGACCGCCGCCGTAGACGAGGGTGATGCCGCGTTCGGCCAACGTGCGGCCGACCTCGCCGGCAGCCGCCTCGTAGGCAGGATCGGTGCCGAAGCGGGAGCCGCAGAACACCGCGACCGAGGACAGCCCGGTCATGTCCCGATCCTTCGCTCGCTCGCGCTCGTTCATGCGCGCGCCTCCCCCGTCAGTCGCGCCGTGAGCTCGCGCGTGGCCATGGGCGGACCGGCGGTCGACCAGAGAAGGCCGCCCACCTCCAGCTGCACGGCGCTGCAGCCCGCGCCCGCGACGATCGCCGCGCCGGGCAGCCAGTCCCAGGCCGGCGTGCTGTGCTGGAACCAGGCGCCGATGCGACCCGTGGCGACACCGACGAGATCCATCGATCCGGAACCGAGCATCCGCAGCGTCGCCGCACCCGATGCTGCACGCAGGAACGGCTCGCGGACGTGGTCGTGCGCGATGCCGCTGGGGTGCAGGTAGCTCGCGACGCTGAGGCCGGCCAGCTCGCGGTCCTCACGCTCCTCGATCGCCTGCCCGTTCGCGGTGGTGGGTAGATCGGGTCCCCCGACCCAGACCGTGCCGCTCGCGTGGTGGGCGACCGCGCCGAGCACCGCGACCTCGTCGACGGTCAGCGCGATCGCCGAGCACCAGTAGTCCGACCCCGATGCGAAGTTGTACGTGCCGTCGACGGGGTCGATGACCCACCGTCGCCCGGAGGTGCCCTCGTGGGCGGTGCCCTCCTCACCGAGGAGGCCGTCGTCGGGACGCTCGGCCGTGAGCGCCTCGACCACGAGCTTCTCCGCCGCGTGGTCGGCATCGGTCACGACGTCGGAGACCGACGTCTTCCGGGCGACCTCGAGACCGCCCGTCCGCATCTGCGCGGCGAGCCGTGCGGCGTCGGTGACGAGTCGGGCGGCGAGCTGGGCGTCGTCGATCAGGGTCACGGCCAGACCCTAGCCGGTCGTGCCCGAGTCCCGGTCAGGCCGGGGACGCACCGGGCGCGGTGCCCAGCCATCGGTGCCCTGTCGTCGGCGCCCGGCCGTGATGGCGAACCCGAACGCCGTGGCCAGGACGTACATGAGGATCGAGTAGACCGCCGCCGGGATCGCAACCTCGGTGCTGTCGAGCACGCTCAGCGCGATCGTCAGCGCGATGGTCGTGTTGTGGATGCCGATCTCCATCGAGCTCGCCACCGCCTGAGGGTGGTCGAGCCGCAGGACCCGGGCACCGGCGTACCCCAGACCGAGGCTGATCAGGCAGAACAGCCCCGCCACGAGGCCGACCTGCTCGACGTAGTCGGCGATGTTCTCGCGCTCGCCCACGATGGCGCCGACCGAGACGGCCACGAGCACGACGATCGAGAACACCCGCACGGGTCGGTCGGCACGAGTGGCGAAGCCCTCGCTCCTCCGGCGCACGGCCATGCCGACCGCGACCGGCAGCAGCACGATCGCGACGACCTGCACGACCTTGCCGAGCTGCAGTCCGAGCTCGCCGTCGGCGTCGAAGTAGCTGATCGCGAAGTTCGTGATCAACGGGATCGTCACGGCGGCCAGCACCGAGTTGACCGCCGTGAGCGTCACGTTCAGCGCGACGTCACCGCGGAAGAGGTGGCTGAACAGGTTGGCGGTCGTGCCGCCGGGCGATGCCGCGAGCAGCATGACGCCGACCGCAAGCAGCGGATCGAGGTCGAAGGCCGTGACCAGCCCGAACGCGACGACCGGCAGCACCAGGACCTGGATCACGAGCGCCACCACGACGGCGCGCGGCGAGCGGGCCACTCGCACGAAGTCGTCGGTCGTCAGGCTGAGGCCGAGCCCGAACATGATGATCGCCAAGGCGATCGGGAGCCCGGTCGTGATGAGAGCCGAGTCGTTCATCGGCCCAGCCTAGGTGAGACGCCGGTCACGTCCGGCGGGCTCAGCGCACGACGCGATACACCTGATGCGTCACGTGCTGGGTAGCGCGGGTCGAGACCTGCTCGAGACGCATCGGCGGGACACCCTCGAACAGCCGCTCCCCCGACCCGAAGACGACCGGGGCCACATGGAGTCGGAGCTCGTCGACGAGTCCCGCCGCGAGGGCCTGGTTCACCGTCGAGGCTCCGCCCGCGATGGAGACGCGCCCGTCGTCACCGGCCACCGCGACAGCCTGGTCGAAGGCGTCCTGCAGGCCCGTGGTCACGAACGTGAAGGACGTGCCACCGGCCAACTGGAGTGGCTCGCGCTCGTGGTGGGTCAGCACGAAGACAGGGGCGTGGTAGGGCGGGTCGTCACCCCACCATCCGGTCCAGGAGGGGTCGTGCGCGCCACGGTCCGGCGTGAACATGCGGCGACCCATGACGTGGGCGTCCGCTCCCACGGCCGACTCGATCTCGGCGGCGTTGGCGTCGGCGTCCTCGAAGCGCCACCGCGCGAACATCTCGAAGTCACAGTCGCCGAACGGTCGGTCCCTGCTCTGGCTCTCGTCCAGTCCCGAGGTGTACCCGTCGAGCGACACCATCACGTTGGCGGTCACGTGCACCATCTGCGGCTCCTCGATCCGGGGACTGCAGCGCACACTAGCCAGAACTACGCGTGCTCGGCACTCATGCGCATCCGCGAGGGGCGCCGCGACGCCCCGAGGCGCTCCGCGACGGGCAGGGCCGCCCGCATGACGCGCAGGACGTTGCCGCCCGCGAGCAGCTCACAGTCGGCATCGGTCCACCCGCGCGCCACGAGCTCGGCGAACAGGGCGGGGTACCCCGACACGTCCGGCAGGTCGTCGGGGAAGTCCGGCGTCCCGTCGTAGTCACCACCGATGCCGACGCCCTCGATGCCGAGGATCGACCGGGCGTGCTCGAGGTGGTCGGCGACCTGGCTCAGGGTCGTGCGCGGCGGGGGGTCGTCGGCGATGAACGCCTGGCGAGCGCCCTCGCGGGAGCCACGCGTCCCGCCGGTGACCCCCCGGTCGCGAAGGTGCTGCTCGAGCCGGGTCTGCCAGGCGTGGTACTCGGCCGAGACGAACTCCGGCACGAAGCTGACCATGCAGAGGCCGCCGTTGTCGCGCAGTCGGTGCAGGACCTCGTCGGGGACGTTGCGGGGGTGGTCCACCAGGGCACGGCAGCACGAGTGACTGAAGATGACCGGCGCCTCGGTCACGTCGAGCGCGTCGTTCATGGTCTCGACCGAGACGTGCGAGAGGTCGACCAGCATGCCGATGCGGTTCATCTCGGCCACGACCTCCCGGCCGAACCGCGTGAGTCCGCGGGCTGCGGGCACGTCGGTCGCGGAGTCCGCCCAGGGGACGTTCCGGTCGTGCGTCAGCGTGAGGTAGCGGACCCCCAGCATGTGCAGCGTGCGGAGCGCGCCGAGCGAGTTGCCGATGGAGTGGCCGCCCTCGGCACCGATCAGGCACGCGATGCGACCTTCCTCCTGCGCCACGAGGACGTCGTCGGCGGTCACCGCAAGCCGGAAGTCGTCGGGGTACGCGGCGATCATCTGGTGGACGAAGTCGATCTGCTCGAGCGTCGCCACGAGCGCACCGTCGTCGGCGAGGTCCGTCGGGACCCACACCGACCAGAACTGCGCTCCGACGTGCCCGGCCCGGAGACGCCGCAGGTCGGTGTGCGTGAGGTCGGCGGTGTCGTGGAGGTTGAGCGTCTCGAGGTCGTAGTCGGCCACCTCGCGCGCGACCCACGGCAGGTCGTTGTGCCCGTCGATGATCGGTTGCCGCTTGAGGATCGCCGAGGCCCGTGCCAGTCGTTCGGCGTGGGTCGTCGTCATGCGGCTCCTCGGGTGGGGACGGGGGCGGGGCCGTCGACGGTGCCGGATCCGGACGATCCCGTCGCTCGGACGTCGACGAAGGGCGAGGTCATCGCCCGCACGAGCGCGCTGTAGTCGAGCTGGAAGGCGATCTCGTCGCCCACCACGATGCCGTGGTCACCCACGTCGACGACGAGGTGGTCGCTGCTGGCGGCCAGCAGGGTCATCCCGGCCGGCGGCGTGGCTCCGTCCGGGTCGACGTCCTGGCGCCCGAGGGCCAGGATCGCCTGCCGGACGAGCCCCGGCCCCCCGTGCTCCGGCGTCTCGCCGAAGGCGTTCTGACCGGTGGCTCCCCACGCCTGGGCGGGCTTGGTCTGCACCTCGATGACCTCCCCAACCAGGGTGAAGGCGTCGGTCCGCAGGCCGGCCACGACCTGACGGTGCAGGGGCTCGGTGCCGAGCAGGATGGACTCCCCCAGGCGCAGCTCGTCGACCCGTCCGACGTCGTCGCTGCCGAACGCCCAGTCGAGGTTCGCGGAGTTGCCCCCGGTCACGATCGTCATGGGGTGCCCCACACGTGCCTCGACGAGCCCGACCAGACCCGAGAGCTGGTCCATCTTGTCCTGGTCGGGGACGATGCCGCTGCGGCACGCGAGATTCGTGCCGAGCCCCGCCAGACGGAGCCCGGGCAGTCCGGCCACCGTGGCGGCGAGGTCGACGACCTCCTCGACGGCCACGCCCTCGCGCAGGTCGCCGAGCTCCACCATCAACACGACGTCGTGCGAGACGTGCTCGCGCAGCGCCGCGGCCGACAGCGCCGCGAGCACGACGGTCTCGGTGTTCAGGCTCATGTCGCTGCCACGCACGACACGGTCGACCTGGCTCAGCATCGGCGACCGGATCAGCGTCAGCGGCGTGACACGGTCGGCAGCACGCAGGCGTTCGAGGTTCTCGACCCGGGAGTCACCGATCGCCGTCGCCCCGCCTCGCAGCATGGCCGCAGCCACGGCGGTCGACCCGAGGGAGGCCTTGGACACGCCGGTCACGCGGATCCCGCGCGGCGCGAGCCGGTCCACGAGCACCCGGGTGTTCTGCGCGACCAGGTCGAGGTCGACGTCCAGCCGGGGTGCGGTCACCGCGAGACCGGGGCGAGGCGGGCCTCGAGCTCCGGGAACGCCAGCAGCACCATGTCGACCAGGCGGTCGAGGGGACGGGTCAAGGGGTCGGTCGCGGGCAGGCCGAGCTCGAGCTCGAGCGTCGCGATGGCCTCGCCGATCTCGTCATCGGTCATGTGCTCGTGGTTGACCGTGATGCCGATGACCGTGGTGTCGGCGAAGGCCTCGATCAGCGCGACCTCGCTGGCTGCGGTCGGCATCGCGACCATCGGGAAGTCACCCAGGACCTGGCGCTTCGGCGCGTGCTGCACGATGACCGCCTGCGGACGGCTGCCGCGCAGGATGTGGCCCGACGTCAGGTAGGCGGGGTGGCTCAGCGCACCCTGGCCCTCGACGACGATCACGTCGGGATCCTCGTTCTCGAAGGCGAGCACCACTTGGTTCTCGACCTCGCCCGAGATGAACTGGGGCACGAGCGCGTCGAGCGCGGCGCCGTACTTGCCGCCCTGGATCAGGGTCGTCTGCCCGGTGCCGACCATCACGGCCCTGATGCCGACGGCGTTGAGCGCCTGGACCAGTAGGGTCGACGTCGTGCGCTTGCCGATCGCGCCGTCGGTGCCGAGCACCGCGATCCGCGGGCAGGTCACATCGAAGATGCGACCGGAGAACAGGTGCAGGTCCTTGGTCTCCTTCGGGCGCCGGATGTCGGTGATCGTGACGTTCGCGAGCAGGCTCGCGGCCACGAACTCGGCGTCCTCGTTGAGGAACTCGTGCAGGCCGTTGATGACGTGCATGCCGCGGGAGATGCCGTCGAGAAGCACCAGGCGCTGCGCGGTCGACAGCAGGCCGTCGGCGGGGGCGACGCCGCAGATCAGGTAGTCCGGCACGAAGCCGGCCGCGGCGACGGCGTCGTCGAGGCTCGCCAGCACGGGGATGCCGTTCCGGGCGCCGTCGAGGAACTCCCCCGCGTCCACGCCAGCCCGGCGGCTGTCGATCACGCTGAGGATCTCGTACTTCTCGGAGTGACGGACGAGCCCGTTCGCGGTCTTGCCGTCCTGCTCGCCGAACTGACCCTCGCAGCACGTGATGGCGGTGCTGCCGGTGGGCAGCGAGGCCGCCACACCGGGCACCGCCCGCAGGCGCGCGCCGAGGTCGGAACGGGGAACGGGGGGAATCATGGGTCTCCTCAGGAGGTCCTTCAGAGGAGGCGTCCCAAAAAGAGAGAAAGGCCAGCTGGCCGGACGGTCGACGTAAGCGTCTTCCCTGAGTGCGGCGAGATGCCGACGCCCCCAGGATACCAGCCGGTGGCACCCCGACCGGCCGCCGCGATCACGCCACGGGGAGGTCGACCGTGACGACGAGGCCCCCTCCCGGACGCGGGACGAGGGACAGCGCCGCACCGTGGGTGTCGCAGATCGAGGCCACGATCGCCAGGCCCAGACCGCTCCCCGCGGCGTGGGTCCGCGAGCCGAGCCGCACGAACGGCTCGGTCAGCGTCGCGACCACCTGCGCGGGCACCGCGGGGCCGCTGTTCCCGACCTGCAGCCGCACGCACCCCTGCTCCGGGGACAGCCCGACCCGGATCCACCCACCCGCTGCGACGTTGTGCACCACGGCGTTGCCGACGAGGTTGGCCACGAGTCGTCCGAGCAGGACGGGGTCGCCACTGACGACGGCGGACGACGGCTCCCAGGCGACCTCGATCGAGCCCGGCACCTCCCGGACGGCGTCGTCCACGAGCTCGCCGAGGTCGCACGGCGACGTGGCCAGGGTGCCGCGGTCGATCCGCGCGAGCTGCAGCAGGGCCTCGAGCGTCGCGATGGCGCGCTCGTTGGTGACGTGCAGGCGCTCGAGCGTCTCCCGGTCGGCGCCCGCCGGATCGGTGCGCGCGACCTCCAGCACCGCCTTGGTGACGGCCAGCGGGGTGCGCAGCTCGTGCGAGGCGTTGGCCGTGAAGCGACGCTGCTCCTCGAACGCTGCCTCGACGCGCGTGAGCATCTCGTCGAACCCGTCCGCGAGCCGGCGCAGCTCGTCGTCCGGACCCGCCAGGGCGATGCGATGCGCCAACGACCCCTCGGCAGCCCGCCGGACCGCGGCGTCGATCGGCACGAGCGGACGCAGCATGCGACCGGCCAGGAGCCAGCCCCCGCCCAGGCCGACCAGCAGGAGGAACACCATCCCGCGGGCGAACCACGGGATCGCGGCCTCCACGATGTCGCCGCGGCTGGGCGACGGCGCACCGTCGATCGTCTGCAGGCTCCCGGCTGGCAGGTAGTGACCGACCAGCAGCAGCAGGCCGCCGAGCAGGACGCCGCCGGCCACGACGAGGAATCCCGCGTAGCTGAGCGTCAGGCGCATTCGCACGCTCAGGCCTCGTCGGCGCGCCGTCGTCACGAGGCGGGCTCCCCGAACCGGTACCCCGCCCCGGGCACGGTGTGGATGACCCCCGGCTCGCCGAGCCGCTTGCGCAGCGTCGAGACGGTGATCCGCACGGCATTGGTGAAGGGATCGGCGTTCTCGTCCCACGCCCGCTCGAGGAGGTCCTCGGCGCTGACGACTCCCCCGCCCGCGGCCATCAGCACCTCCAGCACCGCGAACTGCTTCCGGGTCACCGCGACGTACCGGCCGCCGCGGTGCACCTCGCGCCGGAACGGGTCGAGGCGCACCCCGGCCGCCTCGAGCACCGGGGGTGTCGCAGCGGCAGGACGCCGGGCCACCGCGCGCAGCCGCAGCACCAGCTCGCGCAGCTCGAAGGGCTTCGTCAGGTAGTCGTCGACACCGAGCTCGAAGCCGGTCTCGAGGTCGTCAAGCCGGTCGGCCGCCGTCACCATGATGATGCGGGTCCCCAGCCCGGAGGCGACGACCTCGCGGGCCACGTCGTCGCCGTGCACCTGCGGGACGTCGCGGTCGAGCACGATCGCGTCGTACTGGTTCACCGCCAGCAGCTCGAGCGCGGCCGCCCCGTCCGGCGCGACGTCGGCGGCGATCGCCTCGAGTCGCAACGCCGCCCGGACGGCGTCGGCGAGGAAGGGCTCGTCCTCGACGACCAAGACACGCATGGCGCCATGCTAGGAGCAGGCGGATATCGCCGACGTATCGAGAATCGGAGACGTCCTGACAACGTCCCGACGGGTGGGCTGGTGCCATGACGAGCCACACCCTCCTCTCCGCGTCCCTGCCTCCCCTGCGCCGTCGGCGGTCCCGACGACTGGCCGTCGTCGGGGTGCTCCTGGTCGGCACCCTGGCGGCGGTGGCCTGGTTCGCGCTCCAGCCCGAGCGGGCCGGTGGACTACTCCCGTCAGCGATCGGTGATCGCGGCGGCGAGGAAACGGCCGGTGGTGGCGACCTCCCGGACGCCGGCGTGAGCGTCGACGACACGCACCTGGACGCCGTGTCCCGGCTCGATCCGGAGCTGCTCGACGCCGTGCGCCGGGCCACGTCGGCCGCCGCGGCCGACGGGATCGAGCTGCGCATCACGAGCGGCTGGCGCAGCGCCGACTACCAGCAGCAGCTCCTGGACGACGCGATCGCCACGTACGGGGAACGCGGGGCGCGTCAGCTCGTCCAGACCCCGGAGCGCTCGCGACACGTGACGGGCGACGCGGTCGACGTCGGTCCGACGGACGCGGCGTTCTGGATGCTCCGCCACGGACCGGACTTCGGGCTGTGCCAGGTGTACGCGAACGAGGTCTGGCACTACGAGCTCCTGGTCGATCCGGGAGGCACGTGCCCTCCGCTGCAGCAGGACGCCTCGTGAGCGGGTCGTGCGGACGTCGCGGATCGGGCCGGTAACCTGCCGCCATGGCACAGCGGCTCCGACACTCCTCCTTGATTCTTCCCCTCGACGAGGGCGTGGACAACCAGGCGGTCGACCGTCACATGCTGCTCTGGACCGAGGGGGGCTGGTCGCTGCAGCACTTCAGCACGACCGCCGACCCCCGCAACCACTCGTTCCACTTCATCTGGACCCGCGGGCACTGACCCCGACCACGCGGGGCCGACTGCGGACCGTGCTCCGCGCACTAGGCTGGGCGCGATGAGCCTCGGCGTGGAACCCTCCACCGGTACGGGCCTGGTCGACTCCTTCGGCCGGGTCCACACCGACCTGCGCATCTCCCTGACGGACCGCTGCTCGCTGCGCTGCACGTACTGCATGCCGGAGCAGGGCAACGTCTGGCTCACGCGGTCGAGCATCATGTCGGCCGACGAGATTGCGCACGTCGCCCGCGTCGCCGCCGACCTCGGCGTGACGTCGTTCCGGCTCACGGGCGGCGAGCCACTCCTGCGCGTCGACCTCGCGGAGATCGTCGGACGCGTCGCCGCTCTGCGCAGCGGTGGTTCACCCGTGGAGGTCACGCTCACGACCAACGGCATCGGACTCGCCACACGGATCGACGAGCTCGCAGCGGCGGGCCTGGCACGCGTGAACATCAGCATCGACACCGTGCGGCCCGACCGGTTCCTGTCGCTCACCAAGCGCGACCGTCTCACCGACGTGCTCGAGGGCATCAGCGCTGCCGCCGCCTCGTCGCTGCGCCCGCTGAAGCTCAACGCGGTCGCGATGCGAGGCGTCAACGACGACGAGCTCGTCGACCTCGTCGAGCTGGCGGTCGCGCACGACGCCGAGATGCGGTTCATCGAGCAGATGCCGCTCGACGCGGGGCACGTCTGGGACCGGTCCACGATGCTGACCCGTGACGAGATCCTGACGGTGCTGCGTGAGCGCTGGCCCTTGACCCCGGTTCCTGCGCGCGGTGACGCCCCGGCCGAGCGGTTCGTGCTCGGGTCGGGCCCGCACACCGTCGGCGTGATCGCCTCCGTCACGGCCCCGTTCTGCTCGGCGTGCAACCGTCTGCGGCTCACGGCCGACGGCCAGGTCCGCAGCTGCCTCTTCGCGACCGACGAGCTCGACGTCCTGCGGGCCGTGCGCGACGAGACGCTCTCCGCGGCCGAGCGCGACCTCGCGGTCGAGGCCGTGCTGCGCCGGTCCGTCGGCGGCAAGCTGGCCGGGCACGCGATCAACGACCCGCTCTTCCTCCAGCCCGTCCGCGGCATGAACGCGATCGGCGGCTGACCCGCAGCGGTTCGCGCCGCCGCGCCTGGTCCAGGTCGGGGGCACCGTGCCGTCACGCCGTCGGATTCGTCGATGTCATGCTGGTGGCATGACCCATTCCGGGATACGTGCCACCGTGATCACGGTCTCCGACCGGGCGGCGTCCGGCGCGGCCGAGGACCGCAGCGGGCCGCTCGCCGTCGCGTTCCTCGAGGGTGCGGGATTCGCCTGCTCCGCCCCCACCGTCGTCCCCGACGGGGCCGAGTCCGTCGAGCAGGCCGTCCGCACCGCTCTCGCGGCGGGTGCCCGGCTCGTCCTGACCACGGGGGGCACCGGGGTCGGCCCGCGGGACCTCACTCCGGAGGGGACCGCACCGGTGCTGACGCGCCACCTCCCGGGGCTCGTGGAGGAGATCCGCCGGGTCGCGACGCTCGAGACCCCCGGCGGCATGCTGTCTCGGGGCCTCGCCGGAGTCGTCGACGGACCGAGTGGCGCCGGCCGCAGCGCGCTCGTGGTCAACATCTCCGGCTCCACGGCAGCCGTCAGGTCGGCGGTGCCGGTCGTGCTGGCGGTCGCCCCGCACGCGATCGCGCAGCTCGACGGCGGCGACCACTGATGCGCACCGAGATCGTCCTGGCCTCGGTCACGACCGCGCCGCTCGACGTCGCGGCGCACCTCGCCGCGGTGTCACACCCGGCCGCGGGCGCCGTGGCCACCTTCGTCGGCCAGGTGCGCGACCACGACCCCGACGCCGAGGGCGAGGTCGAGCTGCTCGAGTACGAGGCGCACCCCGACGCGGAGTCCGCGCTCGCCGCGATCGCCGCACGGATCGCTGGGGACCGGGCCGTCAGGATCGCCGTCAGCCATCGCGCGGGTTCCCTGGCCGTCGGTGACGCGGCCGTCGTCGTCGCGGTCGCCTCGCCCCACCGGGCGCTCGCGTTCGAGGTGTGCCGCGAGCTCATCGAGACCGTCAAGACCGACCTGCCGATCTGGAAGCGCCAGGTCGATGCCACGGGACGGTCGGCCTGGAAGGGTCTCGGCGAGGATCAGCCTCCGGCGAACGGCGGGAGCACGTCGGCCGTGACGGCCTGATCGAGACCGAACGCGTCCTCGCGGCGGGCCCCGTCGACCAGCAGGGCGCAGTGCCCCAGCAGGCGTCCCAACGCGGGGTGGTCCCGCACCATCGCGGCACGCAGCTCTCCGACGGTGGGCTCCCCCCGTGTCTCGCTGGCGACCCCGGCCGCCTCCCGGGCAGCGGCGAAGTAGCGGACCTCGATCACGCGGACTCCTCGGGCCGCGTCCAGTCGCCGGACCGCCCGCCGGACTTGGCCACGACCCGCACGTGCTCGAGGCTCGCCGCACGATCGGTGCCCTTGACCATGTCGACGACGGCGAGACCGGCGACCGCGACGGCCGTGAGTGCCTCCATCTCCACGCCGGTCCGGTCGGCCGTGCGCACCGTGGCCTCGATCTCCACGCCCACGTCGGTGACGGCCAGGTCGACCGTCGCGCCGTGGATGCCGATGACGTGGGCCAGGGGAAGCAGCGCCGGAGTGGACTTGGCAGCCTGGATGCCCGCGATCCGCGCCACGGCGAGCACGTCGCCCTTCGGCACCGTGCCGGAGCGCAGGGCGGCCACGACCTCCGCGGAGCACCGCACCGAGCCGCGCGCGGTGGCGGACCGGACGGTGGGCTCCTTGGCGGTGACGTCGACCATCCGGGCGTGACCGGCGTCGTCGAGGTGGGTGAAGTCCATGGGCCGATCCTCCCAGACGTGCGGGCCGACCTCAGGGACGGCGAACGGCGTGCACCACGACCTCGACGGCCTTGACCACGAGGTGCACGCGGCTCCCGGGCGCGAGGTCGAGCTCGGCCGCGGCGGACGGCGTGACCTCCGCCGCGAGGCTCACGGCGCCGACCCGGGACCTGACACGCACGCGGTCGCCCAGCGGCTCGACGTCGGTCACCACGGCCGCGAGGCTCGTGCGCGGGCTCCCGGCCCGGGCCTCGGCGTAGACCGAGACCGCCGACGGGGAGAAGACCGCGACGGCGGGCTCACCCTCTCCCGGCCCCACCTCGGACGGCAGACCCGTCACGACGGCGTCCGGGTGCACGACCGCACCGTCCTCCCAGCGGCCGGCGACCAGGTTGAGGCCGGCGATCCGAGCCGCGAAGCCGCTGCGCGGGTTGGTCAGGACCTCGTGGCTCGGTCCCTCCTCGACGACACGTCCGCTCTCCAGGACGACGACCCGATCTGCGAGCAGGAGGGCGTCGAGGGGGTCGTGGCTCACCAGGAGCGCGGTGCGGTCGACGAGGGTCGACCGCAGCACCTGGCGGACCGACGGAGCGACGTCGACGTCAAGGGCGGCCATGGGCTCGTCGAGCAGGAGCACGTCCGGGTCGGTCGCCAGCGCGCGCGCCACGGCCACGCGCTGCGCCTGGCCGCCGCTGAGCTGGCCGGGCCGACGGTCGGCGAGCTCGACGACCCCGACCTGCTCCAGGTGCGCGAGCGCCACGGCGCGGGAGGCGCCACGCGCGGCTCCGCGCGACCGCGGCCCGAACGCGACGTTGTCGATCACGGAGAGGTGCGGGAAGAGCAACGGTTCCTGGGCCAGGAGCGCGACCTTCCGACGGTGTGGCGCGACCCGCGTGAGGTCCCGGCCAGCCAGCGTGACCTGACCCGATGTCGGCGCCACGAGACCGGCGACCACGCCGAGCACCGTCGACTTTCCCGCACCGTTCGGTCCGAGCAGGGCCACGGTCTCGCCCCGGGCGACCTCGATCCGCACGACGACGTCACGAGGGGCGACGACCACGTCGACGACGAGTCGTCCGTCCGTCGCCCCGTGCCCCGTCGCACCGTGCCCCTTCGCCCCGCGCCCGCTCACGCCGTGCCCCGACCTGGACGAGCCACGCCGATCACGACGACCGCCACGACGACCAGCACGAGCGAGAGCGCCACGGCGGCGTCGGGGTCCGCGAACCGTTCCAGGTAGATCTGCGTCGGCAGGGTCGTGGTCGTGCCCTGGAGCGATCCCGCGAAGGTGATGGTCGCGCCGAACTCGCCAAGGGCACGCGCGAAGGCCAGGACGGCGCCGCCGAGCAGCCCCGGCAGCACGAGGGGCACCGTGATCCGTCGGAACACGGTCGTGGGGCCGGCGCCGAGCGTGGCGGCCACGACCTCGTACCGCTGCCCGCCCGTGCGCAGGGCACCCTCGACCGAGATCACGAGGAACGGCAGCGACACGAACGTCTGCGCCATCACGACGGCGGCCGTCGAGAACGCGATGTCGATGCCGAGCACGTCGAACGTCGGTCCGAGGAGCCCACGGCGACCGAACGTGGCCAGCAGCGCGATGCCGCCGACGACGGGCGGGATCACGAGGGGCAGCAGGACCAGCGCACGCAGGACCGCCTGCCCTCGGAACGTGGTCCGGGCCAGGACGACCGCCATCGGCACCCCGACCAGCACGCACAGGGCGGTGCTCGTGGTGCTGGTGCGCAGGCTCAGCCACAGGGCGTCGCGCGCCGACTCCGATCCGACGAGCGAGCCGAAGTCGCTCCAGTCGACGCGGCTGACCATGGCGACCAGCGGCAGCAGCACGAAGACCGCGCCGAGCAGGGCCGGCACGTAGAGCCACCGGGGCGGACCCACACCTCGGGCCGTCATGGCGCACCGAACCCGGCGTCGCGCAGCACCCGCTGGCCGGTCTCGCCGAGGACGAGCTCGACGAACTCGCGCGCGATCTCCTCCTGCTCGGAACCCTCGACGACGGCGATCGGACACGTGTTGACGACACGAGCCACCGCAGGGAGGTCGATGCTCTCCACCGTGTCGCCCGCGGCCGCCACGTCCGTGACGTAGACCAGGCCGGCATCGGCCTCGCCCGACGAGATCTTGCCGAGCACGTCGGTGACCGACTGCTCCTGGCTGTCCGGCTGCAGCTCGACACCCGCAGCCGCCGCAGCCCGTTGCGCCGCGCTGCCGCACGGCACCTCGGGCGCACAGACGACGAGGTCGAGATCGGGGTCGGCGAGGTCGTCGAACGTCTCGACGCCCGCCGGGTTGCCCGACGGGACCGCGATCTGCAGCGTGTTGGTGGCGAAGTCCTCCGGGTCGATCGCACGGTCGCCGAGCCGGCCCATGGTCGCGGTGTCGGCCGAGGCGAACACGTCGACCGGCGCCTCGCCGAGGATCTGGGTGACCAGGTCGGACGAGCCCGCAAAGCTCATCGTCACGTCGACGCCCTCGTGCTCGGCCTCGAAGACCGCCTCCAGCTCCGTGAACGCGTCCTGCAGGGACGCCGCCGCGAACACGACGAGAGTTTTTTTCCCGTCCGCGTCACCACCGCCGCACGCCGCGACGACCAGGAGCACGAGGACCACCGCGACACGCCGAAACTGCCGTGATCCCGGGGACCGAGCCGGGATGCGCCGCCGCGGTCCGTGCGGCCGTGCGGCCCAGTCAGTCATGGCTGGAGCGTAGTCGCGCCAGAACTTTTTCGTGAGCGACCAATCCGGTCTCCGCCCGGCGGCGAAACATCCATGTACACCCCGCCAGACGAACAAAGGATTCATCATGAGCGCCTTCAAGACGCTGAAGACCCGCAAGGTCATGACCGGCCTCGCGATCGCCGCCGTGGCTTCACTCCCCCTGGCCGCCTGCTCGTCCACCGAGGACGACACGTCGGGCTCCAGCTCCGACACGCAGATCGCCGAGCCGGTCGCCCGCATCAACGCCCTCTCGGGTGTCGACACCGGCATCCTCCTGGACGCCGGCTTCGCCGAGGCGCTCACGACCCTCGGTCTGACCCCCGGCACCGTGGGCACCGCGACCCTCGCCGACGGCTCGATCAACTTCCCGATCACCGGCGGCAACGTCACCTACTTCGAGCCCGGCACGGCCAAGCCGTACGTCATCGGCCAGGTCCAGCACGAGGGCTCCGGCCTGACGCTGACCGCCGGCGACACCGTCGTCGAGCTGACCAACTTCAACGTGGACCCGG
>CAYRZN010000008.1:0-27161 GCA_964428825.1 uncultured Aeromicrobium sp.
ACCCGATCCTCGACCAGTCGACCCTCGTGGTCACGATCAGCCAGTCCGGCGAGACGATGGACACGCTGATGGCCATCCGGTACGCCCGCCAGCAGAAGGCCCGCGTGCTGAGCATCTGCAACACCAACGGCTCCACGATCCCGCGCGAGTCCGACGCGGTCATCTACACCCACGCCGGTCCGGAGATCGCGGTCGCGTCGACCAAGGCGTTCCTCGCCCAGATCGTGGCCTGCTACGTCCTGGGGCTGTACCTCGCGCAGGTCAAGGGGGCGATGTACGGCGACGAGATCGCCCGCATCACCGACGACCTCGTGGCGACGCCGGACGCCATCCAGCGCATGCTCGACGACGCCGACGTCGTCCGCAAGATCGCCGCCGACCTGCAGGGCTCGACGTCGTTCATCTTCCTGGGGCGGCACGTCGGGTACCCCGTCGCGCTCGAGGGTGCGTTGAAGCTCAAGGAGCTCGCGTACCTCCACGCCGAGGGATTCGCGGCGGGCGAGCTCAAGCACGGTCCGATCGCGGTGATCGAGGAGGGTGTGCCGGTCTTCGTCGTGGTCCCGCCCCCGGGGCGTGGCGAGGTGCACGAGAAGGTCGTCAGCAACATCCAGGAGGTGCGCGCCCGCGGCGCCCGCACGATCGTCCTGGCCGAGGACGGCGACGAGAGCGTCGTGCCGTACGCCGACCACCTGATCCGCCTGCCGAAGGTGCCCACGCTGCTGCAGCCCCTGGTGGCCACGGTGCCGCTGCAGATCTTCGCGTGCGAGTACGCGGCCCAGCTCGGGCACGACGTCGACCAGCCCCGCAACCTCGCGAAGAGCGTCACGGTCGAATAAGCCGGAGGGCCCGAGGCGCCGTCGTCAGGGCTCGTTCACCAACAAACTCTCTCCTCGGCACCAACAAAGTCTTTCGCGAGCGGTACGCCGATAGGGTGCTGTCCATGGCCATCGTGGGTGTCGGGGTCGACGTCGTGGACCTGGAGCGGTTCGCGGATTCGCTCGAGCGCACGCCGACCCTGCGCCAGCGGATCCTCACGTCGGCCGAGGGCGAGCTGAGCCTGACGTCGATGGCGGGCCGGTTCGCCGCCAAGGAGGCGCTCGTCAAGGCGCTGCGTGCGCCGTCCGGGCTGTCCTGGACCGACATCGAGGTCGTGGTCGACGACCGCGGTGCGCCCTCGTTCGAGCTGTCGGACCTGGCCGCCTCCCGGGTGCGCGAGCTCGGCATCACGACGCTGCACCTCTCGATCGCCCACGACGGCCCGGTCGCCACCGCGTTCGTCGTCGCCGAGGCGGGCTGACGGTGCTCCGCGCCCACGACGTGGCGGCCGTGCGCGCCGCGGAGGAGTCGGCCGCCCGGACCCGCGGGTGGGACGACCTGATGCAGCAGGCGGCCGTCGCTCTCGCCGACGTCCTGCTCGCTGAGCTCGACCCGGCGCGCACGCCCGTCTTCCTCGTCGGCCCCGGCAACAACGGTGGCGACGCGCTCTTCGCCGCCGCACGGCTGCGTGAGCGGGGCCGACCGGCCAACGTCTGCCTGCTCGAGCCGGCGAGGGCGCACGAGGCGGGACTCGCCGCGGCCCGGGCCGTGGGCGTGGGCGAGGTCGACAGCCCCGACGGCCACGCGGTCGCCGTCGACGGTGTGCTGGGCATCGGCGCCCGTCCCGGCCTCACGGGCCGCGCGGCCGAGTGGGCCGCATGGCAGGCGCACGCCCGACCCTTCACGGTGGCCGTCGACGTACCGTCCGGGGTCGGCGTCGACGACGGCACCGCGCCCGGTCCGCACCTGGTCGCCGACCGCACCGTCACGTTCGGCTCCCACAAGCCGGGGCTCCTCGTCGGGCCCGCCGCCGATGCCGCGGGTGTCGTGACCCTCGCCCCCATCGGGCTCGACGACCACCTGGGTGCTCCGGCGATCGAGGCGGTCGAGGCGGCGGACGCCCACCTGCTGGCACCGGCGGTCCCCCGGGGCGACGCCCACAAGTACTCGCGCGGTGTCCTCGGCATCCGCGCCGGTTCCGCCGGGTACCCCGGGGCGGCGCACCTGGCGGTGGCCGGCGGCCAGGCGGGCCCCGCGGGCTACCTTCGCTTCGTCGGGCACGCCGAGGTCGCCCAGCAGGTCGTGCTCCGGGCACCTGAGGTGGTGGCCGGCCGCGGCCGCGTGCAGGCCTGGGTCGCAGGGCCTGGCGGGGGCGACGACACCGCCGTCCACGTCGCCGAGGCGCTCGACGACGACGTGCCCACCGTGCTCGACGCGACGGCGCTGCAGCACCTGCCCGACCGTCTGCCCGGTCACGTCGTGCTCACCCCGCACGCCGGCGAGCTGGCCGCGCTGCTCGAGGTCGACCGGGTGAGCGTCGAGGCCGACCCCTGGGGCCACGCCCGCACGGCTGCCGAGCGCTGGGGCGCCACGGTCCTGCTCAAGGGGCGTCGCACGGTCGTCGTCACGCCCGCCGGCGCGTCGCGCGTGAACCTCTCGGGCACGGCCTGGCTCGGCACGGCCGGCTCCGGCGACGTCCTCTCCGGCTTCGTGGGGTCGCTGCTGGCGTCGGGGCTCCCCCCGCTCGACGCGGCCTCGGTGGGGGCGTTCCTCCACGGCGCCGCCGCCGTGCAGGCCAATCCGGGTGGGCCCGTCACGGCGTCGGGCGTCGCGTCCGCGCTGCCGGCGGTCGTCGCCGACTTCCTCGGCGGACGCCTCACGGGGGAGCGGGACTGGTGACGACGCCCCAGGCGGTGCCATCGACGCCCCAGGCGGTGCCATCGACGCCCCAGGCGTGGGCCGAGGTCGACCTCGACGCCTATCGCGAGAACGTCCGTGCGCTGGCCGCCCGCGCCCCGGGCGCCCAGCTCATGGCGGTCGTCAAGGCCAACGCCTACGGCCACGGTCTCGTCCCCGTGGCGCGGGCCGCCCGCGAGGCCGGCGCCGGATGGCTCGGCACCGCGACCCTCGAGGAGGCGCTCGCGCTGCGAGCCGCGGGCGACGAGGGTCCGCTGCTGACCTGGCTCGCCGCGCCGGGCGCCGACTTCGCCGCCGCCGCGCGGCACGACGTCGAGGTCACGGCGTCCTCGGCCGAGCAGCTCGCCGAGATCCTCGGGGCACCCCAGGTCCCGCGGATCCAGCTCAAGGTCGACACCGGGCTCGGGCGCAACGGCGCCTTCGGCGACCAGTGGACCGAGCTCGTCGCGGCCGCGTCGCGCGCCTCGGCCGACGGCGTCCGGTTCACGGGTGTCTGGTCCCACCTGGCCTGCGCCGACGAGCCCGAGCACCCGGCGAACGACGCCCAGGAGGCGCGTTTCCGCGAGGCCGTCGACGAGCTCCGGGCCGCCGGCCTGGAGCCGGGCCTGCAGCACCTCGCCAACTCGGCGGCGCTCATGACTCGGCCCAGTGCCCACTTCGACCTCGTCCGTGCCGGCATCGCGACGTACGGCCTGCCGCCGGACCCGTCGATGCCCCACGACGTGCCGCTCACCCCGGTCATGACCCTCCGGGCGCGGCTCGCGGCGGTCAAGCGTGTCCCCGCGGGTCAGGGTGTGTCGTACGGGTATCGCCACGTCACGGACCGCGAGACGACGCTCGGACTCGTGCCGATCGGCTACGGCGAGGGCGTCCACCGCGCCGCCACGGGGCGTGCGCACGCGTGGTTCGACGGGCACCGCGTGCCGGTCGTCGGCACGATCTGCATGGACCAGATGGTCGTCGACCTCGGTGACCTGTCGGCCGAGCGCGGTGACGTCGTCACGCTCTTCGGGCCGGGCGACGCGGGCGAGCCCACGGCGGTCGAGTGGGCGCAGGCCTCTGGCACGATCGCCTACGAGGTCGTCACGGGACTCGGCGGCCGCATCCAGCTCACCCACACCGATGACCCAGGGAGACCCCGATGAAGCGCATCACGACCGCGGCGATCACGGCGGGGGCCTTCGCCGGCGCCGGGGTGGCGGCCTCGCTCCTGCGACGCCAGCGCATCGTGCAGCGCCGTCGCCACCTCGGCGGGGACGTCCCGTTCGGCTCGCTGCGCGGCGACCGGTACACCGTGGTCGCCGAGGACGGCGTCGCGATCAACGTGGAGGTCGACGAGCCGGACGCGGACGGCGACCACGACCTCACGCTGGTCTTCGTGCACGGATGGATGTGCGACCTGGACACGTGGCACTTCCAGCGTCAGCACCTGCGCGGCAGCGCCCGGCTGGTCTTCGTCGACCAGCGCGGTCACGGGGCCTCCGGGGTCACCTCGGCGGCCAACTCCTCGCTGGACCACCTCGCCGACGACCTGGCTCGCGTGATCCGGGAGCACGGCAAGGGCCGGGTCGTCGTCGTGGGGCACTCGATGGGGGGCATGGCCACGATGCAGCTCGCGGCCGACCACGCCGAGCTCTTCGGCGGCACGGTCGTGGGCGTCGTCCTGGTGGGCACGAGTGCCGGGAAGCTCGTTCGCGGCACCCCGGCCCTCGAACGCCTCGCCTGGCTCGTGCGCCGTTCCGGCCCGGTGCTCGACTGGGGTCGCGCGTTCAACAGCGAGACCGTGATCCGCCGCTGGGCCGTGGGGCCGGACGCCGATCCGGCCCGCGCGGCGATGGTTGACGAGATGATCTCGCGGGCCCCGACCCGGGTCGTGGCCGACTTCTACCCGAACTTCCCGGCCCTCGACCTGTTCGAGGCCCTCTCGACGCTCGCCGACGTCTCGGTCACGGTCGTGTGCGGCACGTCGGACCTGCTGACCCCGCCGAAGCACAGCCGTCGTCTGGCCGAGGCGATCGACGGAGCGCGGCTCGTGCTCGTCGAGGGCGCCGGTCACATGGTCATGCTCGAGAACCCCCGGGAGGTCGACGACGCGATCGACGCCATCGTCGGCGAGGTCATGGGCTGATGGCGTCCCTCCACGCGCTCGACGTCATCGAGGCGGGTCCCGAGCACGCCGAGACGGTCGCCGACATAATCCGGCGGTCCTTCGCCGCCCGGCCCGTCCTCGACCCGCCGATCACCGCGACCGACGAGACCGCGGAGAGCGTGCGCGCGTCCCTCGAGGCCGCCGGCGGTCTGCTCGTGGAGCGGCGCGGCCGGCCCATGGGCGCCCTGCTGTTCGACGAGTCCCGGCCGGGCCTCCTGGGACTGCGCCGGGTCGCGGTCGACCCGGAGATCCAGGCACGCGGCGTCGCGTCGGCCATGGTCGGCGTCGCCGAGGACACCGCCGAGGAGCGGGGCAAGGACGGGATCTGGCTGCACGTGCGGTCCGAGCTGCCCGACACCGTGCGCTTCTGGGAGCGCCGCAAGTACGTGCGGACCGCCGACCAGGGCGACGCCACCCTGCTCGAGTTCGGCAAGACGCTCTGGCTCGCGCGGGAGACGCACACCCCGGAGGACACCCAGGCGCTCGCGGGTCGTCTCGCGACGCTGCTCGAGGCCGGGGACCTGCTCGTGCTGTCGGGCGACCTCGGTGCCGGCAAGACCACCTTCACGCAGGGGCTGGCCGACGGTCTCGGGGTCCGTGGGCCGGTCACCTCGCCGACGTTCGTGATCGCTCGCACGCACCCCTCGCTCGCCGAGGGCGCGGCGCTGGTGCACGTCGACGCCTACCGCCTCGGGTCGGCGGCCGAGCTCGACGACCTCGACCTGGACGCCTCGGTGGCCGACTCGGTCACGGTCGTCGAGTGGGGCCAGGGCCTCGCCGAGCAGCTCGCGCCCGACCGCCTCCACGTGCACCTCGAGCGACGGCACGCGCGACCCGGTGACCCGCTCGGCACGCGCGACCCGCTCGGTGTCGCCGCCGGGGAGGCCGACGACCTCGCGGAGTCCCGTGTCATCACGGTCCGCTCCTACGGTGCGCGCTGGCTCGGCGTGCCACTGCGCTCGACCCTCCTGGGCGAGGCTGCGGGCTGACTCGCGGGGTCATCGAGCCTCAGGCGCCAGAGCGCCTTCGCACCTCGACCGGCGGGGTCGTGCAGGTCCGCTTGTAGGCTCGCCCCGTGCTCCTGCTGGCCTTCGACACCGCGACTCCGGCGATCACGGTCGCCGTCCACGACGGCACGTCCGTCGTGGGGCAGGCGGGCGGCGAAGGCGCCACGGCCCACGGCGAGCAGCTCGCCCCGGCCATCCGTGAGGCCCTGGCCCAGGCCGGCCTGGTGCCAGCCGACCTCACCGACGTCGCGGTCGGCGTGGGTCCCGGCCCGTTCACGGGTCTGCGGGTGGGCGTCGTGACGGCGCTGACCCTCGGCGCGACCCTGGGCCTGCGCACCCACGGCGTGTGCACGCTCGACGTCCTGGCCGCCGAGGCCGCCACCGGGCTCGGGGAGGAGTTCCTCGTCGCCACCGACGCGCGGCGCCGCGAGGTCTACGGGGCGCGCTTCGCGGCGGACGGCCACCGGCTCGAGGGTCCTGCGGTCGACCTCCCCGCCGTCGTCGCGGAGCGGTTCGGGGGCCTGCCCGTCGTGGGGCGTGGCGCCGACGTCCACGCCGAGGTGCTCGGCGGGTCGCGGGGACCGGTCGACCCGTCGGCCGCCGCGCTCGCCACTGCCGTCGTGGACGGGACCGTCGAGATCCTCCCGCTCGAGCCGTTGTACCTGCGGCGGCCCGACGCCGTCCCGATCGACCAACGATGAGCACTGGCTCGCTCCCGCGGCCGCGTGCCGCGACCGTCGACGACGTGGCGGCCGTGGCGGCGCTGGAGCGGGTCTGCTTCGACGATCCGTGGGGCCCGGACTCCGTCGCCTCGGAGATCGGGGCCGCCGACCGGATCGTCCGGGTCGCCGCGGGCGCCAGTGGGGTCCAGGGGTGGTCGTCGACCTCCGTCGTGGCCGAGACCGCCGATCTCCTGCGCGTCGCGGTGGATCCGGCGGTCCGAGGGCGGGGCCTCGGCCGGGTCCTCGTCGACGAGGTCCTGAGGACCGCTGCCGAGGCCGGGGCCGATCGGGTGCTGCTCGAGGTCGCGGAGCCGAACACCCCGGCCCGCGCCCTCTACGCCGCGACCGGCTTCCGGGAGATCCACCGTCGCCGGCGCTACTACGCCGGCGGAGCCGACGCGCTCGTGCTCGAGCGGGTGCTGCCGTGAACGACGTCCTGGAGTCGATCCGTGCGTGGCCGTGGGCGTGGGCCTGGTTGACCCTCTTCGGGATCGTGCTGCTGCGCGCCGGCGCGACGTTCGCGATCGGCCGGGTGATCGCCGCCGGAGCGGCACGGGGTCGCGAGCCCAGTCCCCGTCTGGCGACCGCGATGGTCCGCGTCGACCGGTGGGGTCCGCCGGCGGTCACCCTGAGCTTCCTGACCGTCGGGGCCCAGACCGTCATCAACCTGGCGGCGGGTCTGTGCCGGATGACGGTGCCTCGTTACCTGCTCGGTCTCGTGCCGGGCGCCGCGCTCTGGGCCACCATCTGGACGTCGATCGGCGCCGGTGTCGTCGCCGCCGTTTCGGCCGGTGGCACCGAGGCGGTGGTCGTGCTGCTGGTGGCCGCGCTGATGCTCGTGGCGGTGCTCTGGGTGGCGTCTCGGACGAGCGCTCCGCGAGAGCCCGGCTGATACGCTCGCAGGCGTAGTCAACCGATCCTGACGAGGCGTTCTCATTTCCGTACTCACCACGTTCCTGGGTCAGCCAGCGCTCTTCGAGGTGCTCGACTCCGAGCTCGACACCAGCGAGCTCTCCGAGCGCGAGCGACGACTGCTCGTCGGAGCCGTGAACGCGCACGTGCTGACCACGCCCGGCCGCCGGCTGATGGTCCACCTGTACGAGCCGCACAGCGACTTCACGCCCCGGACCACTGATGACCGCACGTTCGACGGACGCTCCCGGCTGTACCGCCGGCGGCGCGGCACCCTCACGGTGCAGGGCCTGGTCGACTCCACGCCCGCGGCCAGGGTCGACCCGCGGCAGGACGTGCTCCTGGGCGGCTCGATCCGCCACGTCATGCTCTCGTCCGACGCCACCGCCGCCGCGCGTCCGGAGTTCGTCCCGCCCGGTGACGTGCGAGGGCGGGTGCTGCGTCGCCTCCGCACGGCCGCGCCCCTGGCGTACGACGAGCTGCGCGACCTGGAGCTGCTGCGCCACTCGCGCCCGTTGCGGCACCGGGTCAAGCGGGCCCACGACCGCAGCATGATGCGCGAGGGCGGCCCGTTCGCAGGAGCGTCCATGAACCCGGCCGGCCCGGCGCCGGCAGGTGCCGTCCCGGCGGTCCTGGTCGCGATGCACTGGTTCGAGATGGGCGGTGCCGAGCGCTGGGCGTTCGAGACGATCCGGCTGATCCGCGAGGCGGGACTGCTCCCGATCGTCATGGCGACCCGCGACTCCCACCACGAGGAGATCGTCACGGACGTGCTCGACGGCGCGATCCTGCTGCCGCTGTCCGAGCTCACGCAGATGACGCAGACCCCCGGCAGCGAGCAGCTGCTGCGGACGCTGCTCGAGAACGTCGACCTGCGCGGCGTCGTGGTGCACCACAGCCAGTGGCTCTACGACCGGCTGCCGTTCATCCGTCGCAGCCGACCGCACGTGCCGATCGTCGACTCCACGCACATCCTCGAGTACCGCGGCGGCGGATTCCCGGCGGCCTCGGCGCGGGCCAGCGACTTCATCGACGTCCACCACGTCATCTCACCCGCTCTCGCGCGGTGGATGACCGACGTCCAGGGCGTCCGCCATGACCACGTGGTCATGGCTCCGCTGGGTGGCCTGACGGTCGACGCCCACACGAACGCGAGCGTCCGGCCGCGTCCCGACGACCGGCCGTTCACGGTCGCCTTCGTCGGGCGGCTCGCGCGGCAGAAGGCTCCCGAGGTCTTCGTCGAGGCGGCGGCCCGGGTCCACCGCGAGCGCCCGGACGTGCGATTCGTCCTGCACGGCCACGGCGAGCTCAAGGGCTGGGTCGACGACCTGGTGAGGGCGGCCGACCTCGAGGACGTCGTCGCGCGCCGGGACGGATCGGTGCCGGTCGCGAGCACCTTCGCCGATGCCGACCTGCTCGTGATCCCGTCGCACAACGAGGGTCTGACGCTCACGACCCTGGAGGCCATCGCGCACGGGGTCCCGGTCGTGTCGACCGACGTCGGCGCGCAGTCCGACGTGCTCCCGCCGGAGGCCTTGGCGCCGCGGAACGTGCACCGCGCCGTACGGGGCATCGCCGACCTCATCGTGCGCTACCACGACGACGAGGACGCCCGTCTGCGCCTGTGGGAGAGTGAGCGGTCCGCGGAACGTGCCCTCCTGGCGCACCGGTCCGCCAACGAGTGGTTCGAGGAGATGGTGGCGTCATGGTGAAGGTCGCGGCGGTCGTGGTCACGTTCAACCGCCTGGAGAAGCTGCAGCGCGTGATCGCTGCCCTGGAGTCGCAGACGTTGCCGCCCGCGTGGCTCGTGGTCGTCGACAACGCCTCCACCGACGGCACCGGCGAGTGGCTCGCCGGGCTCAGCACCACGATCCCCCTCCACGTCGTGTCGATGACCGAGAACCTCGGCGGCGCCGGCGGCTTCGCCCGCGGCATGGCCGAGGGCTACCAGCTCGGCGCCGACCACGTCTGGATCATGGACGACGACTGCTACGCGGGCCCCGACGCGCTGGAACGCCTCGTGGCCGGGCTCGACGGGGCGGTCGCGGAGCTGGGGCCCGAGGTCCCGTTCGCGTGCTCGGTCGTCACGTTCACCGACGGGTCGATCTGCGAGATGAACAACCCGCTCACGTCCTGGGACTGGGGCCGGCTCCTGGTCAAGGGACAGCAGAACGTCATGGTCACGGCCTGTTCCTTCGTCTCGGTGCTCGTGCCCCGCTGGGTCATCGCCGAGCACGGCCTGCCCTACGCCGAGTACTTCATCTGGTTCGACGACCGCGAGTACACGCTCCGCATCACCCGCCAGTGCCCGGGCGTCCAGGTGCTCGACAGCGTGGTCGTGCACGACATGGGCGACAACAAGGGCGTCAACTTCGGGATGGTCCGGTCCGACAACGCGTGGAAGTTCGCCCACGGCATCCGCAACGAGGCGTCGTGGCTGCTGCACCACCAGGGTGTCGTCCGCTGGGTCGAGTTCGGCCTGCGGCTGTGGGTCAACTTCCGCCGGGGCGGCGTGCCGCGGCAGTTGCGGCTGCAGATGTACCGCCAGTTCCTGCGCGGCATCGCGTTCAACCCTCCCGTCGCGTACCCGGAGCCGGCGCGCAGCGAGCTCAAGACGCACTGACCCGCGCGGCCCTCTATCACGGGCCGACCGGAACTTGTGACAAATGCTGCGGCGTGCCGCAGAATGTCGCTCATGTCTCAGAAGCCCCATCCGTCACACCGGGCCCACCGATCACGGGCTCGCCTCGGGCGGACGGGACCCCGGAGGTCGCGGGCGTCGCAGCCCCGCCGGCACGCCGGCGGATGGATCGGCGTCGCCGTGGCCATGGTCGCCACGGTGTTCCCCGTGGTGCTGAGCACGACGGCCCCGGCCCAGGCCGCGCCCGTCGTGGGCTTCGACCCGGGCAACATCATCAGCGACGCCGCGTTCTTCAACACGTCGACGATGTCGGTCGCCGACGTCCAGAACTTCCTGAACAGCAAGGGCGGGACGTGCGCGAGCGGGTCCACGTGCCTCAAGGACTACGCGCAGGCGACGCAGAACCGCGCGGCGGACGCGTACTGCCGCGCCTATGCGGGGTCGCCCTGGGAGTCGGCCGCCTCGATCATCCACAAGGTCGCCCAGGCGTGCGGGGTCAATCCCCAGGTGATCCTCGTGATGCTCCAGAAGGAGCAGGGCCTCATCACCGCGACCCGTCCGTCGGCGACGGCGTACCGGTCGGCCCTGGGCATGGGCTGCCCCGACACCGCTGCCTGCGACGCCCAGTACTACGGCTTCGGCAACCAGGTCTACTCCGGGATCCGGCAGCTGCGCGTCTACCAGCTCAGCGGCCGGTACACCTGGTACGGCCCGGGCATCACCGCCCAGGTCCGGTACCACCCGAACGCCGCCTGCGGCTCGTCGCCGGTCTACGTGCAGAACCAGGCGACGGCGGCGCTGTACTACTACACCCCGTACCAGCCCAACGCCGCCGCACTGGCAGCCGGACGCGGCACCGGTGACGGCTGCTCGGCCTACGGCAACCGCAACTTCTTCACCTACTTCACGGAGTGGTTCGGCTCGCCGCAGGGCTTCGCGGTCGTCGGTTACTTCGGGCAGTACTGGCGCGCGAACGGGGGAGCCGGCGGATTCATCGGCTCGCCCACGAGCAACGAGCAGCGTGCTGCGGCGGGCCCCTACCAGCGGTTCACGGGCGCCGACCTCTTCCTGCGCGCGATCGAGGGCAGCGCTGCCGTCCCGGTCCGCGGGGCGCTCCGGCAGGAGTACCGCGCGATCGGTGAGTGGGCGGCGCTGGGCTTCCCGATCCAGTACGAGTCGGCCGTCGGTACGGGAGCGCAGCAGCGCTTCGAGCAGGGATCGGTCTACGGCAACGAGAAGTCCGGCGTGTTCGCCGTCGGCGGTCTGTTCGACGTGGCACACCGCGCCCACGGCGGTGCCGTCGGCGTGCTCGGGTTCCCCGTGGGGCGCTCGTCGTGGTCCGGCAACGGCACGCTGCAGCGCTTCCAGCACGGCAGCATCTACGCCCGCGAGAACCGTGACCCGTTCGTCCTGACCGCGGAGTACGACACGACCTACTGGACCAGCGGCGGTCCGGGTGGGGTGCTCGGCTACCCGCGGACGGGCCAGGTCGCCGACCGCGTGGGGATCCACGTCGAGTTCGACCACGGGTGGATCCAGAAGTCCGGCTCGGTCGTCCGCGTCGCCCAGGGGGCGATCGGGAAGTACTACGTCACCAGCGGTGGTCTCGACGGTCCGCTCGGCGCGATCATGGGCGACGAGTCCTCGCAGCCGGGCGGCGGCACGAGCCAGCGGTTCGAGAACGGCACCGTCTACACCTCGTCGACCGGCACCTTCGCGGTGCTGCAGGCGTCCCCCGCGGTCGCGGCAGCCGGTGGCGTGGCCCAGACGGGCTATCCGCTGGAGGAGACGAGGGTCTCCGGCACGTCGTGGTCGCAGCGGTTCGCGCAGGTCACGTTCACCTCGTCCGCCGGAGCCGCCCCCGTCGTGGTCCGCGGGGCGATCAAGCGCCTCTACGACTCGTCCGGTGGCGTCGCGGGCGACCTCGGCCCGGCGACGGGCCCGGAGCGGGCCCTCGGCAACGGTGTCGTCCAGGACTTCGTCGGGGGCCGCATCTGGTGCAGCCCGACCGCCCTCGTCGCGACCGACTCGCGGGTCCTGGCCGCGCACACCAAGGCAGGCGGTCCGAGCGGTCGCCTGGGTTGGCCCGTGTCGGCCAGGACGTCCGAGCCCGGAGGCTTCCGGCAGGAGTTCCAGGGTGGGTCGATCCTCGGGTCCGACCTGGCCTCGGGGCCCGTCGACGCCGTCTTCGGCATGGTGCGCTCGACCTTCCTCGCCGGCGGAGGCGCTCGGGCGATCGGGTTCCCCACCACGGGTGAGTTCCGGGTCGCGGGTGCCGTCAAGCAGGTCTTCGAGCGCGGCGCGGTCTACCTGCCCCTCGACGGCCGCCCCGGCGGTGTCGTGCAGGGACGCATCTGGGAGGCCTACGTCGCTGCGGGCGCCGAGTCGAACGCGGGCATCGGCATCCCCGTCGGGCAGGCCACCACGACCCGGGCCGGATCGACCCGGCAGGCCTTCAGTGCCTCGACGTTCTTCACGACCGCGACCGGGACGTACGTCGTCCGCGGACTCATCGGCAAGGTCTTCCAGGCCAACGGGGGCGACGCCGGCCGGCTCGGCGAGCCGCTCGAGTCCGAGCGCCTGGTCGGTGCCGGCGCGGTCCAGCGCTTCGTCGGCGGCACGATCCACGTGTCACCGGCCGGCTCCTTCGCCACCTGGGGTGCGCTCGGTGCGGAGCACGCCCGCCGCGGCGGTGCCTCGGGCCCGCTCGGCTTCCCGGTCGGCCCCGAGGTGGTCGGCAACGACCGGGTCTCGCAGCGGTTCCAGAACGGCACTCTCGTGCTCCGCTTCGACGGCACCTTCACCGTCGAGTAGGCGGGTCGTGCCCTGCTAGGCTCGTCGATCATGGCGGTCGACATCGAGCGGTGCCTGGTCATCGTGCCGGCCTGGAACGAGGAACAGAACGTCGGCGCGACAGTGGCCGAGATCCTGTCCCAGGACCTGTCCTACGACGTTCTCGTCGTCGACGACGGGTCCTCCGACAGCACCGCCGCGGTGGCGGCGCAGGCCGGTGCGATCGTGCTCTCGCTGCCGTTCAACCTCGGGGTCGGTGGCGCGATGCGCGCCGGGTTCACCTACGCCCAGCGACACGGGTACGCCGCGGCCATCCAGGTCGACGCCGACGGCCAGCACAACCCGGCCGACATCGCGCGGGTCGTGGCCGGCCTGGCCGAGGTCGACATCAGCATCGGGGCCCGGTTCGCCGACACCGGCGACTACGAGGTCCGGGGTCCTCGCAAGTGGGCCATGGTCCTGCTGGCCCGCATCCTGTCGCGGGTCGCGGGCACGCCGCTGACCGACGTCACGTCGGGATTTCGTGCCGCCAACGCCCGCGCGATCGACCAGTACGTGCGCTACTACCCGGCGGAGTACCTCGGTGACACGATCGACTCGCTCGTCGCGGCGATCCACGAGGGCCTCACGGTCGCCCAGGTCCCGGTCGCGATGCGTCCGCGGCTGTACGGCCGGCCCAGCCAGGGCTTCGTCGGATCGGCGGTCTACCTGCTCCGCTCCATGTTCGCCCTCACGCTGGCGCTGATGCGGCGTCCGCGCCGCGGCTCGCTCGAGGAGGTCACGGCATGATCATGGCCTTCGCCATCACCTTCTCGGTGGCCATCCTCGCGTTCATCGTCGGACTCCTGCTGCGCCGCCAGCTGCGCGAGAAGTACGCGGTCCTGTGGCTCGTGATCGGGTTCACGGTGCTGGTCCTGAGCATCTGGCCCGCCCTGCTCGACCACCTGGCCGAGCTCGCCGGGGTCCAGGTGCCCTCGAACCTGCTGTTCACCCTCGCGCTCGCGCTGCTGCTCGGGGTCGCCCTCCACCTCTCGTGGGAGCTCTCCCGTGCCGAGGAGGAGATCCGGCGGGTCGCCGAGGAGGTCGCGATCAATCGCGCCGACCTGGAGCGGCTCGCTGCCGAGGTCGAGCGCCAGCGGAAACCGTCCTCGGACACATGAGCGCCACGTCCCGGCGTCGCGTCCCCGGGACGGTCTGGATGCTGGCTGCGACGGTCGTGGCCGGCGCCGCCGGCTACGCGATGCAGCTGAGCGCCTCGGCGCGTCTCGACGACCCGTCGCTCTACGTGGCGTTCGGCACGTTCTGGTCGGCGATGTACGCGATGGTCGCGCTCGTGAGCGGCGTCCAGAACGAGGTCACCCGGGCCGTCCGACCCGTCGCCGAGGGGGAGGAGCCCGGGGGGACCCGGGACCTGGTGTTCGTCGGTGCCGTCGGTGCCGGGATCGTGCTCGTGGCGGTCGCCGGGACCGTCGCGGTCTGGCCGCACCTGCTGGTGCCCGCCTCCTGGATGCTCGTCGCGGGTCTGTCGGTCCTCGCCGTCGCCCTGCTCGGTGGCGTCATGCAGGGTCTGGCCCGGTGGGAGTCGGCCGCCCTGCTGACGGTGACCGACTCGGGCCTGCGCATGGTGCTCGTGGTCGCGGCGATCCTCTTGGTCGCCTCGCCCGCCTGGCTCTTCGGATCGATCGCCGCCCCGATGACGGTCGCGGTCCTGGTCGTCGGGGCGATCACCTGGCCCCGCATGCGCGGACGGTTCGTCGTCGACGTGGGCCGTTCGGTGCTGCTGCGGCAGGTCGCCGGCACCGTCGTCGCCAGCGCCTCGCTCGGCGTGCTCGTCAGCGGGCTGCCCGCCGTGATGTCGGCGGTGGCGCGCGACACCGACCCGCAGCGCCTCGCCGAGCTCCTGATGGTGACGGGCCTGGCCCGCGCCCCGCTCGTGGTGCCGATCATGGCGGTGCAGGCGATCCTGCTGGTCCGGTTCCGCGACAGCAGCACGGCGGCCCGGCGAGAGCTGCTCCGTGTCTCGGCGGCCGTGCTGGCCCTGACCGTCGTCGTCACCGCGCTCGGTGCCGCCGCCGGGCCCTGGGCCCTGCGCACCTTGACCTCGGGGCGGTACACGATCGAGCCGTGGTTCGTGGCGGGCACGGTCGCGGGCGCCGGGGCCCTAGGCGTTGCGGTCCTGGTCGGGGCCGCCCTGCTCGCCCGGTCACGGCACGTCGCCTACGTCACGCTGTGGACCGTGGCGGCGCTCGTGTCGGTGGCGATCCTGGTCGGACCGGGGCCGCTGGACGGTCGCGCGATCGTCGCGATGCTGGTGGGACCCCTGCTCGGCATCGGGGCTGCCGTCCTGGTCAACGGCCGGTCGTCGGCGCACGGACCGCAACCGGCGCTGCGCTAGAGTCGACGCGGCCCGTCGCCATCGCGACGGGCTCGCCTGTGAAGGGAGTGTCCGGTGTCCGAGCTGATCGTGCCGGTGCTCGCCACCCTGGTCGTCCTGACGGTCCCCGGGCTCGCGATGGGTGTGGCCGTGGGAGCGCGCGGCACCTGGCTCGCTGCCGTCACCGCGCCGCTGTCCCTGACCGCGATCGCCACCGCGGCCATCGTCGCGTCCTGGGTCGGCCTGACGTGGTCGGTGCTGCCGGTGCTGCTGGTCGCCGTGCTGGCCACGGCGGTCCTGGCGACCGGTCGGCGTCTCGTCACCGGCGGGTGGGGCGCCACCCGCGACCCGGACGACGAACCCACGCCCGCACCGGCGTGGCCGGTCGTCGCGGCCGTCGCCGCCGGCGCCCTGCTGATCGGTCGGCGTCTCCTCGTCGTGCTCCAGCAGCCCGACGCCATCTCGCAGTCCTACGACAACGTGTTCCACCTGAACGCGGTCGGCTTCGTCGAGCGCACCGGCAGCGCCTCGCCGTTCACGCTCGGCCAGATGACGACCGAGGGCAGCCTCGGGTTCTACCCCTCGGGGTGGCACGCCCTCGTGAGCCTCGTGGTCGACCTGACCGGAGCGTCCATCCCCGTCGCGACGAACGCCGCGATGATTGCGGTGGCCTGCGTCGTCTGGCCGCTGTCGGTCGTCCTGCTGACCCGCACCTGGTTCGGCACGTCGACCGTCGCGACCCTGGCAGCAGGGGTGTTCGCCGCCTCGATCGCCGCGTTCCCCTTCGTGCCGCTGACCTACGGCGTCCTCTACCCGCTGTTCCTGTCCGGAGCGGTCCTTCCCGTGGCCGTGGCGGCGCTCGCGCGCGGGGCCGGGGTCGCCAAGGTCGGGCCGCCGGTCGCCCTGGCCTGGGTCCTGCTCCTCGGCATCCTCCCGGGTCTCGGCGTGGCCCATCCGAGCGCAGTCGTCGCCACGATCGTGTTCTCGGTGCCGATCGTCCTCGGCGCCCTCGCCACCCGGTTCGCCGCGGCCTCCGCGCGGGGCCGCGCCCTCCTGGTCGGTGCCGGCGTGCTTCACCTCGCCGTGGTCGCCGTGGTGCTGCAGCTGCTGCGCCCGCCCTCGGCCGAGATCCACTGGTCGACGATCGAGAGCCCGCGTCGGGCCGTCCGCGCGGTCATGGACGGTTCGCTGTTCGGCACGCCGGCCGTGCACGTCGTCTTCGCGGCGGCGCTCGTGGGTGGTCTCTTCGTGCTCCTGCGCGATCGCCGCACGCCCCACCTCGTGGCCGCCGGGCTGTACCTCGTGAGCGCCAGCCTCTACGTCGTGGTGTCCTCGATCGACTCCCAGCTGCTGCGCGACGTCCTCACGGGACCCTGGTACAACAACGCCCCTCGCCTGGCCGCCCTGGTGCCGCTCACGGTCATCCCGTTCGCGGCCTGGGGCGTGGCGCGCGTCGTGGGACTGGTGGTCGGACTCCCGGTGCTCCGTGATCGCGTCCCGACCCGCGGACCGCTCCTCGTCGGGCTCGCCGCGCTCGGCACGGTCGGGCTCATGGGCCTGACCCTGCTCGGGGGACCGCTGCGGCCCTACACCGAGCAGATGCAGCGCAACTTCGCCCTCGTCGGTGACGCGTGGTTCCTGACGCCCGACGAGGTCGCCCTCCTCGAGCGTCTGCCCGACCACGTCCCCGACGGCGAGGTCGTCGCGGGCAACCCGTGGACCGGAGCCGGCATGACCTACGCGATCGGCGACCGGCAGCCCCTCATGCCGCACCTCCTCATGGAGATCGACGACGAGACCGAGGAGATCAACGACGGCCTCAGCACGGCGACCCCCGGCTCGGCGGTGTGCCGGGCCGTGCGCGACAAGGACGTCGGTTTCGTGCTCGACTTCGGGGACCTGCAGATCAACAACGCGGTCGAGGACTACCCCGGCCTGGACGACCTCGCCGACTCCGACGTCGTGCGTGAGGTCGACCGGCAGGGCGAGGCCGTGCTCTACGAGGTCGTCGGCTGCTGACCGCTGTCGGCCGCCGGCTCAGCGGGTCGCGGCGAGGACCTCGTCGAACACCTGGAGCGTCGCGACGGCGGTGCGTTCCCACGAGTACCGCGACGCCTGCTCCAGGCCCCGTCGGGTGAGGTCGGCGAGGAGCGCGGGGTCGTGCGTGGTGCGGCGCAGCCCGTCGGCGATCGCCGTGAGGTCGGACGGGTCGACGTAGACCGCCGCGTCGCCGGCGATCTCGCGGTGCACCTCGATGTCGCTGATGAGCACCGGGATGCCCGAGAGCATGCCCTCGAGCGGGGTCAACGAGAAGCCCTCGCAGAACGACGGCGTCACGAGGACGGTGGCCTCGGAGTAGAGCCGGGCGAGCTCGCTCTCGTCGATCCAGCCGTGGAGGTCGACCCAGTCGCCGAGGCCGAGCTCGTCGACGACGGGGCGGAGCGGATCGTCGTCGCTGCTGCCCGTGAAGGCCAGGCGCGGCCGGTCCTCCGGCGCGAGGAGTGCCAGCGCGCGGACCACCGACTCCCAGTTCTTGTGCGGGCGCCGGTTGCCCGTGCCGAGCACGAGCGGACGGGCGGGATCGGCCAGGGAGCGGTCGACGCCCGGCAGCGGACGACCCGCGAGGTGGATCGCCGTGATGCGATCGGCCGGGACGGAGAGGTAGCGCTCGATCTCCCGTGCGGACACGTCGCTGATCGTGACGACCCGGTCGGCTCCGCGGGAGACGACCTTCTCCATCCACTTGACGGGTGCCGTGTAGAGCGGGGTCGACATGTACTGCGGGTGGCTCCAGTACAGCATGTCGTGCATCGTCACCACGACCGGCACGTCACGCCTCGGGGGGCCGAGCGTCGCGGGTGAGTGGATCAGGTCCGCCTGCACCTCGCGGGCGGCGCGGTTGACCGCGCGGAGCTCGCCGCGCGCCCAGGCGAACCGGTTCTCGCCGCTGATGCCCGACTCGACGACCCGGCCGGGGAACCAGTCCAGACCGCCGGCGACGGCCTCGGTGCTGGCGAAGCCGACGAGCTCGTGGTCGCTGATGCGACCGAGCTGCTCGTACAGCTCACGGGTGTAGATCTCCATGCCGCCCTTGGTCCCGGTCATGGAGAGCAGGTCGACGAGGATGCGGGACATGGCGGCCATGCTAGCCACCGGCCGTGTGGCTGGGGCGGGCTGCGCCGCCACCTGCTCGGGGTCGCCCCCCGGTGAGGGTGGGGGAGCGGGGCTATCATCGTGCGGGTGCCCGGGCGAGTGTCGCCCTGACCCGGGCCGGTCATGGTCACGCCGCCCCGGTGCGTGCCCGCGGACGCCCGCGCGGTCGTCCGGGTTCCGAACGAGCGGAGGGTCGCGTGGTCTGGGTCAGCTGGGTCGCCGCTGCCGGTCTGCTCCTCGCCGGGGTCCTGCTCGTCGCGCGACGACCCGCACCCGAGCCCGACGCCACCGCCGACGACGCCCACCGCTACCGGCCCGACATCGACGGGCTCCGGGCGGTGGCCGTGCTCTCGGTCGTCGCCTACCACTACTTCCCGGAGCGCCTGGGTGGTGGATTCGTCGGCGTCGACGTGTTCTTCGTCCTGTCCGGCTTCCTCATCACGGGGCTCATCGCCCACCGTGCCGCGGCCGGCCGGTTCACCGTCCGCGACTTCTACGTCCGACGCATCCGTCGCATCTTCCCCGCGCTCGTCACGGTCCTGGTCGCCTCGGTCGTGGTCGGCTGGGTCGTCCTGTTCACCGACGAGTTCCGGGAGCTCGGGCGGCAGGTCGCCGCCGGCTCGTTCTTCGTGGCGAACTTCCACTTCCTCTCCGAGTCGTCCTACTTCGACCCGGGCTCCTACTCCAAGCCGTTGCTCCACCTCTGGTCGCTCGCGGTCGAGGAGCAGTTCTACCTCGTGTGGCCGCTGATGATGGTGGCGCTCCTGCGCCGTGGCCGGCGCGTGACGATGGTCGTGGTCCTCGTGCTGTCGGTGGCGTCCTTCGCCTACAACCTCCACCTCGCCACGGCTGACCCGGCGGCCGACTACTACTCGCCGTTCAGCCGGTTCTGGCAGCTCGCCGCGGGCGGCATGCTGGCCCTGTGGGGTGGGCGGATCCGGGGATTCCTGGCCGCCAACGCGGCCTCGGTCGTCGGTCTCGCCCTGCTGCTGCTGAGCGTCGTCACGATCGACTCGTCGGTCGCCTACCCCGACGTCTGGGGCGCCGCGCCGATCCTCGGCACCGTCCTGCTCCTGGCGGCCGGACCGGCCTCCCTCCTGAACCAGCACGTGCTGTCGTGGCGGCCGGCCGTGTGGATCGGTCTGATCAGCTACCCGCTGTACCTGTGGCACTGGCCGATGATCTCCTTCGCGAACATCGTCGAGCAGGGCATGCCGTCCACCCCCGTCCGGCTCGCGCTGATCGCGCTCGCGATCGTCCTGTCCTACGCCACGTACCGCCTCATCGAGACCCCCGTGCGCACGGGCCGGTTCACGGTGCGCGCCCCGAGGTGGCTCGCCGGGGCCGTCGCGGCCGTCGGCCTCGTGGGCGTCGTCGTCGCGACCCCCGTGGGCCCGACGGCCGCCCACCAGGCCGACTCCGCCGCGTTCGAGGCCGTCGGCACCTGGGACCACGCGATCAACCAGACCTGCGAGTCGCGCTACCCGTTCGCCGACAAGGTCGGTGGGTGGTGGTTCTGCGTCACGAACGCCGACGAGGACCCCGACGTGCTCCTGCTGGGCGACAGCCTCGCCAACGCCCTGTACCCCGGCGTCGTCGAGGCGTACCCGGACCGCACCGTCCTGTCGATCGGCACGTGCGCCCCGGTGCAGGGCACCGCGCTGCGTCCGGTCGACCCGCAGCCGAACAACCCCTGCTTCGCCCCCGGGGCGGAGAAGCAGGACGCCTTCATCGACGAGGTCCTGGCCGACCACCCGCCGGACGTCGTGGTGATCGACACCTCCTGGCCACGCTTCGACGAGGCCGGCGCCTGGGTCGACCAGGACGGCGCGTCCGCCGGCACCATCGCTCCGCGCGACGGGTCGGCAGCGGGCTCGGACCGTGACGCCTTCCTGGACGGACTCTCGCGCCGGATCGCCGGCCTCGAGGCCGACGGGGCCTCGGTCGTCCTGATGGGCCCGCTGCCCGCGATCTCCTACGACGTCTCGTTGTGCTTCGCCCGCCCGCTCAACGACCAGGTCGAGTCCTGCGAGGAGGACCGCGCGACGGAGCGGGAACGCTTCGCCGACTTCACCGATCTCGCCGACGCGATCGTCGCCGAGCACCCCGAGGTCACGTACTTCGACCCCTCGGGCCTGTTCTGCGACGAGCAGACGTGCTCGGTGCTGCGCGACGGCACCCCGTTGTTCCGCGACCAGGTCCACCTGTCCGAGCTCGGCAGCGAGCTCGTCGGCCGTGCGCTGGCCGACTGGGCGACGCAGAACGCGCCCGCAGTCGCCCCGTAGCGAGGCCCGGGATCAGCGCTTGAGCAGGTTGCGCGACGCCATCTCGTCGAGGGAGCGCTCGTAGCCGCTGTCCTCGACCGGCTCGCCCTTGACCCACTCGACGAAGCGCTGCACGCCCGTGCGGAAGTCGACCTCCGGCCGGAACCCGAGGGTCTGGACGAGGCGGGTCGTGTCCGCGACGTTGTGGCGGATGTCACCGAGGCGGTAGTTGCCCGAGATCCGCACTGGCACGTCGGACCCGAAGGCGGACTGCAGGGCGTCGACGACCTCGAGCACGGTCGTGGCGACCCCGCTGCCGACGTTCAGCACGGCACCGGGGGCGTCGGCGTGCGTGGCGGCCAGGTAGGTGGCCTCGACGACGTCGTCGATGTAGACGAAGTCACGGCTCTCCAGGCCGTCCTCGAACACGTTGATCTCTCGACCCTGGCGGATCAGGGTCGAGAAGATCGAGAGGATGCCGGTGTACGGGTTCTTGAGCGACTGGCCCGGACCGTAGACGTTCTGGTACCGCAGGGCCACCGCCTCGACGCCGATCGTGGGGCAGACCGTCGTGATGAGCTGCTCCTGCACCTGCTTGGAGATGCCGTACACCGACGAGGGATGCAGTCGGGCGTCCTCGTCGGTGGGCACGAGCTCGAGCGGGTCGTGGCCTTCCAGGTGCACGTCGAAGTCGCCGGCGGCCATGGCGGCGTCCGCGCGGTGCGGCGGGTGCACGAGGCGGCCGTCGGCCGCGCGGTAGGTGCCCTCGCCGTAGATGGAGCGCGACGAGGCGACGACGACGCGGCGCACCGTGTGGGCCTCGTTCGTGAGCAGGTCGAGCATCTTCGACGTGCCACCGATGTTGGCCTCGACGTAGCGGTCGATCTCGTACATCGACTGACCGGTGCCGGTCTCGGCGGCCAGGTGGACGACGATGTCCTGGCCCTCGAGCGCGCGGCGCAGGGCGTCGACGTCGGTGACCGACCCCTGCACGACCGTGGCGACCTCGGACGCGAGGGCGAGCATGGGGGAGTCCTGCGCCGGATCGGCCCCGTGCACCTGGGGCGACAGCGTGTCGAGGATCGTGACCCGGTGGCCGTCGCGGGCGAAGCGATGGGCCAGCCGGGAGCCGATGAAGCCGGCACCGCCGGTGATCAGGACGCTGGACGACATGGTGCTCCTCGGTTCGACAGCTGCTGGGACGTCAGGGCGCCAGGATGTGGGCCACGGTGGATGATATCCCGGCTCGACGGGGAGCCCGGAGCACCGCGGGGAGCTCGGCCAGTCCGTGCAGGCGCGAGAGGAACCGCCAGCGCGCGGCGCGGGCGGTGCGACGCCAGCCCAGGGCCGCGGCGAGGCGACGTGCGGTGCGGTAGTAGGTGCGCTCGTCGCGGAACCGGCGGCCGTCGAGGATCGTCTTCTGCGACGCGCTCCCGGAGTGGCGACGGTACGAGAACGCCGTCGTGGGGGAGTAGGCGAGCGACCCGCCCTCGAAGGCGATGTCCATGAGCAGGGCGAGGTCCTGGATGATCGGCAGGCCCTCGCGGAAGTCGATCCGGCGCAGGGTCTCGGTGCGGAACGTCAGCGACGGCCAGTACAGCCAGTTGCCGCGGATCAGGCTCGTGGCCATGTCCTGGCCGCGCAGGACCGTCTCCTCGCGAGGGGTCAGGAGGCGCTGCTTGACGCGGTCGACGAGCGGCAGGACGGGTCGGCCGTCGCCGTCGATGACCTGCACGCCTGGCTGGAAGACGTCGGCGTCCGGGTGGCGGCCCACGAGCTCGCGCACGAGGGCGACGTAGTTCGGGTGCATCAGGTCGTCGCAGCCGAGGAGGGTCAGGTGCGACTGCGTGGCGCGCGCGACGGCGGCGCGGTAGTTGTCGGTGATCCCGAGGTTGACCTCGTTGAGGTGGTAGACGACGCGCGGGTCCTCGAGCGTGCTGACCCAGTCGCGGACCGTGCTGTCGGGGTACTGGTCGTCGAGGATCGTCAGCGTCCAGTCGGGATCGGTCTGGTCGAGCACCGACGTCACGGTCGCGATCATGTGGTCGGGGTCGCCCCAGTAGGGGACGAGGATGTCGAGGGTCACGGCTGGTCCTTCCGGGCCTGGTCCACGGCGGCGACCAGGCGCGCGCCGAGGAAGGGCTGCATCGTGCGGGCGTAGGTCGTGGTCAGGTGGTTGTCGTCGGTGTAGACCACGGCGCCGCCGGCCTGGATCAGGCAGCGCTCGTCGTCGCACAGCAGGTCGTCCACGTCGACGACGGGGGCTCCCGTGGCGACCGCGGCGTCCCGCATGGGGTCGTCGAAGCCGGCCTCGGCGCGCGGGAGGGCGCACTCGCTCGGGTCGTCGACCCGCAGGACGCAGTCGACGGCGCCCTCGGCACCCTCGACGGGCACCCCGCGCATCTCCGGGGGGTCCCGCAGGACCACGACGGCCTTCCCGGCCGCCTGGAACTCGGCGATGACCTCAGCGACGTCAGCGGCCGCGAGCGGCCAGTTCTCGGGATCGTCACTGAGGTAGACGCGGGTGCGGTTCGTCATGACGACGACGTCGACCGTCGGGTCGGCGAGCACCTCGTCGAAGACGTCCACGGCCGTCGTGCGACAGATCTCGGAGTAGGTGGCGTCGGCACCCCAGGCCGAACCGACCCAGACGCGCGCGGCCATGGGGCAGCCCGAGACGAGGAACGTCGAGAGGCGCCACCCCTCCTGCTCGGCGGTCATGCGCACCGGCTCGGCCATGCGGGTGCCGTGCGAGTCGCCGATGAACGCGACCCCGAGTGCCGCGGGGTCGGCCGAGCCGAGCTCGCAGCGCGTGTACGTCCGGGAGTTCGCTGCGGTCTCGCACTCGCGCACCTGCGCCGGTGGGAGGTCGCCCGCGAAGGCGGCGGCGTCGGCCACGAGCGAGTCGTCGAGCCGGTCGGCACACTCCGGGTCGGCGAGCGCGGCAGCCCCGAGGCAGGGATCGGCCGCGATCTCGGCCGCGGTGGGCAGGGGCGTGGGCTGCCAGCGCACGAGCGAGACGCACCCGGCCAGGATCACGAGCGAGGCGACGCCGACGACGGCGAACGTGCGGCGGGGGCGCAGGGTCAGGCGCTGGAGTCGGCGCCCGGTGCGGATCGGGTCCTCGACGTACGTCTTGGACGCCTGGGCGAGCACCAGGGTGAGGCCCAGGATCGCGATCTTGTCGGTCGTGCGCAGCGGCGTCGCGGTGACGAACGGGACCAGCACGATCAGCGGCCAGTGCCACAGGTAGACGCCGTACGAGACGTCGCCGACCCACTGCGTGGGCCGCCACCGCATGAGCGGCGCGGGCGACCAGACGGTGGCCGGGGCGCCGGCCCAGATGACCGCGAGGGTGCCGACCACGGGGAGCGCGGCCGTGTACCCGGGGAACGGGGTCGAGCCCGTGTAGAGGTACATCGCTGCGGCGATCGCGGCCGCTCCTGACCAGGAGACCGCCGTGGTGGCGTGGGCCCCACGGGGGCCGGTAGGCGCGCCGGCGAGTCGCGTGCGGCCGAGCCAGGCGAGCAGGCCCCCGGCGGCGAACTCCCAGGCGCGGGTGAAGGTCGAGAAGTACGCCGGGCCGGGATCGGACGCCGTCAGCTGGATCGAGTGCACGAGGCTGGCGACGGCGACGAGCAGGAGCGCGGCCCCCACCAGGGTGCCGGGGCGCAGCCGGGTGCGGAGCGCGAGGAGTGCGACGGCGCCGATCATGATCGGCCACACCAGGTAGAACTGCTCCTCGACGCCGAGCGACCAGAAGTGCTGCGACGGGGACGTGACGTTCGACTGGGCGAGGTAGTCGACCGACTGGCGGCCGAGCTCCCAGTTCTCGACGTAGAACGTCGAGGCCACGAGCTCGCGTCCGAACTGGGGCCAGCGGTTCTCCGGCACCCAGACGTAGACGGCCACGGCGGTCGCGGCGATCGTCAGGAACGAGGCCGGCAGCAGGCGGCGCGCCCGCCGGGCCCAGAAGGCCGGCAGGTCGACGGTGCGTCGCAGGTCGACCTCGCGGAGCAGGTGGTCGGTGATGAGGAAGCCGGACACGACGAAGAACACGTCGACGCCGACGAAGCCGCCGGTGAGCCGGTTCGGCCACAGGTGGTACAGGACCACGCCGAGGACCGCGAGTGCCCGGAGCGCCTGGATCTCCGGGCGCACGAGCGCTCGGGTCGGGGGCGGGGCGTCGGGTCGGGTCACGACGCGCCATTCTAGGTGCTCCTCGGGCGGCCCCTTCTCCGCGTCGTGCGAGTGCACGCGTGTGCACTACGGTGTCGGCATGCGCGACGTGACGTACCCGCCCGTCATCGTGACGGCCAAGACGCTCTTCAAGGTGCTGGGCATGCGGTTCCAGACCTCGGGCACCGAGCACATCCCGCGCACCGGTGGTGCCGTGCTCGCTGCCAACCACATCAGCTACGTCGACTTCGTGTTCGACGGGCTCGCCGCCCAGCCCAGCAAGCGCCTCGTGCGGTTCATGGCCAAGCGCGAGGCCTTCGAGGGAGCGACGGGCCGTCTGATGCGCTCGTTCCACCACATCAGCGTCGACCGCGACAGCGGGGAGCAGTCGTACAACACCGCGGTCGAGTACCTGCGGTCCGGCGAGATCGTCGGCATCTTCCCCGAGGCCACGATCAGTCGTTCGATGGAGATCAAGGAGCTCAAGACCGGCGCGGTCCGCATGGCGGCCGAGGCCGGGGTGCCCCTGATCCCGATGGTCACGTGGGGCACGCAGCTCATGAAGACCAAGGACCACGAGTCGGACATCTTCGGCCGCGGCAAGACGATCGGCCTGCACGTGGGTGCCCCCATCGCCGTCACGGGGGAGGATCCCGTCGCCGAGACCGCCCTGCTCAAGGCCGAGATGACGCGCCTGCTCGAGCACGCGATCGCCGAGTACCCGATCAGCCCCGAGGGGCAGTGGTGGGCGCCCGCCCGCTTCGGCGGCCTCGCCCCGACGCCCGAGGAGGCTGCGCGCCTGGACGCGGAGGAGAAGGCTGCCAAGGCGGCCCGCCGCGCGGAGCGCGAGAACGGCTGAGCGCGGAGCGCGAGGACGGCTGAGCGCCTCGCTCCGAGGACAGCCGAGCGCGTTCAGGGTCCCGGGGTCACACTGGTGACGACCCCTGAGGAGGCACCATGAAGGCCGTCCACGGCAGCACCGTCCTGGCCGAGGCGTCGAGCGAGGAGCTCGTCAAGATCGAGGGCAACTGGTACTTCCCGCCCTCGAGCCTCACCGACGGCGAGTTCGCCACGAGCGACACCGCCTACCACTGCCCGTGGAAGGGCGACACGCAGTACTGGGACGTCGGGCACGGTGACGACCGGCTCGCGGACGGAGCCTGGTCGTACCCGGACCTCCTGCCCGGCGCGGTCGAGCGCGTCGGCACCGACTTCGCCGGCTACGTCGCGTTCGACCGCCGCGTGACCGTCGCGGAGTAGGCCGGCCCGGTGGGACGGTGCGTCAGCCACCGTGTCGCCGCGTCGACCGGTGGCTGGTCCACCGCCCGCACCGCGGGCGGTGGGATGAAACACTGACGGCGTGAGTGAACCCGTCGTCCTCGGCATCGAGTCGTCCTGCGACGAGACCGGTGTGGGCATCGTGCGGGGCACCGAGCTGCTCGCGCACGTCGTGGCGTCCAGCATGGAGGAGCACGTCCGCTTCGGCGGGATCGTGCCCGAGGTCGCGAGTCGTGCGCACCTCGAGGCGTTCGTGCCCACCTTGACCGGTGCGCTCGACGAGGCGGGCCTCGCGATGGCTGACGTCGACGCGATCGCGGTCACGAGCGGACCGGGTCTCACGGGTGCGCTGCTCGTGGGGATCGCGGGCGCGAAGGCGCTGGCGCTGGCCCACGACACGCCGCTCTACGGCGTCAACCACCTCGCGGCGCACGTCGCGGTCGACCAGCTCGAGCACGGCCGGTTCGACCGCCGTGTCGTGGCGCTGCTCGCCAGCGGGGGGCACTCGGAGATCCTCTTGGTCGACGACATCGCCACCGACGTCACCCTGCTCGGCCAGACGATCGACGACGCGGCGGGCGAGGCGTTCGACAAGGTCGCGCGCCTCCTGGGCCTGCCCTACCCGGGTGGTCCGCACATCGACCGGGTCGCCGCCACCGGTGACCCACGGGCGGTGCCGTTCCCGCGGGGGCTCACGGCCTCGCGCGACCAGGAGAAGCATCGATGGAACTTCTCCTTCTCCGGACTGAAGAGCGCGGTGTCGCGGCACGTGCAGCGCGAGCAGCTGGCCGGGCGCGAGCTCGTGGTGGCCGACGTCGCCGCCTCGTTCCAGGACGCGGTCTGCGACGTGCTCACCGCCAAGGCGGTGCAGGCGTGTCGCGTGCACGACGTCAGCACGCTCGTGGTGGGCGGTGGCGTCGCCGCCAACTCACGCCTGCGCTGGTACGCGGAGCAGC
>CAYRZN010000008.1:27171-29715 GCA_964428825.1 uncultured Aeromicrobium sp.
ATCGAGCTGCGCGTGCCGCGCCTGGGCCTGTGCACCGACAACGGGGCGATGGTCGCCGCGCTGGGGGCCGAGGTCGTGCGTCGCGGGCTCCCCGCATCGCCGTTCGACCTGCGGGCCGACTCCGGCCTCCCGGTCACCTCGATCGTCGCCTGAGCGGTCGGGCGGTGAGTGTTCCACCCCGGGTCCGGTCGGCGGTGAGTGTTCCACCGTATGACCGCCGATGACGTGGAGGAGCCACCGTCCTCGGTGGAACACTCACCGCCCGCTCAGGGTGCGCGGTGGCGCCGGAAGCGGATGACCCTGCCGGGCGCGGCCTGGGCCAGGAGGTCGGTGTCCACGTCGAGCACGACGCCGATCACGGGGTAGCCGCCCGTGACGGGGTGGTCCGGTCCGAGCACGACCGGCAGGCCCGCCGACGTGACCTGGATGCTGCCGCGCAGGATGGCCTCGGACTCCAGCTCGCCGGCAACGGCGCGCTCCAGCACGGGCCCGTCGAGGCGCACGCCGATGCGGTCGCTCCGATCGGACACCGACCAGCCGGTGCCCAGCAGTGTGTCGATCGCCGCGGCGGTGAACCAGTCGTCGCGCGGTCCGAGCACGACCCGGATCGTGAGGTCGCCGACCCCGGGCACGCCCACGTCGAGCCGGCGGAGGTCGGGGCCGGCGGCGCCCGGCGACACCGCGACGGACGAGCCCACGGCGAGCGGCTCCGGGCCGAGTCCCGACAGGGTGTCGGTCGACCGCGAGCCCAGGACGGGTTCGGCGGCGACCCCGCCCCGGATCGCGACGACCCGGCGGAGCCCGACCACCGGCGCGCCGATCGTCAGCAGACCACCTCCGGGGACGTGCAACGTGCGCATCGACGAGACGGGCACGCCGTCGATCGCGACGGGCCCCGGCGCGCCGGCGACCGCGACGGTGGTCGGTCGGCTCGTGCGCAGGGTCACCGACCCGAGCACCTCCAGCACGGCGGCGTCGGCACGGTTGCGGACGAGGTCGTTGGCCTGCCGAGCGGCCGTGCGGTCGAACACGCCCGAGGGGGACACCCCGAGCTCCGAGCGCCCGGGGCGTCCCAGGTCCTGCACCAGCGCGGACCCGACCAGTGCCGTGACGCGCAGGCTCATGGCGCCCCCGGGCCCGGCGCGGCCTCGAACCGCACGCGGGTGCCCGGCCGCAGCAGGGCGGGCGGCTCGCGGTCGAGGTCCCACAGGGGCGCGTCGGTACGACCCAGCAGCTGCCACCCGCCGGGCGACTCCCGCGGGTAGACGCCGGAGTACGGCCCGGCCAGCGCGACGGCGCCGACCGGGACGCGGGGGCGCGGGGTGTCGCGGCGGGGCACGTGCAGGCGCGGGTCGCCCCCGGTCAGGTAGGCGAAGCCGGGCGCGAAACCGGTGAACGCGACGTCCCACGCGGTGCCGGTGTGCGCGGCGACGACCTCGTCGGTCGTGAGGTCGGTCAGACGCGCGACCTCGTCCAGATCGGGGCCGTCGTACACGACGCCGATCACGACCTCGGCGACCGCGTCGGCCAGGACCGCGAGCGGACTCGTGGTGGCGAGGAGCCGACGGACCTCGGCCGGCTCGCCGCGCACCAGCACGGTCCGGGCGCCCAGGGTCACGTCCGCGACGTCGACCAGGGCGGCGTGCCAGGCGCGCGCCTCGAGGTGGTCGGAGCAGTCGACCAGCAGGGCGCGGTCACCGGCCGGCAGGAGCCTCACGCGAACGACCGCACCGTGTGGCCGGCGTCCTCCAGTCCGCAACGCACCGCGCGGGCGAGGTCGATCGCGCCGGGGGAGTCGCCGTGGACGCACAGCGAGTCGACCTGGGGCGCGAGCCGCACGGCCTGGGCCACGGCGGTCGCCGGGTCGTCGTGGACGGCGCCGGGCTCCGAGCGAGGCACGAGGGTGCCGTCCGGCCGGTAGGCGCGATCGGCGAACCCCTCGGTGACGACGGGCATCCCGTCGGCCGCGGCGATCCGCAGCGAGGCCGCGTGCGGCAGGCCGAGCAGGGGCAGCCCGTACGGGGCGACGGCCCCGACGACGGCGGTCGCCTGGCGCTCGTCAACGACGACGGTGTTGTAGAGCGCCCCGTGCGGCTTGACGTAGGCGACGTGACCGCCCACGGAGTCGGCGATCTCGGCGAGCAGGTCGATCTGCTCGCGCAGGGACTCGACCAGCTCGCCAGAGTCGACGTCGAGCGGGCGGCGCCCGAAGCCCTCGGGATCGGCGTACCCGACCTGGGCCCCGATCGTGACGCCGCGCTCGACGGCCCGAGTGCACGCGGCGATCATCAGGTCGATGCCGCCCGCGTAGGCCCCGCAGCACACGTTGGCGCTGGTCACGACGTCCAGGAGCGCCAGGTCGTCCGGGCTCTCGGCGACGTCGGCGTTGAGGTCGACCTGCATGGCGTCAGCGTAGGCCGGGTCGCGACTCATGGCCGGAGCGGCTCGACGAGGAAGGCGCGACCTTGGCCGTCGACCCGCGTCATGATGACGGTGGCACGGTTCGGGCCCGACAGCTTGAGTCGCTTGACGAGCTCCTCGGGC